>JAFLEB010000148.1 GCA_017302075.1 Lysobacterales bacterium
CAGGGTCTCGACGTCGGGCGCGACCTCGTGCACCTCGATGCCCATGCCGTTGATCATGCCGATGATGTCTTCGATCTGCTCCGGGTCGACCATGTCGTCGGGCAGGTGGTCGTTGACTTCGGCGTAGGTCAGGTAACCCTGCTCCAACCCCTTGGAAATCAGGAGCTTGATGTCGGATTGCGGGGCTGTCTGCCGTTCGTTGGCCATGGATCGGGCTACCGTGTCGGTGGGGTGCGTCGAACGACGCGAGGGAACCCAGCATTATACCAGCCGGGGTCGGGGCCTGCCCGGCCGGCGCGTTCAGCTTGCGCCGTCAGGGCCGCAGCAGGAAGGTCACCGGCCCGTCGTTGACCAGGCTCACCACCATATGGGCACCGAACCGGCCGGTTTCCACCCCCGCCGCATGGCGCGCGCGGCAGGCCGCGACCAGGCCATTGAACGTGCGTTCGGCATCCTCGGGGGGCGCGGCGCTGGTGAAACTCGGGCGCATCCCCGAGCGGGTGTCGGCCGCCAGGGTGAACTGGCTGACCAGCAGCAACCCGCCGCCGGTGTCGGCCAGCGAGCGGTTCATCCTGCCGGCCTCGTCCGCGAACACCCGGTAGCCCAGCAGGCGCTCGGCCATCCGGGCGACCTGCGCCTCGCCGTCGCCTGGCTCGACCCCGACCAGCGCCAGCAGGCCGGGGCCGATCGCGCCGACCACCTCGCCGTCGACGCTGACCGAGGCGGACGAGACGCGCTGGATGAGGCTGAGCATGGCCCATTGTAGGCATCGGGGAAGGCGCGCCACCGCAGTCTGGTCGCGGCCGACGCCGCTCCTCCACAATGGACCCGATGACCGAAGCCGCCGCCGCCCTGTTGTACGCGCTCGCCTGGACTGCGGCACGCCTGCCCTGGCCGGTCCTGCGCGCGCTGGCCGATGCCATGGCCTGGCTGTCGCGGGCCAGCAATGGCCGCGAGGCGCGGGTGGCGCGGCGCAACCTCGAGCTGGTGCGCCCGGACCTGGCGCCCGCCGCCCGCGAAGCCCTGCTGCGGGAGATCCTGCGCACCACCTCCCGCCAGGCCTTCGAAACCCTGCGCCTGTGGACGCGCCCGCCGGCGCGCAACCTGGCCTACATCGCCGAGGTCCACGGCGAGGCCCTGTTCGATGCCGCCCTGGCCGATGGTCGCGGGCTGATCGTGGCGGCCCCGCACATGGGCAACTGGGAGCTGCTGAACCAGTGGCTCGCCGCGAAGACCCCGCTGGCGATCCTGTACCGCCCGCCGGAATCCGCGGTGGGCGAAGCCTTCCTGCGCCGCGTCCGCGCCAATGCCGGCGGCCAGGTGGAACAGGTCCGCGCCGAGGCCGCGGGCGTACGCACCCTGCTCAAGCGGCTGCAACGCGGCGGCGTGGTCGGCATCCTGCCGGACCAGCAGCCGCGGGTCGGCGACGGCGCGTTCGCCCCGTTCTTCGGCCGCGCGGCGCTGACCATGACCCTGCTCGGCCGGCTCGCCGCGCGCAGCGGCGCGCGCGTGCTGTTCGCCTGGTGCGAACGCCTGCCAGGCACGGGCGCGCCGCGCTTCGCCCTGCACGTCGCGGAGGCGCCCGACGGCATCGCCGATCCCGACCCGGCGCTCGCGGTGGTCGCGCTCAACGCCGGGGTCGAGGCGATCGCCCGCCGCGACTTCGCGCAGTACCAGTGGACCTACAAGCGCTACAAATACCGCCCGCCGGCCAGCGGCGAGACCAACCCCTACAAGCCCGCGCCATGACCGACTCCGCCTCGATCGATCAACCCGGCGCCACGCCGCCGCCGACCGCCGACTGGCATGCCCCGCCGGCGCGCGCGGTGCGCCTGCATGCGGGCTTCCTGGCCGCGATCTTTGCGCTGTGTGCGATCGGTGCGGTCGCCGGCCCGCTGGCCGCGGCGGATGGACTCGGCGGCGGCCTGCGCATCGGGCTGGGCGGCCTCGCCCTGGTACTCGGCGGCGGCTTCGGCGCATGGCTGGGAAGGCGCCTGCGCCACCAGCGCTGGAAGCTGGACGCCGAAGGCCTGTGGCTGCGGCAGGGCCGGCTTTGGTGGCGCGAGACCCGCGTCCCGGCCAGCCGGGTGCAGCACGTGGACCTCAAGCACGGGCCGCTGGAGCGCCGCTTCCGACTGGCCACCCTGGTGGTCCACACCGCCGCGGTGCACCTCAGCGGGATCACCGTGCGCGGGCTGGACGAAGCCGACGCCGAGGCCCTGCGCGACGCGCTGGCGCGGCAGCTCGACGACGCCGGGGACGCGCTGTAGCGATGGACCCGCGCATCGACGACCCGGGCACGCTCCCGCGCGACGGCCGCGAGCATCGCCTGCACCCGCTGTCGTGGCTGTTCGTGCTGCTCGCCCAGCTCAAGCAGTTCATCGTGCCGCTGGTGGTGCTGCTGTTCGCCGGCCGCGGCGACCGCAACGACCTGTGGGGCCTGCTCGCCATGGGCGCGCTGGTGGTCGCGTCGCTGGCGCAGTACCTCACCTACCGCTACCAGCTGGGGCGCGACGCGATCACCATCCGCAGCGGCTGGCTGCACCGCAGCCGGCGCGAGATCCCGTTCGCGCGGATCCACAACGTCAGCCTGCAGCAGTCGCTGCTGCACCGGCTGGCCGGGGTCGCAGAAGTGCGCCTGGAGTCCGCCGGCGGGATCAAGCCGGAAGCGCAGATGCGCGTGCTGCGGATGGACCAGGCGCTGGCGCTGGAAGCGCTGGTGCGCGGGCGCGGACAGGCGGCCGGCAGCGAGGTGGCGGCGGACGCCGCGCCCGCCGCGCCGCTGCTGACCCTGTCAACGCCGGAACTGATCCGCCTGGGGCTGATCTCCAACCGCGGGATGCTGGTGGTGGCGGCCGCGTTCGGCGTGCTGGCACAGGCCGGCGACGACGTCTTCCGCGTGGTCGTCGAACGCTGGGGCAAGCTCGCGTTCGGCTGGCTGACCCGCACCATCGGCGCGCATGCCCACGACAGCCCGCTGGCGATCGGGCTGGCCACCGCGACCCTGCTGGTCGCCGCGCTGGTCGCGGTGCGCCTGCTGTCGGTGGCGCTGGCGATCCTGCAGTACCACGGCTTCGCCCTGCGCGAGGACGACGGCCGCCTCCTGGTCGAACGCGGCCTGCTCGCGCGTTCGCGCGCCTCGGCCAGGCGACGGCGCATCCAGGCCTGGTCGCTGCGCGAGGGCGTGCTGCACCGCTGGTTCGACCGCCGCAGCCTGCGGGTCGACACCGCCAGCGGCCAGCGCGGCCGCGAAGCCGGCGTGCATGCGCTCAAGGACATCGCCCCGATCGCCACCCCGGCGCGCTGCGACGCGCTGCTGGCGCATTTCCTGCCCGGCATGGGCTGGGACACGCTCGACTGGCAGCCGCTGCATCGTGGCGCGTGGCGGCGGATCGCGCTGCCGGGACTGGTCGTCGTGCTCCTGGCGACCGGGTTGCTGGCGCTGCGCTTCGGCGCGTGGGGCGCGCTCGGCCTGCTCGCCGTGCCCTTGCAATTGTGGCGCGCGCGGCGGATCGCCGATGCCTGCGGCTGGGCCTGCAACGGCCGGCTGGTCGCCTGGCGCAGCGGCTGGCTGTCGAAGGCGTGGAACCTCGCCGAGATCGGCAAGCTGCAGGCCGTGCGGCTGTCGCAATCGCCACTCGACCGCCGCCTCGGCATGGCCAGCCTGCTGCTGGACACCGCCGGCGCCACCCCGTTCGGCCCGCCGCTGCACCTGCGCCACCTGCCGCGCGAGGCGGCCGAGGCCCTGTCAGCGCGGCTGGTAACGCAGCTGGCCGGCCGTCGGCTGCAGTGGTAGCTGCTGGGCCGGCAGCGCCCGCCATTCGCCGGCGCGCCAGACCTGGATCCAGCGCGTGCGCCAGCGCTGCTGGTGTACCGGCCGCGGGCCCGCCAGCGTCCATGCCTCGCGGGTATTGACCACGATGAGGTCGCGCGGATGGGCTTCCGCCCAGCGCCGCGCATCGGCCTCGTCGAGCACCGCGAGCGGGGCGTGCAGGCGCCCGGCGAAATGGAACTGCAGCTGGTATTCGCCGAGGAAGGCGATGCGGGTGCCGGCGCGCTCGGCCTCGCCCAGCAGGCGCGCGGTCGGGGTGAAGTCGAACTGCGCCTTGAGCAAGGGCGTGGCCGCCGCGTGCAGCAGGGCGAAGCTGAGCAGCACGCCGAGCGCCTGCGCCGGCAGGCTGCGCCAGCGCAGCATCGCGATGCCGACCACGACCAGCGCGGCACCGGCCAGCGGCACGCTGGCCAGCAGCTCCGGCGGGAACGGCTGGTCGATGCGCACGGCCAGCAGGCGCGCCGCGAGCATCAGCCCGCCGAGGAGCAGCACCGCGATCCCGCCGACCCAGCCGAGTCGTGGCCGCGCGTCCGCCGCCGCCGCCAGCAGCAGGGCGAACGCGGCGAAGTCGGGCAGCAGGTAGTAGGGCTGCTTGCCGCTGATCAGGCTGAAGGCCAGCACCATCCCGAGCAGCCAGCTCCACGCGAAGCGGTGGCGGGACTCGCGCCACAGCGCCGGCACCTGCCGCCACCACCACGCCGACCACCACCACGGCGCCATCAGCGCCAACAACAGTGGCGCATACCACCACCACGGCTCGGCATGGTCGAAGCTGTCCTTGATCCGGCCCGCGGTCTGGGTGACCAGCAAGGCCTCGCGGTACTGCGGATCGCCCAGCACCAGCGCGGGCACCAGCCACAGCGCGAACAGGCCGATGCCGGCGAGCACCGCCACCCCGGCGCGCCGGGCGAAGGCGGCGCCCTCGCGTTGCGCCAACGGATGCCACCAGCGCGCGGCCAGCAACGGGATGCCGAGGTGCAACAGCACCACCGGCCCCTTCGCCAGCAAGCCGAAGCCGACCGCCAGCGCCAGGCCGGGCCACCACGGCACCCACGCGTCGCCGCGGCGGCGGCACAGCGCCAGCAGGCCGCCGAGCACCGCGACCGCCAGCGGCAACTCGTACATCACCTGCAGCGCGAACAGGAAGAAGTACCAGAACCCCGCCATCGCCCATGCGGCCAGCGCCGGCATCCGCGGCCGGTCGGGATACAGCCGGCGCGCGAGCACACCCGCCTGCGCGACCACCACGGCGCCCAGCGCCACCATCAGCAGGCGCGGCCACACGTCGTTGACCCCGCCCACCGCCCAGCCCGCATGGATCAGCCACGGCAGCAGCGGCGTCTTGTGCGAATACGGCGCGCCGTTGAACAGCGGCACCAGCCAGCTGCCGCGATCCCACATCTCCCATGCCACCGCGAGGCTGCGGGTGGA
>JAFLEB010000149.1 GCA_017302075.1 Lysobacterales bacterium
GCGGAAGTCGGAACGGGATTGCATGGGGTGGTCCTCCGGCGCGCACGCCCGCGCGCCCTGGGTCGAGGGGCGATGGCGGACGCGGAGGGAGGACGGACGCAGGCGCGGCGCGGGCGCAACGCAAGGCCGCGCGACGCCCACCGCATCGCCACCAGTCATGCTCCGGGCCGGTCTCCGGGCTCGCGGGCGGAACGGGGCAGGCCCGTTCCCGCCTGGCGCCTTCCCATGCGTGCATCCGTGGATGCGTGCACAGTGGCCGATGCCAGGCTTGTCTCGCTTACCGTTGCGGGGGCAGCGCCGGACTGGAGGCGCTTGCGCGCATCGTCACCGGCTTCCCGTTTCAATCGCGCGGCTTGCCGACGCGCGATCACCTGAAGCCCGCGCAGTGTACGCGAACGCGGCGCTCAGTCGGCGGCGGGTTCGCTGCCGCGGTCGTCGTCGAACAGCCCCAGGCCACTCGCGGCGGG
The DNA here is from genome assembly GCA_017302075.1 of Lysobacterales bacterium. GTDB lineage: Bacteria > Pseudomonadota > Gammaproteobacteria > Xanthomonadales > Xanthomonadaceae > Thermomonas > Thermomonas mangrovi. The sequence goes on from JAFLEB010000149.1 coordinate 468, forward strand.
GCGTTCGTCGGCATGCTGGGTGGTGGTCACCGGCGCGGCGGCCGGGCGCCCGCGCGGCGGCGGCAACAGGGCGATCGCGGCTTCGGCGGCGAGCACCAGCTCCTGGCGGCGCGCGTCCGGTACTTCCTGCCAATGGCAGTCGAGCAGTGCGCCTTCCAGCGAGTACAATAGATTGAGGCTCGGCTTGAAGCCGGCGCGGCGCACTTTCATGTACGCCTCGACCGCGCCGATGGCGGCGAGGTCGTCGAGCGAGCGCAACCCGACCTGGCGCAGCCAGGCGGCGGACTTGGGCCCGATGTTGCGCAGCTTGGGGCCGGTGCCCCTCGCGCCTGTGCTCACTGCAGCGACTCCACGTACGCCCGGGCGATCGCTTCCAGGCCTTGCTGGTCTTCAACGTCGAAACGCGCGGGCAGCGGACTGTCGAGGTCGAACACGCCCAGCAGGGCGCCGTCGGCACCGACCAGCGGCACCACCAGTTCTGAGTTGCTGGCGGAATCGCAGGCGATGTGCCCGGGGAAGGCGTGCACGTCCTCGATGCGCTGGGTCTGGCGCGTGCGCGCGGCGGCGCCGCAGACGCCCTTGTCGAGCGGGATGCGCACGCAGGCCGGCAGGCCCTGGAACGGGCCGACCACCAGCTCGGTGCCGTCGTAGAAGTAGAAGCCCACCCAGTTCAGGTCGGGCAGGGCCTGGTACACCAGCGCGGACAGGTTGGCGGCGTTGGCGATGCGGTCGCGTTCGCCGTGCAGGAGGGCGCGCGCCTGCGCCAGCAGTTGCGCGTATTGCGCCGGCTTGCTGCCGGTCAGCGTGGTGGCGGAGAAGCTCATGCCGCCAGTGTAGCAATGCGGGTCGCAGCCATTACCATCGCGCCACGCCCGCCGCCGGGCGATTCGGGAGCGATGCATGGGAATGCCGGGGTTGCCGGAACGCGGCGACAAGACCACGCGGCTGGAGGCGTTCGTCGATGCCGCCTTCGCCTTCGCCCTGACCTTGCTGGCGATCGCCGGCGACCACATCCCCACCAGCGGTGAGGAACTGTGGAGCGCGCTGCGCGGCCTGCCCGCCTATGCGGCCAGCTTCCTGCTGATCGTGCGCTTCTGGAGCGGGCATGCCGAGTGGAGCCGGCGCTACGGCCTCGACGATGCCGCGTCGCGGCGGCTGAGCCTGCTGCTGGTGTTCCTGGTGCTGGTCTTCGTGTACCCGATGCGGATCGTGTTCGCGGTGCTGTTCGCATCGCTGAGCAACGGCTTCTTCCCGGCCAACTTCGCGATGACGAGTTTCCGCGACGTCTCCCTGCTGTTCCTCACCTTCGGCGTCGCCTTCGGATCGCTCGGTGCCGTCATGGCGCTCCTGTACCGGCATGCCTGGCGCGAGCGCGACCGCCTCGGGCTGGACGCGCGCGAGCGCATCGAATTGCGGATGGCATGGCTGCAGTGGGCCCTGATCCCGGCGGTGGCCCTGGTCTCGATCCTGCTGGCGCTGGCGATCCCGGCCACGCGCGACAGCGCGAGCGGCTGGTTGCTGGGCCTGCCGGGCTTCATCTACTTCACCCTCAACCTCGCCACGCCGGTGGTGCGTCGCGCCACCCGCCGGCAACTGGCGCTGCTGCCGCCGGAGGCCTGATGTTCGCGCTCTACGTGACCGGCACCGATACCGGCATCGGCAAGACCCTGGCGAGTAGCGCGCTGCTGCATGCCCTGCACGGGCACGGCCTGCGCGCGGCCGGCATGAAGCCGGTAGCGAGCGGCTGCGAGTGCATCGATGGCGTGTGGCGCAACGCCGATGCGCTGGCGCTGCAGGCGGCAGGCGCCCCGGGCCTGCGTTACGACGACATCAATCCGTTCGCCCTGGCGCACCCGCTGGCGCCGGAGCTCGCCGCGCGCGATGCGGGGATCGAGGTGACGCTGCCGCCGATCCTCGATGCCCATGCGCGCTTGGCGACGCGGGTCGATGCGCTGGTGGTGGAGGGCGTGGGCGGTTGGGCGGCGCCGCTGTCGGCGGCGCTGATGCAGGCGGACCTGGTGCGCGCACTGCGCCTGCCCGTGGTCCTGGTGGTCGGCCTGCGCCTGGGTTGCCTCAACCATGCGCTGCTCAGCGCGCGAGCGATCGCCGTCGATGGCGCGCACCTCGCGGGCTGGATCGGGTCGCACGTGGACCCGGCGATGGAGCGGGTGGAAGACAACCTCGGGATGCTGCGCGCGCGCCTGCCCGCGCCGTGCTGGGGCGTGTTGCCGCACGCGCCGGATGCGGATCCGGTGGCGATGGCGCGGCATCTGCGGATTCCGGTGCTGGCGTAGCACTTCCTTCTCCCCTTGTGGGAGACAGCCCGCAGGGCGGATGAGGGGATGCTGGGCATGGCGATGCGAAGAGCGCCCCTCACCCGCCTTCGGCACTCTCTCCCACGAGGGGGGAGGGACAAGCTCAAGAAAAACGCCCGGTTCCCCGGGCGTTTTCTCATTTCGTGTCGATTAAGCGTGTTGGGGTTCCGGCGGCGGCAGGGCGTCGCCCTGCGCGTCGGCGTCCAGCTGGCGGTCGTGCGCGTGGTCGCGCGCGAGGTACAGGTAGAACGCCGGCAGCACGAACAGGGTGAACAGCGTGCCGATGGTCATGCCGGAGGCGATCACCACGCCCATCGAGAAGCGCGAGGCCGCGCCCGGGCCCTTGGCCAGCAGCAGCGGGATCATCGCGAACACCAGCGCGGCGGTGGTCATCAGCACCGGGCGCAGGCGGATGCCGGTGGCCTCCTCGATCGCCTCGCGCTTCGACAGGCCCTGCTCGATCTGCAGCTTGTTGGCGAACTCCACGATCAGGATGCCGTGCTTGGAGATCACGCCCACCAGGGTCACCAGACCCACCTGGGTGTAGATGTTGATGCTCATCCCCGGGAAGGCCTCGATGCCGGAGAACTGCAGCACGTTGGCGACCAGCGCGAGCACGTTGAGCGTGAGCAGCGCGCCGCAGATCGCCATCGGCACCGTGAGCAGCATGATCAAGGCGTCGCGGAAGCTCTCGAACTGCGCCGACAGCACCAGGAAGATCACCACCAGCGCCAGCGCCAGGGTCAGCAGCATCGCCGAGCCTTCCTGCATGAACTGGCGCGACTCGCCGGCGTAGTCGACGCTGAAGCCCTGCGGCAGGACCTCCTTCGCGGCCTGGTCGAGAATCGCCAGCGCTTCGCCCTTGCTCACGCCGGGGCGCGGGGCGAAGGTGATCGACACCGCGTTGAGCTGCTGGAAGCGCTTCAGCGATTGCGGCTGGGTGCTTTCCTTCAAGGTGACGATGGTCGACAGCGGGATCAGCGTGCCGTCGCGGGTGCGCGTGTAGTAGTGCTCGAGGTCGCTGGCGTTGAGCCGGCTGTCGCGCTGCACCTGCGGGATCACCCGGTACGAGCGGTTCTGCATCGAGAACAGGTTGGAATACCCGCCCGCCAGCATCGCCGACATGTCCGCGGCCAGCGTGCGCATGTCGATGCCGAGCGTCGCCGCCTTGTCGCGGTCGATGTTCACCTCGATGCGCGGCTTGTCGATCTTCAGGTCCTTGTCGAGGAAGATGAAGCGCTTGCTCGCCATCGCCTTCTGCACGATCTGGTCGGCCAGGTCGGCCAGCTGCGCCAGTTCGCCGACGCCGCCGATGATGAACTCACCGCCGCCCGCGCCGCCGCCCGCGCTGGGCAGCGAAGGCGGGACCAGCGCGAACACGTTGAGGCCGGTGACCTGCGACATCTTCGGCTGCAGCTCCTGCTGCAGCACCTGGTTGGTCGAGCGCTCGCGCTGGCTCCACGGCTTCAGCACGAAGCCGGCCATCGCCATCGGGCTGGCGCCGCCGCCGCTGCCGCCGAAACCGCCGTTGAACAGGAAGTAGTCCTGCACCTCGGGCACGCCCTTGGAGATGCGGGTGATCTCCGCGGTGTAGCGCTCCACGTAATCCAGCGTCGCGGTGGGATCCGCGCTGGCCACCGAGAAGATGAAGCCCTCGTCCTCCAGCGGCGCGGGTTCCTTGGGCGCGCTGGTGTACAGGAACGCGCAGCTGACCAGCACGATCAGGCCGAACGCGGCCACCACCGCCTTGGTCTCCATGGTGCCGTGCAGGCGCCGCTGGTAGCCCTGGCGCAGCTTCTCGAACTTCACGTCCAGCCACAGCTCCAGCTTGCCCTTCGGGTGCGCGGGGTCGTGCGCCTTCAGGATCTTGGAGCTCATCATCGGGGTGAGGGTCAGCGCGATCACGCCGGACAGCAGCACCGCGCCGGCCAGGGTGAACGCGAACTCGGTGAACAGCACGCCGGTGAGGCCGCCCTGGAAGCCGATCGGCAGGTACACCGCGACCAGCGTGGTGGTCATCGCCACCACCGGCCACGCCAGCTCGCGCGCGCCGCGGATGGCGGCGTCGTACGGCGACATGCCTTCCTCGATGTGGCGGTGGATGTTCTCCAGCACGATGATCGCGTCGTCCACGACGATGCCGATCGCCAGCACCATCGCCAGCAGGGTGAGCAGATTGATGGTGAAGCCCATCAGCAGCATCAGGAACAGGCCGCCGACCAGCGACAGCGGGATGGTGACCGCCGGGATCAGCACGCTGCGCAGCGAGCCGAGGAACAGGAAGATCACCACGATCACGATGACCAGCGCTTCCACGATCGTGCTGATCACCTCGTCGATCGCGTCCTGGATCGCCTCGGTGCTGTCGTACGGGATGGTCGCCTTGATGCCCTGCGGCAGCTGCGGGACGATCTGGTCGTCCCAGACCTTGCGCACCGCCTTGATCACGTCCAGCG
>JAFLEB010000015.1 GCA_017302075.1 Lysobacterales bacterium
TCCCCGGTGCGCAGGTTGTACAGCATGTAATTGCTGCCGAACGTGCGCGGATCCATCTGGGTGATGATGACGTTGTCGGGATCCAGCGGCAGCGTGTTGACCAGCGACGAGGTGCCCACGAGCTCCAGGCAGCGCCGCATGTCCTCGTCCATGTCGATCTTGCTGGTCTTCGCGGCGAAGGCCTCGTCGAACTTCTTCTGGCTGGTGTCGGTCAGGTAGGTCTTGCTGACGAAGGTCTTGGTGGCGCCGTTGGTCTTGCCCTCGCCGCAGCCGCCGAGTTGCCCGGTCCATTCCTGCCGCGCGATGACGAGGATGCGGTCAGCCTTCATCGCATTCGCCGCCACGAACTTCATGCGGTCGCCCGAGGGCGTGATCCGCGAGCCCGCGTCGAGGTTGCCGAGGTCCCAGCTCGCCAGGGCGGTGGCGCTGCCGTCCCCGCCGGGCGCAGCGACCAGCGCGACCACGTTCTTGCCATCGGCGCTCATCGAGACCGACTGGATGTCGGGCAGTTTCGCGAGGGCCTCGACTGGAATCGGTTCCCCCGCCGTGGATGCCAGGCTGGCGGTGGCGAGGGCGAGGGCGAGCAAGTGTCGTGTCGGCATGGATAGCGTCATGGATGGGTCCCCGGGGCGGTCATTTCGAATCTCGAAGATTAGCAGCGCACTGCCGCGCCGCGGTGGAGATGGCGGCAGGGGCCGGCATTTTGGCGATGCGTAGTCGCAGGCAGCCTCCCAACGACGCGGACGGCGCTGACCTGAAACCGTTCGCACTTGCCGGGGCTGGCGGCGGGGGGGCAGCATGCGCACCCCGGTTGCATCCCCCGCAGGTCCCACCATGCCGCGCCTTCCTCCCCACGCCGTGCAGGGCGAGCTCAAGCCGCTCGCCAACGTCCGCAACATCATCGCCGTCGGTTCCGGCAAGGGCGGGGTGGGCAAGTCCACCACCGCGGTCAACCTCGCGTTGGCGCTGGCCGCCGAAGGCCTGGCGGTGGGCGTGCTCGACGCCGACATCTACGGCCCCAGCGTGCCGATGATGCTGGGCCTGTCCGGGCGCCCGGAGAGTCCCGACGGCAAGACCATCGAGCCGATGCGCGCGCATGGCGTGGCGGCGATGTCGATCGGGCTGCTGGTGGACCAGGACGCGCCGACGATCTGGCGCGGGCCGATGGCGACCTCCGCGCTGACCCAGCTGCTCAACGACACCCGCTGGGGCGACCTCGACGTGCTGGTGGTCGACCTGCCGCCCGGGACCGGCGACATCCAGCTGACCATGGCGCAGAAGATCCCGGTCGCGGGCGCGGTGGTGGTGACCACTCCGCAGGACGTGGCCACGCTCGACGCGGGCAAGGCGCTGAAGATGTTCGAGAAGGTCTCGATCCCGGTGCTCGGCCTGGTCGAGAACATGGCCGTCCACGTCTGCAGCGCCTGCGGCCATGCCGAGCACCTGTTCGGCGAGGGCGGCGCGGCGCGGATGTCGGCGCGCCACGGGGTGCCGGTGCTGGGCGCGTTGCCCTTGGAGATCGGCATCCGCGAGCAGGGTGATGCCGGCGCGCCGATCGTGGTCGCCCGGCCGGATTCGGCGGCGGCACGGGCGTATCGCGCGGTCGCGCGAGCCTTGCTGGCCGAACTCGACCAGCGCCCGAAGCTGCGTGGCGGGATCCTGGCGCAATTGCTGGGCTGAGCGGGGCGTCCCCGCCGCCGCGGGCGGCGGGCCCGGGGGCTTGGCTTAGAATGGCGACCCCGTCCCGACGAAGACCCGCATGAGCATCAAGAGCGACCGCTGGATCCGCCGCATGGCCCAGGAGCACGGCATGCTGGAGCCGTTCGAGCCGGGCCAGGTGAAGCAGGTCGACGGCCAGCGCATCGTCAGCTACGGCACCTCCAGCTACGGCTACGACGTGCGCTGCTCGCGCGAGTTCAAGGTGTTCACCAACATCAACTCCACCATCGTCGATCCCAAGCACTTCGACCCGAAAAGCTTCGTCGACGTGGTGGCCGACGAGTGCATCATCCCGCCGAATTCGTTCGCGCTGGCGCGCACCGTCGAGTACTTCCGCATCCCCCGCGACACCCTGGTGGTCTGCCTCGGCAAGAGCACCTACGCGCGCTGCGGCATCATCGTCAACGTGACCCCGCTGGAACCCGAGTGGGAAGGGCACGTCACGCTGGAGTTCAGCAACACCACGCCGCTGCCGGCGCGCATCTACGCCAACGAGGGCGTAGCGCAGATGCTGTTCTTCCAGGCCGATCCCGACGACGTCTGCGAGACCAGCTACAAGGACCGCGGCGGCAAGTACCAGGGCCAGACCGGGGTCACCCTGCCGAAGACCTGAGGCGCGGATTCAACCGCGCTTGGTTTCCGCATCGATCGCTTCGATCAGCGTGCGGCAGCTTCGCCGCAACTCTTCCATCTGCGCGTTCATCGTCCCGTACTCGAGGATGGTCATCATGAAGCCATTCTTCAGCGTGCGGTTGCGCAGGTAGGCCTCGAACGTCGCGACGTCCACCGCGCCCTTGCGCCCGGACCTGCCGCCCGATGCCGCGTATTCGTAGTCGGCGACCAGCGCCTCGGTGTCCATGGTCTCGTACAGCGGCTTGTACAGCGCGGTCTCGGTGTCGAAGCGGTAGTGGTCCTCCTCGCCCTCCATCCTCCGGTAGAGCGCCTGGATGTCCAGCAACTGGTCCTTGATCGCGTGGTTGCGGAGCAGCGAGAAATTGCCGGAGTTCACCAGTTCCTGATAGCTGTTGTCGCCGAGGTAGAAGCGTTCCCAGTTGTAGATGCCGATACCGTCGGCGTTGAATGCGCTGGCGTCCTCGATCGGCTTGCCGTTGAAGTGGTCGAGGATCCTGCGCGCCGCCGCGATCCGCGCGGTGCGGACCTCCAGGGTGCGGTCCATCGCGGCGATGTTGGCCACCAGGTCGGCGCGGATGTTGGCCAGGTGAACGAGTTCCTTCTGGCGGTCCTTGCGCGCGTCGCTCCAGTTGTTGATCTGCAGCGCGATGAGGATGCCGACCACCACCAGCACGATTTCGCCCACCGCGTAGGCCAGGTAGCGGGTCAAGCGGTTCTCGGCCAGCAGGCGGTGGCGGGCGTTGCGCAGGAGGGGGATCATGGCTCGGCCAGCTCCTCGTCGATGGCGAGCCGCAACGCCTTGGTTTCCAGGCTGCTGTTGTGCAGCAGGTTCCAGTTGAGGATGGCCCACTCGCGCTGGCTGCGCAGGTATGCGGCGAATCCCGGATTGTCCCGCGCGAGGGCCACGATGTCCGATGCCGGGCGCTGGTCGAAGACCGACAGTCCCATCGGATACTGCTGGTGGACCACGCCTTCGGTCCGGAAGATGCGGAACACGTTGGTCTGCGTGTCCAGCAGGTCGTCGTAGTTTCCGTAGTAGGTCTGGATGTGGCGCGCCAGTTCGCGATTCTTCAGCAGTCCCAGGCGACCCGAATTGATCAGCGACTCGTAGGCATTGCGCGAGCGCACCGACACGCGCACCAGGTTGATCGAGCCCAGCAACTGGTCAAGTTGGCCGGGCGGGAAGGGCTCGACGTGCGGACCTTTCCACGCCCTCGATGCCAGCATGATCGTGGTGGGCAGGCGGGTGCCGAAGGCTTCCTGGTAGATGTAGTCGACGGCGGCAATGCGCATCTTCGCCGAGTCGATGAGCTCCTCGCCGACGGTTTCGTGCGTGCGCAGGTCCTGGGCGATCTCGGTCAAGTGGCCGCGCACCAGCGCGCGTTCGGTGCGTTCCTCGTTCCAGTTCGCGGCCTGGATGCCCAGGAATACACCGGCGACCAGCAGCACGAACTCGACCGCGATGGCCGTCCAGTTCTGCTCCCTCAACGATTGCGAAAAGCGGCGCAGCAGCATGGTCGTGTCCCTCGTCGCCTTCACCGGCAGGCGTAATCGCCGCTTGCGGACTTCATGCACATGTCCGGCGGGCCGTACTTGTCCCACAGGGCCGGGAAGCCCTTGGCCTGGATGTAGGCCGGGAACTCCGGCAACGCGCGCAGCGATTTGCCGGCCGGGCTGAACAGGTAGGCCATGAAGTCGGTGTTGTCCACCTTCACCCGCGTGCGTTCCAGTTCCATCGCCTGTGCGCCAGCGCCGAGTTGCGCCAGCCACAGGGACATCATGCCGGGCACGAATTCCGGATCGGAACGGAGGTAGGCCTCGATCGCGGCGACTGCGTGCTTGCGGGCTGCGGCATCGCCACCGATCAAGCCGTCGGCGAGCGCTTGTCGAGACACTGGCCGCAACTGGCCAAGCATCGGGTCAGAGCCGTCCACCCAGATCCGCTTGGCGCGCTCGCGTTCGCCACGACGGAATGCGATCTCGCCCAGTTCGCGCCCTGCCAGTCGCAGGCCGGCGGACCAGGCGCGTTCCAGCAACGGCGTGGCATCGTCGATGTCGCCATCCCGCAGGTACAGCACCCCGCGCCAGCGCATCACGTTCGGTACCAGCGGGTCGACGGCCAGCGCGTGGTCGATGCGTGCCACCCCGGCGCGTTTGTAGCCGCTGCGGACCAACGTGAGCCCGAACCAGAAATTGCTGGTGATGTCGTCGGGATCGAGGCGCAGGGCCTTCTCGAAATATTCGCGCGACTCGATCAATCCGTCGCCGGACAGCGGTGCGGCCATCGCCATCGCCGCCCAAGGTTCGGCCAGGCGTGGATCCAGTTCGATTGCGCGACGCGCATTGGCGCGTACCTGCTTTTCGCGATCCGCGTAGTGGCCTGGCACATAGGTCGGCAGGATGGCGTGCACCGCCGACAGCCGGGAGTACGCACGGGCGTAACCCGGGTCGAGCGCGATCGCCCGTTCCAGCAGTTTCACGGCATCCAGCATGCGCGCGCCGTCGCGGCGGTCGAAGATGGACGATGCCTGCAGGTACAGGTCGTAGGCTTGCTGGTCCTGGGTGCCGGCATCGACCAGCCTGCGCACCTGGTCCCCGGACAGCGTGAGTTTCAGCTTCGCGGCGATGGCCTGGGCGATGCGCTCCTGCAACGCGAAGACGTCCTGCAGGTTGCCGTCGTAGGCTTCCGACCACTGGTGGTAGCCGTCCTGCACGCGGATCAGCTGGGCGGTGATGCGCACCTTGTCGCCCTGCTTGCGCACCGAGCCTTCCAGCACGTGCGCGACGCCAAGCGCGGCGCCGATGGCCTTGAGGTCGCCGCTCCTGCCCTTGAACCGGAACGACGAGGTGCGACCGGCGACCTTGAGGTCCTTGACCTGCGCCAGCGCATTGAGGATTTCCTCGGCGATGCCGTCGGAGAAGTATTCGTTGTCCTTGTCCGCGCTCATGTTCACGAACGGCAGCACGGCGATCGATTTCTCGCTGGTCGCCGGGCGGCGATTGCCCGCGGACGCCTGCACCGTTTGGGTGGTGGCCGCGACCAAGGCGGCGTCGCGGCGGGGGGCCAGCACGAAGCGGTCGAAGGCGAAGAAGCCCAGCGCCAGCAACAGCACCACGATGATCGCCCGGTCCATCCGCCGGGCGGTCTGCGGCGCGATCGAGGCCGCCGCGGGCACTTCGGCATCGCGCTTGAGGCCCTCGGGCGTGAGTTCGAACACCCAGGCGAACACCAGCGCGGGCAGGAAGCCGATCGCCAGCACCACCACCACGCTGCGCGCCATCCACCCGGGCGCGCCGAACAGCGGCAGCACGGTGGCGGCGACCTGGGTCACCAGCCACGCGCCGACCAGGTACAGCCCGGCCATGCGGATCACGTTGCGGCGACGCAGTTCGGCGAGGAAACTCACGGCGTCACGTCCTGGCGCGTGCGCGCCAGCATGTCCTGCACCAGCGGCGCGTAATTGGCGATCACGCCCATGGCCACCCCCTGGTTGGCCACCCAGAAGCGGAGCTCCGGCAAGAGCGCTGGATCCCGCACGTAGGCGTCGAGGATCGCCTGCGCCTGGGCTTCGGTGACCGGGGCATCGCAGTCGGGCAGGTACTGCTCACCGGGGTTGGGCTGCCGCCAGCAGTTCGCCCAGATGTGGTCGGCCACGACCTGCGGCGTCAGCCCGCGCACGATCTTGCGGTACTCGGGTTGCAGCATGAACAGGTAGGCCGTGCCGGAGCCGTTCTCCAGGTAGTACTGCGACAGCGCATCGCGCAGCCCTTGGTCGCGGATCAGGCCCAGTTCGCCGCCGCTGCGCATCTCCTGGTAGGTCGAGTCGGACGTCACCCACTGCCACAGTTGGCTGGCCTGGTAGAACGCCAGCACCGTCTTCCAGGCGGAACCGTCCACGCGCTCGCCGGTCTCGGCGTAGCGGATCGCGTCCTTGCCGTGCCGCATCACCAGGCCCCAGAAGACCTGGCGACGGCGGATCGAGGTTGCGTCGGCCTCCAGGTTGACGCGGATGCGTGCGAGGTAGGCCTCCGCCTTGGCCTGTTCGACGCGCTGCTCGTTCCAGTTCGCGGCCTGGATGCCCAGGAACACGCCGGCGATGAGCAGGACGAACTCGATCAGGATCGTGGTCCAGTTCTGTTCCTTCAGTGATTGCGAGAAACGGCGCAGGATCACTTTCGAGGCTCCTTGCCCGTGGTGCAGGGCTTGCCTTCGATGCGCGCGATCTCCGCGCACATCACCCGGGCCTTGTCGAGCAGGTCGCGGGTCCAGTCCACCTGGGCGATGGTGGCGGCGTTGTTTTCGACGGTGTTGGCCACGAACGCCGGATTCGCGGACAGGGCGGGGAAGTCGTAGGCCGTGTGGATCTGCCGGCGCTCGCCGGGATCGAACGTCGGCGTCGCGCCATCGAACATGCGGCCGTCGTTGCGCGCCACCAGGCGTGCACGGATGAAGTCGACCTGCCGCTCGAGGTAGGCGAGCTGCGCGATGTAGTCCGACACCGCCTTGCGCAGGCGCGGGTCGCCGAGTTCGGAGTACAGCCCGGTGCTGATCAGCTCGTCGTACACCCCGCGTGGCGGCGACACGGCCGGTGCGTACTGCAGCGAGTCCAGCGCCCGAGCCATCAGCGCGGGATCCGCGCCGGCCCAATCGTTGTCCGACAGGCGGCGCAATGCCTCGGTCCGCAATTCGGCCTCGCCGGCCATCACGCCCATCCGGCGTTCGAGGTAGGCGATCGCGGCTTCGCTCTCCGCATGCAGGCGAGAGAGCGCCGCGCCGCGGCGCGCGTCGAGCTGGCGTTCCTCGTTCCAGTTCGCGACCTGGATGCCGAGGAACACGCCCAGCACCAGCAGCACGAACTCGATGGCGATGGTCGCCCAGTCCTGGCGATGCAAGGCGTGGCCGAGGCGCTTCAGCATGCGCCGGCTCCGATGCCCGGCGGGGTCACTTGCGGACCTCCGTGCCGGGGACGAGGCCGGTGTTGACGGTGATCTTCCGGTAGTCCCGCCAATCCGCGACCGGATAGCCACCCGCCTTGCAGTAGGCCGTCATCCCGGAGAATTCGGCGCCGGCCTCGCGCTCGCCGGAGGCATTGAGGAAGCGTTCGACGACGACGTCGGCGGGTGCGCTGTCGTTGTCGGCGATCAGGCGCATCCGCTGTTGTGCGTTCAGCGATTCGAATGACGTGATGGAGCGCACTTCGCCGATGCGGGTCAGCAGCTCCGCGCGCACCACCGGGTCCAGCGCGATCGGGTCGCGCAGCAGCAACAGCTTCCCTAGCAAGCCCCGGGTCTGGATCTCGACGCCGTAGGAGCCAGCCATGCTGTTGCTGAGGCGGCCGAGAAACGCCTGCCGTGGCGGCGAAAAATGGTTCGCGGTGCCGTCGGCGATCAACGCGTCCCAGGTCGGGAATCGATAGGGGCGGTTGGGGAAGCGCACCACTTTTTGGGGTCCGTTGGACGTCTGCACCGGCACCTGTTCAAAGGTATCCGCGCTTTCCAGGACCTTGCGCGCCAGCGCCGCCAGCTGCGCGTCGACGCAGGGCTGGCTGGCGTACTTTTCGGCCGCCCACAGGAACGCCCACGCGATGTCGCCCTGCAGGCGCGTTTCGGCGTCGGCCACCTTCTGCCGCCAGTTCCATTCCTGCACCGCCTCGTTGGCCGCCAGCGCGATCACCACGCCCAGCACCACGATCACGATCTCGCTCCAGAACGCGCGCCAGCCCATCGAGGGCGAGAACCGCCGCCAGCGCGAGCGGCGTTGTTCCACCGGCGTGGCGTGGGTGTCGTTCACGGCGACCCCCGGTCCTCCTGCAAGGGGTCGGTGAGGACCGCGGCCTGGTGCCGGTTTTCGCGTTCGGCATTCCAGTTGGAGACCTGGATGCCCAGGAACACGCCCAGCACCAGCAGCACGAACTCGATGGCGATGGCCATCCAGTCCTGCTTGCGAGCATGGGCGACGAAGCGGCGCAACAGCATGCAGGCCCGCCTTGCGAGAGTGGAGTCGATGGTCCGGTGCGCCCCCCGGCGCACGGGTTCCAGCCTAGCCGATTCCGGCACGGTCCGCCTGCTGTTCAAGATCCACATCCCTGCAGGCGCGCGGGAAACCTGACAGACTCGAGCCCGCGCGTGGAGGGCCGGGGAGGCCGTCCGTGCCGCGGCCCGGATCGGGTCGACATCATCCACACTTGGGGAGGACCACATGGAAGACCAGAATCCGTATCGCACGCCGGACGCCGTTGTCGCCGAGATCGCCGATGGCGAGTTGGCGGATCGCGGGACGCGGCTCGGCGCCGCCATCATCGATGGCCTCATCATGCTCGCCATCCTGGTGCCGCTGATGTTCGTGGGCGGCTACTGGCGGGCGGCGCTCGAGAACGGCGGGCAAGTCGGCTTCGGCACGACCCTCATGTGGGCCCTGGTCGGCTTCGGTGTGTTCGCCGCCGTGCAGTTCGTGCCGCTGAACGCGACCGGCCAGACCTGGGGCAAGAAATTCCTCAAGATCCGCATCGTCGACATGGCCGGCAACAAGCCGACGATCGGCCGGATCCTGGGCATGCGCTACTTCCCGGTGCAGCTGGTGGGCAACATCCCCTTCATCGGCCCTTTGCTCGGCATCGTCAATGTCCTGCTGATCTTCCGCGCGGATCGTCGCTGCGGGCACGACCTGATCGCGGGCACCCGCGTGGTGCGCGGCTGATCCATCCGTGGCCGGGTCAGCCCGGCAGCAAGGCGCGCAAGGCGGCCACCCGTTCCACCAGCGACTCGGGTGGGTAGGGCCGCGCGTCGGCGGCGCCCCAGACGGGGCGCGGCCAGGCGATGTCGTCGCGGTAGCGCGCGATCACGTGCACGTGCAGTTGCGGCACCAGGTTGCCGAGCGCGGCCACGTTGAGCTTGTCGGGCTTGAACAGCGCCTTCAGCGCACGGCTGGCGGCATCGATGTCGCTGGCCAGCTGCGTGCGCTGCGCCGGGTCGAGGTCGATGATCTCGACCATGCCGGCCACCCGCGGCACCAGCACCAACCAAGGATGGTTGGCATCGTCCACCAGCCGCACTTCGCACAGCGGCAGTTCGACCACCGGCACGGTGTCGTTCGCCAGTTGGGGGTGCAGTTGCCAGGGAGTCATGCCGCGTGCTCCGCGAGGAAGGCGAGGGTCCGGGTGCGTGCCAGCGCCGCGTTGCCTGGATCATGGTGCGCTGGATCGGTCTGGCGGTTGAACGCGTGGCCGGCGCCTGCATACACGTGGACCTGCGCCGAGGGTTGGCGTTCCCGGTGCAGCGCGATCGCCTCGGCCGGGATGCTGGCGTCGTCCGCCCCGAAATGGAACAGCATGGGTGCGCGCGCGGCCTCGTCCAGGAAAGGGGTCGTCCGGGCGCCGTAGTAGCTGACGGCGGGAAGCCCGAGCCGCGTATTGGCGAGGAAGGCGACGCTGCCGCCCCAGCAGTAGCCGACCACGGCCACCCGCAACCCTCCGCGATGCAGCAAGGTTGCGGCGGCGTCGACGACCTGCACCGCGCGTTCGAAGCCCACGGCGTTGCGCAGCGCCACGCCGCGTTCGGTGCCTGCCTGGTCGTAGCCCAGTTCCACCCCGGCCTCCACCGGATCGAACAGCGCCGGGGCCAGCGCCAGGTAGCCCTCGTCCGCGAATCCATCCGCCACCGAGCGGATGTGCGGATTGACCCCGAAGATCTCCTGCAGCACGACCACGGCGCCGCGCGCAGGCGCCCGCGGGCTTGCCCGCCAGGCGCGCACCGGGCCGGCGGCGGTATCGAGCTGGATCCAATCGCCCATGGCGTACCTCCCACGCCATCCTACGCCGGGGCCGGCGCCTGCGGCGGCTTATAATTCGCGGCCCTTGCGCGGATCGCTTGCCATGCCCCGACAGAATCCCGCCGCCGCCGGACCCAAGGTCGGCTTCGTCAGCCTTGGTTGCCCGAAGGCGCTGGTCGACTCCGAGCGCATCCTCACCCAGCTGCGGGTCGAAGGCTACGACCTGGTCAACAGCTACGACGATGCCGACGTGGTGGTGGTCAACACCTGCGGCTTCATCGATTCCGCGGTGGCCGAGTCGCTGGACGCGATCGGCGAGGCGATGGCGGAGAACGGCAAGGTGATCGTCACCGGCTGCCTGGGCAAGCGCAGCGAGATCATCCGCGAGGCCTACCCGGACGTGCTGTCGATTAGCGGCCCGCAGGACTACGCCAGCGTGATGGATGCGGTGCACGCGGCGCTGCCGCCGACGCACGACCCCTTCGTCAACCTGTTGCCGGATTACGGCCTGAAGCTGACGCCGAAGCACTACGCGTACCTGAAGATTTCCGAGGGCTGCAACCACCGTTGCAGCTTCTGCATCATCCCGTCGATGCGTGGCGACCTGGTGTCGCGCCCGGTCGACGACGTCCTGCGCGAAGCCGAGAAGCTGGTGCGCGGCGGGGTCAAGGAACTGCTGGTGGTCTCGCAGGACACCAGCGCCTACGGCGTCGACCTGAAGTACGCGCCCAGGCTCTGGCGCACCGGGATGTACGAGACCCGGATGAAGGCGCTGTGCGAGGGCCTGTCCGAGCTCGGCGCGTGGACGCGCCTGCACTACGTCTATCCGTACCCGCACGTGGACGATGTGATCCCGCTGATGGCCGACGGCAAGTTGCTGCCATACCTGGACATCCCGTTCCAGCACGCCAGCCCGCGCGTGCTCAAGCTGATGAAGCGGCCCGGCGCGGTGGACAAGACCCTGGAGCGCATCCAGCGCTGGCGCGCCATGTGCCCTGAGCTCACCATCCGCAGCACCTTCATCGTCGGGTTCCCCGGCGAGACCGACGCCGAGTTCGAGGAGCTGCTCGATTTCCTCGACGAGGCGCAGCTGGACCGCGTCGGCGCGTTCGCGTACTCGCCGGTGGACGGGGCGAAGGCGAACGAGCTGCCGGACCCGGTGGCCGAGGAGGTCAAGCAGGAGCGCCTGGCCCGTTTCATGGATCGGCAGGCGGCGATCTCCGAGGCGCGGCTCGCGGCCAAGGTGGGGACCGTGCAGCAGGTGCTGGTGGATGCGATCGACGGCGAACTCGCCATCGCCCGCTCGATGGCCGATGCGCCGGAGATCGACGGCCTGGTGCAGGTGCAGGACGGCCGCGAGGCCGGCCTGGTACCGGGCGAATTCGCGATGGTGCGGATCATGGGCAGCGACGAACACGACCTCTACGGCGAAGTCGAGTACAACGCCTGAGCGGCGCGCGCATACTGCGGGCGGTCGAACAGGAACCCGCCATGCCCTCCGCATCGCACGCGATCAACCGACTCGCCAAATGGGCCTCGCGCGCCACCGGGCGCCCGCTGGGCTTCGTGCTCGCCTTGCTGGTCGTGCTGGCCTGGATCGTCACCGGGCCGTTGTTCGGGTTCAGCGATACCTGGCAGCTGGTGATCAACACCGGCACCACCATCGTCACCTTCCTGATGGTGTTCCTGATCCAGAACTCGCAGAACCGCGACACCGAGGCGATCCAGCTCAAGCTGGACGAGCTGATCCGCAGCACCCGCGGCGCGCACAACGCCTTGCTGGACCTCGAGGAACTGGAGGAGCGCGAGCTCGACGCGTTCCGCAAGCGCTACATCGCGCTGGCCAAGGTGGCGCGGCAGGCGCCGCCGGACGACGAGGCCGCCGCCGGCACGCCGGAAGTCAACGACCTCGGCTGATCGCCGCGGCGCCGTTCACGCCCCGGGGTACTCGACCTCGACGATCGCGTAGCGCACGTTGCCGCCCGGCAGCGGCGCCTCGAATTCGTCGTCCACGCGCTTCTTCAGCATGGCGCGGGCGAGCGGGGCGTCGATGCTGATCCAGCCCAGCTTCGGGTCGGTCTCGTCGGGGCCGACGATGCGGTAGCGCACCAGCGCGCCGCTGGCGACGTCCTCCAGCTCGACCTCTGCGCCGAAGAACACCGTGTCCCGGTCCGACGGCGCGGCATCGACCACCTTCAGCGACTCCAGCCGCTTGCTGAGGTAGCGCACGCGGCGGTCGATCTCGCCGAGCTGCTTCTTGCGATAGGTGTACTCGGCGTTCTCCGAGCGGTCGCCCTCGGCGGCGGCGGCGGCCAATGCCTTGACCACCTCCGGCCGGCGCACCCGCCACAGGTCGTCCAGCTCGGCCTTCAGGCGGTCGTGGCCGGCGCGGGTGATCAGCGCGGTGCTGCGCTCCGCGGGCGGGCGCCAGCGTCCCATCGGGTCTTGCTCAGCGCTTGCCGCCGAAGATCCCGCCCAGCACGCCACGCAGCACGCGGGTGCCGAGCCGCCGCGCCTCGTTGCGCGCGACCTGCTGGACCACGCCGTCGCGCTTGCCGCCGCGCGGGCCGGTCGAGCCGAACAGGAAGTCGTGCAGCGCCCCGCCGATGCCGCCACCGCCGGCGTCCTCGGGGCCGGCCTTGGCCTCCGGCGCCTGCGCCTGCCCGGCCTTGGCTTCGGCCTTCTTCGCCAGCATCTCCGCCGCGGAATCGCGGTCGACGCGGGTGTCGTACTTCATCCCGACCGGGCTGCCGGCGCGCACCTGCTGGCGCTCGGCATCGGTGATCGCGCCCATCCGGCAACGCGGCGGCGCGATCAGCGTGTGCTCCACCGGCATCGGCACGCCCTTGTCCTGCAGCGTGGACACCAGCGCTTCGCCCACGCCGAGCTGGCCGATGGCCTTGGCCACGTCCAGCGCGGGATTGGCGACGAAGGTCTCGGCGGCGGTCTTCACCGCCTTCTGGTCGCGCGGGGTGAAGGCGCGCAGCGCGTGTTGGAAGCGGTTGCCGAGCTGGCCGAGGATCTCGTCCGGCACGTCGTCCGGGAACTGCGAGCAGAAGTACACGCCCACGCCCTTGGAGCGGATGATGCGGACCACCTGCTCGATGCGCTGCCGCAGCGCCGGCGGGGCGTCGTCGAACAGCAGGTGGGCCTCGTCGAACACGAACACCAGCTTCGGCTTGTCCAGGTCGCCGACTTCCGGCAAGGTTTCGAACAGCTCCGACAGCAGCCACAGCAGGAAGCTGGAGTACAGCTTCGGCTTCAGGATCAGCTGGTCGGCGGCGAGGATGTTGACCACGCCGCGGCCGTCGGTGGTGGTGCGCATCAGGTCGGACAGTTCGAGCGCCGGTTCGCCGAAGAACAGGTCGGCGCCTTCCTGCTCCAGCCGCAGCAGGGCGCGCTGGATCGCGCCGATCGACTGCGTGCTGACCAGGCCATAGGAGGTGCTGATGTCCTTGCGTTCCTCCGCGATCAGGCCGAGCAGGGCGCGCAGGTCCTCGAGGTCGAGCAGCAGCAGGCCGCGGTCGTCGGCCAGCTTGAACACGATATCGAGCACCCCGGACTGGGTGTCGTTGAGTTCCAGGATGCGGCCGAGCAAGGTGGGGCCCATTTCGCTGACGGTGGTGCGCACCGGATGCCCGGACTTGCCCCACAGGTCCCAGAACACCACCGGCGCGGCTTCGTTGCGGTAGTCCGCCATGCCCAGTTGGGCGATCCGCGCCTGCAGCTTCTCGCTGGGCGCGCCCGGCACGGCCAGGCCGGATACATCGCCCTTCACGTCGGCCAGGAACACCGGTACGCCGATCCGGCTGAATCCTTCGGCCAGGGTCATCAGGGTCACCGTCTTGCCGGTGCCGGTGGCGCCGGCGACCAGGCCATGGCGGTTGCCGTACTTCGGCAGCAACACCACGTTGCCGCTGGTTTCGGTGGTGATGGCCTTGCCGACGAAGAGGGGGTCCATGGGCGTCCCGGGATGAATGCGTGGCGTCGATTCTATGCGAATGCGCATGGCCTCCCGTGGCGCTCGCGCGGGTTGCCGCGGGGCGCGGCCGGCGGCTACCCTGCGGACTCCCCACGCCGTCCCCTCGAGCCTTGATGCCTTTCCGTCCGTTGCCGGCCGTCGCCGCGTTCGTCCTGGTCCTGTCCTCGGCATTGGCCGCCCCCGACGCGCAGGCGTTGTCGCGTCGCGAGGAGGCCGCGGTGAAGGCGCTGCAACAGCGCCTCGAGGCCGCCGAGAAGCGCTATCGCGATGCGCAACTGGCCGAGGATCCGGAAGCAGGCGCCGCGGCGGGCAGTGCCGCGCTGGCCGAGATCAAGGCGGTGGTCGAGGCCTGCGCGAAGCAGAAGGGCTGCACCCTGGCGCCGATGCTGGCCACCTACGAACGCCTGCTGCAGGCGACGCCGCAGGACACCGGCGAGGGCGAGGATGGCGAAGACCCCATCGACGAACGCGACCTCGCGGATGCCGAGGTGCCGGCGAATGCGGACGCCGCCTCGCTGCTGAGCGAGGAAGGCCAGCGCTTCGTGCAGATGGTCCAGTTCAACCCGGCGGTGCAGGCCGGCATCCGCCGCTGGCTGACCGACATGCGTCCGTCGCTGATGGACAGCTACGAGAACTACCGCTACCTGCAACAGCAGATGTCGCCGGCCTTCCGCCGCCACGGCCTGCCCGAGGCGCTGCTGTTCGGGATCATGGCCAAGGAATCCAACGGCAAGGTGCACGTGGGCTCGCGCGCCGGCGCGGTCGGCCCGCTGCAGTTCATGCCGGCCACCGGGCGCCGTTTCGGCCTGGGCAACGACGGCACCGGCTTCGACACCCGCTACGACCCGCGCGCCTCGGCCGATGCCGCCGCGCAGTACCTGACCGAGCGCATGGCCCAGCTCGGCAACAGCATCGAGCTGTCGCTGGCCGGCTACAACGGCGGCGAGGGCCGCGCGCTGCGGGTGTACCAGTCCAGCGGCGGGCGCAGCTTCTGGGACATCGACGTTTACAACCAGTTCCCCGCTGAAACCAAGGACTACGTGCCGATGGTGATCGCGGCGGCGTGGCTGTACCTGCACCCGCGCGACTACGGGATCACCTGGCCGCGGGTGTACACCCGCCAGGCCAGCATCCGCCTGGCGCAGCCGGCGTCGCTCTACGAGCTGACCATCTGCCTGGGCAATGCGGGCTCGCGCGACGGCTACATGCGCGCGCTGCGCAACCTCAACCCGCGCTGGGACCCCGACAGCACCATGCCGGCCGGCACCGTGCTCGGCGCGACCACCTGGATCGCGCGCCTGTACGAGCGCCACTGCACGCGCGGCCAACGCCTGCAGCTGGCGGAGCAACTGGTCGCCAGCAACGTGCAGGCGGCGCTGGTGCGGATCGGGCCGGTGACGCCGGCGAACGGCGACGCGGCGACGGCCTCCGCCGCGGTCGCGCCCCCGCCGCCGCCGAAGCCGGCCAAGCCCAAGACCCATCGCGTGGTGCGCGGCGAGAACCTCACCACCATCGCGCGCAGGTACAGGTGCGACCTCGGCGACCTGGCCAAGGCCAACAAGCTCAAGGCGCCGAAGTACGCGGTGAAGCCCGGGCAGAGCATCAGCCTGCAGGGCTGCGACGGCTGAGGCCGTCCGGCCTCAGCCGCGGGTGGCGAGCCGCTGCCCCAGCCGCACCGGGGCCTCGGCGACCAACGATGCGGCGAGCGTCGCGGCGCCTTTCGGCAGCAGCACGATCACCGTGCTGCCGTAGTTGAAGCGCGCCATCTCGGCGAAGCGTTCCAGCACGATCCCGCGGCCGCGGTAGTCCTTGCGGGTGATGGCATCGGCGTAGGCCGGGATTTCCTCGCCGCTCCACACCGTTTCCACGCCGGACACCAGCAGCGCGCCGACCATCACCTGCACCATCGGCCCGAAGTCGGTATCGAAATGGCACACCAGGCGCTCGTTGCGGGCGAACAGGCGCGGCACGTTGGCGACCGCGTCGGTGCCCACCGAGAACAGCCGGCCGGGCACGTGCACGGTCTCGCGCAGGGTCCCGGTCCACGGCATGTGCACGCGGTGGTAGTCGCGCGGTGAGAGGTAGATGGTCGCGAACAGGCCGTCGGCGAACGGGGCGGCATCCGCGTCGCTGCCCAGCAATTCGGCGGCGGTGAAGCCCTGGCCCTTGGCCTGGAAGATGCGCCCGTCGACGATCGCCCCGCACTGGCTGACGTGGCCGTCGGCCGGCATCAGCAATGCGCGCGGGTCCGGGTCGGGCGTGCGCGCGCCGGGCTTCAGCGCGCGGGTGAAGAAGGCGTTGAAGCTGGGATAGGCGGTGGGGTCGGGCTGCGCGGCTTCGCCGAGGTCGACGCCGAACTTGCGGGTCACCGTGTCGATCAGCCACTGCTTGATCGCGGGATGGGTCGAGTAGGCCAGCCGCCGCGCGGCGGAGGACAGCGCGCGATGCGGCAGGGCGTAGGTCAGGGTAGTGAGCAGGCTCACGGGGCGGCCTTGGTCAGCGCCTGCAGGTCGGCGGCGATCGCCTTGACGTCGAATGGCGGCTGGATCACGCCGGCCATCCGCGCCTGCGGGTCGAGCAGGACCACGGCGGCGGAATGGTCGAGGGTGTAGTCGTCGGCCTGGCCGCTCTTGCCGGGCACCTTCATGAACACCAGCGAGAGCGACCGCGCGAAGGCTTCCATCTCCGGCAATGGCGCGGTGGCCGCCAGCGAATCGGGATGGAAGGCGTGCGCGTACTGGCCTACCAACTGCGGGGTGTCGCGTTCCGGGTCGGCGGACACGAACAGCACGCGCGGACGGGTGGCGTCCGGGATCGACGCCCACTGCTTCTGCGCGCCGGACAGCTCGGCCAGGGTGGTCGGGCAGACGTCCGGGCAGTGGGTGAAGCCGATGAACACCAGCGTCCAGTGACCCTTGAGCTCGTCGGCGGTCAGCGGGGTGCCGTCCGACTGCTGCAGGGCGAACGCCGGGAGCACGCGCGGGTTGGGCAGCAGGGTGGCGCTCTTCACTGCCGGCAACGTGGGTGCAGCCGGGTCCGCGTGGTAGCGCTGCGAAGCCCACAGGCCCAGTCCGGCGGCGGCCAGGACGACGACGGCGAGCCACATGGGGCGGCGGGAAGCGGATTTCGACATGGCGTTCGGCGATGGGGCAGGGTGGGCGACGCGCCATGATACCGGCCCGCCGCCGCTATACTTCGGCGCCGACCCGCGCGCGCGTAGCCCATGTCCCAGGAACTGCAGACGATCATCGACCTGATCCGCTACGGCGCGAGCCGGTTCAACGCGGCCGGTCTGACCTTCGGGCACAGCTATGACAACGCGCTGGACGAGGCCACCCAGCTGACCCTGCACGCCCTACACCTGCCGCACGACCTGCCGCCGGCCTACGGCAACGCGCGGGTGACCGAGGCCGAGAAGGAAGACGTGCTCGGCCTGTTCCTGCGCCGGATCGAGGAACGCATCCCCGCCGCCTACCTCACCGGCGAGGCCTGGTTCGCCGGGCTCAGCTTCAAGTCGGACCCGCGCGCGCTGGTGCCGCGCTCGCCGATCGCGGAGATGATCGAGGCTGGCTTCCAGCCGTGGCTGGGCGACCGCGAGGTGCGCCGCGCGCTGGACCTGTGCACCGGCTCGGGCTGCATCGCCATCGCCATGGCCCACCACAACCCGGACTGGCACGTGGACGGCGCCGACATCAGCGACGATGCGCTCGCGCTGGCCGCGGAGAACGAGGCGCGCCTGCACGTGGGCAACGTCCGCTTCGTGAAGTCGGACCTGTTCTCGGGCCTGCAGGGCGAGCACTACGACCTGATCGTCACCAACCCGCCCTACGTCACCAACGACGAGACCGATGCCCTGCCGCGCGAGTATGCGCACGAGCCGGAACTCGGCCTGCGCGCCGGCGACGACGGCCTGGACATCGCCCTGCGGATCATGCGCGACGCCCCGCTGCACCTGTCGCAGGACGGCCTGCTGGTCTGCGAGGTCGGCGAGGCCGAGCAGGCGCTGGTGCGCCTGCTGCCCGAGCTGCCGCTGGCCTGGGTGGAGTTCAAGGTGGGGCAGATGGGCATCTTCGTCGCCGAATGCGCCGACCTGGTCGCGCACCATGCGTCGATCGCGCGCCTGGCCGCGGCCCGCGAGCCGCGTCGCGCGCCGCCCGGCGACTTGTTCTGAGCCCGCGCCGGTGACGCCGTGAACACCTTCGGCCACCTGCTGCGGGTCACCACCTTCGGCGAATCGCACGGGCCGGCCATCGGTTGCGTGGTCGATGGCTGCCCGCCCGGCATCGCGCTCGCGCCCGCGGACTTCGCGCACGACCTCAAGCGCCGCGCCACCGGCAATTCCCGCCACGTGTCGCAGCGCCACGAGGCCGACGAGGTCGAGATCCTCAGCGGCGTGTACCAAGGCCTGACCACCGGCGCGCCGGTCGCGTTGCTGATCCGCAACACCGACCAGCGCAGCAAGGATTACGACGCCATCGCCCGCCAGTTCCGCCCAGGCCATGCGGACTACACCTACTGGCAGAAGTACGGCGCCCGCGACCCGCGCGGCGGCGGGCGCAGCAGCGCGCGCGAAACCACGATGCGCGTGGCCGCCGGGGTGATCGCGAAGAAGTGGCTGGCCGATCGGCACGGCGTGCGCGTGCGTGGCTGGCTGTCGCAACTCGGCGACATCGTGCCGGCCGGTTTCGATGCCGGCGTCGTCGACACCAATCCGTTCTTCTGGCCGCATGCGCCGCAGGTCGACGCGCTCGAACGCTACATGGATGCGCTGCGCAAGTCCGGCGATTCGGTCGGCGCGCGGGTGACCGTGGTCGCCGACGGGGTGCCGCCGGGCTGGGGCGAGCCGATCTACGGCAAGCTCGATGGCGAGCTCGCCGCGGCGATGATGTCGATCAACGCGGTCAAGGGCGTGGAGATCGGCGACGGCTTCGCCAGCGTGGCGCAGCACGGGAGCCTGCACCGCGACGTGATGACGCCGGCCGGATTCCAGTCCAACCACGCCGGCGGCATCCTCGGCGGCATCTCCACCGGGCAGCAGGTGCTCGTCTCGGTCGCGTTCAAGCCCACCTCCAGCCTGCGCCTGCCGGTCGCGGGCGTGGACGTGGACGGCAACGTGGTCGACATCGTCACCACCGGTCGCCACGACCCCTGCGTCGGCATCCGCGCGACCCCGATCTGCGAGGCGATGCTGGCGCTGGTGCTGATGGACCAGGCCCTGCGCCACCGCGCGCAGTGTGGCGATGTCGGCGACGTGTCGCCGCGGGTCCCGGCCGGCCTCGCGGACTTCGGCGACAAACCCTAGCGGCGCGCCGCCGGCGGGCCCCTCCGGGCAGCAGCGCGCCGCACCCGCAACAGCGACTCCCCCATCCCGCGCGGCCCGCGAAGGGCCGTGCCACACGAGAGACGATCCCATGGCAGAGGCAACGGCAGGCAGGCGGTACACGGTGGCGGTGGTCGGCGCGACGGGCGCCGTCGGCGAGGCGATGCTCGCGATCCTGGCTGAGCGCCGGTTCCCGGTCGGGGAACTGGTCGCGCTGGCCAGCGAGCGCTCCGCGGGCGGCTACGTCGACTTCATGGACGACGAGGTGCTGGTGCGCGACCTCGCGACCTTCGATCCGGCCGGCGTCGACATCGCCCTGTTCTCCGCGGGCGGCTCGGTGAGCAAGGAATACGCGCCGAAGTTCGCCGCCGCCGGTGCGGTGGTCATCGACAACTCCTCGACCTTCCGCTACGACGACGACGTGCCGCTGGTGGTCAGCGAGGTGAACCCGGAGGCGACGCGCGAGCGGCCGCGCGGGATCATCGCCAACCCCAATTGCTCGACCATGCAGCTGATGCCGGTCCTCGCCCCGATCCACCGCGAATACGGCATCGAGCGGATCAACGTGGCCACCTACCAGTCGGTCTCCGGCGGCGGGCGTTCCGCGCTGGAGGAACTGGGGCGGCAGACGGCCGAATTGCTCAGCTTCCAGGGCATCACCCCGTCGCGCTTCCCTGTGCAGATCGCGTTCAACCTGATCCCGCACATCGACGACTTCCAGGACAACGGCTATACCAAGGAAGAAATGAAGCTGGTGTGGGAAACCCGCAAGATCCTCGGCGACGACAGCATCCAGGTGAATCCGACCGCGGTGCGCGTGCCGGTGTTCTACGGCCACTCGGAGGCCGTCAACATCGAGACCCGGCGCAAGGTCACCGCCGGCGAGGCGCGCGCGCTGCTGGAAGGCGCGCCCGGCGTGGAAGTGGTGGACGAGCGCAAGCCGGGCGGCTACCCGACCCCGGTGACGCATGCCTCGGGCAACGACCCGGTGTACGTCGGCCGCATCCGCGAGGATCTCTCGCACCCGCGCGGTCTCAACCTGTGGGTGGTCGCCGACAACATCCGCAAGGGCGCGGCGCTGAACGCCGTGCAGATCGCGGAGGTGCTGGTGGCCGACGGCTTGCCGGCGAAGGCCGCGCGCGGCTAGAGTCCACGCGGGTCGTTCGGGGAATGCGCGTGCTCGGTCAATTGCGAATCGCGGTCGCCGCGGCGTTGCTGCTGGCCGCCGGCAACGTGGCGGCACTGGGGCTTGGGCAGATCCAGGTGAAGTCGCAGCGCAACCAGCCGCTGCTCGCCGAGATCCCGATCATCTCGACCACGCCCGGCGAGCTGGAAGCCCTGCAGGCGCGCCTGGCCTCGCCCGAGACCTTCCGCCGGGTCGGCCTGGCACCGCCCACCGGCGCCGCTGCCGACCTGCAGTTCAGCCTCGGCAGCGACGCCCGCGGCCGCCCGGTGATCCGCGTCACCACGCTGAAGCCGGTCGACCAGTCGGTGCTGAATTTCCTGATCGAGGTCGATTGGGGGCAGGGCCGCCTGGTCCGCGAATACACCGCGCTGGTCGATGCACCGCGCACCACCAGTGCCGGCGTGCAGCCTGCGATCGAGGCGCCGCGGGTCGACGCGCCCAACGTCGTCCAGCGTCCGCTCGCGCCGACGCCGGCTGCCGAGCCGCCAAGTCCGGCGACCCCGGTCGCAGCCGAACCGGTCCGAGCGCCGGCCAACGCCATCCCGCTGCCGGCCGCCCCGCTGGCGAGTGCGGCACCAGCGGCGACGCCGGGCGAGTACGGCCCGGTCAAGCGCGGCGAAGCCTTGTCCAGCATCGTCGGCAAGCTGGACCTGCCGGGGGGCACCAGCCTCGACCAGGCCATGCTGGCCCTGCTGCGGGCCAATCCCGATGCCTTCCTCGGCGGCGACATCAACCGGTTGAAGCGCGGCGCGGTGTTGCGCGTGCCCGGCAGCGGCGAACTGCAGGCGGTCGCGCCTGACGAAGCGGCGATGGTGGTGCGCGAACAGATGCGCCAGTGGCGGCAGGCCCGTCGCCCGGTCGCCCAACCGAGCCAGGTCGATGCCGCGCCCCAGGCGGCCACCCAGGCGGCATCGCCGAAGCCCCCGGTACCGATGGCGTCTGCACCGACGCCGGCACCCACGCGCCAGGCGGCACCGCAGCCATCGGTGCCCAAGGCCGCGTCCCCCAAGGCGGTGGCGCAATCGCCAGGGCGCAGCGAAGCACGCTTGCAGATCGTCCCACCCACCGGCCCCGGCAAGGCCACCGCGACACGAACCGGCGCCAGCGCCGGCGGCGAGGGCAGCATGCTCCAGCAACAACTGCGCCAGAAAGACGAAGACATCGCGGCCAAGGCCGCGGAGATCGGCGAGCTCAAGGAGCGCGTCGCGGAACTGGAGAAGTTGCGCCAGGACCAGCAGGCGATGATCGCGCTGAAGGACAGCGAATTGGCGGCCGCACAGCAGCGATTGGCGGAGGCCAATGCCAAGCCGGCCGCCACGGTCGCCACCCCGCAGCCGGCTGCGGTTGCGGCGAAGCCCGCCGCGGAAGTGCGCCAACCCGTGCCCGAGGAGGGCAGTGCATCGTCGACCACGCCATGGTTGTGGGGCGGCTTGGCCGTGCTGGGCATGGCGGTGCTGGCGTGGCTGGTGATGCGTCGCGGTGCACGCCCCGCATCCAGGCCGCCCGTGCGCCAGCGGACGTTCGATGCGGATGCGCTTGCGGCGAGCTTGCGCGCCCCCAGCCTCGCCGCATTGGACCCCGAACCCGCCGATGCCCCGGATGTCGCCGTGGCGGAACAACCAGGCGCTCCCGGCGTGGCGCAGGACGAGGCGGCGCCTGCCGCTGCGGCACCGCCCCCGACGCGCAACGAGACGCCCACCTGGCATTCAGGTTGGGTGCAGACCGAGCCTCCGTCGCCGCCGCAACCGGTGGCGCCAGCGCCGCGCTTCGTCGCGCCGGAGCCGGTTGTCCCAGCCCAACCGGAGGCGCCCGAACGGGGGCCCCAGGCACCGGCGATCGCGCAGGCCAAGGCTTCGGTCGAACACCGGATGAAGCTGGCGCGCGCCTTCCTCGACATCGGCGACGACCATTCGGCGAAGCAGCTCCTGCGCGAGATCATGGACGACGTCGATCCCGCCGCACGGGATGAGGCGGCGCGCATGCTGCGTGAGCTCGGCTGAGGTCGCGCCGCGAATCGCATGCGCCTGGCGCTGGGGGTCGAGTACGACGGCAGCGGGTTTTCCGGCTGGCAGCGCCTGAGCGCGGCCGGCACGCAAGCCGCCGATGGCAGTTTGCAGACCGCGCTGGAGAACGCCCTGTCCCGGGTCGCCGATGCGCGCATCGACACCGTATGCGCGGGGCGCACCGATGCCGGCGTGCACGGCCAATGCCAGGTCGTCCATTTCGACACCGACGCACGCCGCGACGCGCGTGGCTGGATCCTCGGGACGACCGCGAACCTGCCAGCCACGATGGCGGTGCGCTGGTGCGTGCCGGTGGCCGACGACTTCAACGCCCGCTTCTCCGCGCGTGCGCGGCGCTATCGCTATCGCGTCCTGAACCGCAGCGCGCGCCCCGGCCTGGGGCGGCAATACCTGGGCTGGGAACGCATGCCGCTGGATGCCGACGCGATGCACGCCGGCGCACAGGCGCTGCTGGGGGAACAGGACTTTTCCGCCTTCCGCAGCGTGCAATGCCAGGCGACCCACGCGCGCCGCAACCTGCAGGCGATCTCGGTCCACCGCGATGGCGACGACGTGGTGGTGGAGGTGCAGGCGAATGCGTTCCTGCACCACATGGTCCGCAACATCGTCGGGTCGCTGCTGGTGGTGGGCCGCGGGGAGCGGCCCATCGGCTGGATCGACGACCTGCTGGCCGGCCGCGACCGGACCGTCGCCGGGCCGACCGCGCCGGCGCAGGGGCTGCTGTTCATCGGGCCGCGCTATCCGCGACAATGGGGCCTGCCGGCGGAAGTCACCGGCGACGAGTGAGCCATGCAGCGCGCCCTGTTCCGCACCCGCATCAAGTTCTGCGGCCTGACCCGCGCCGGCGACATCCGCCTGGCCGGCGAGTTGGGCGTGGATGCCGTCGGCCTGGTGTTCGCCCGGCACAGCAAGCGCCGGGTCGAGCCCGCGTCCGCGCGCGCGCTGCGCGATGCGATGGCGCCGCTGGTCGACGTCGTCGCCCTGTTCATGGACAACCCGGTCGATGAAGTGCGCGAGGCGATCGCGCAGGTGCGGCCGTCCCTGCTGCAGTTCCATGGCAGCGAGGACGATGCCTTCTGCCGCCGCTTCGGCCTGCCGTACCTCAAGGGGATCGGCATGCGCGGGCACGAGGCCGCCCTCAGTGGGCGCATGTTGCACGCGCGCTATCCGAACGCGGCCGGCTTCGTGCTGGACGGCCATGAGGCCGGTGCGGCCGGTGGCAGCGGCCAGCGCCTCGACCTGTCCGCGATCCCGCCGGACATGACCAAGCCGTGGGTGCTGGCGGGTGGGCTGGAGCCGGACAACGTGTTCGCCGCGGTGCGCCGGGCCTCGCCCTGGGGCGTGGATGTCTCCAGCGGGATCGAGGCGCAGCCCGGGGTCAAGGATGGCGCGCTGATGCGCCGCTTCGTCGAGGAGGTCCGGCGCGCGGACTGCGTCGAACTCGGCGAAGACGATGCGTTCAAGTCGTGCAACGCCTGTGGCCGCTGACGGCGCGGGCAGGGCTCGTGTAGGCTACCCGGCATGAGTTCCGTGCGCCGCAAACCCGCCCCGTTCGGCCGCTCCTTGCGGCGCTGGCGCCGGGTGCCGGCCGCGATGGTCAGGTGATGCGTCCGGCAGCGAAGCGCCACCTGTCCGCCGCCTGATCGGCTGCCCACGCTCCCGGAAGACTCAGCATGCCCTCCACATCGATCGATCCCGCCCCCGCCGCGGCCATCGACTACTTTCGTTATCCCGACGCCTCGGGCCACTTCGGCCGCTACGGCGGTCGCTTCGTCGCCGAGACCCTCATCGGCCCGCTGCAGGAACTGGCCGCCGCCTACGATGCCGCGCGCGTCGATCCCGCCTTCATCGCCGAATTCGAGGCGGACCTGGCGCATTACGTCGGCCGGCCCAGTCCGATCTACCACGCCGAACGGCTGAGCCGCGAGGCCGGCGGCGCGCGGATCCTGCTCAAGCGCGAGGACCTGAACCACACCGGCGCACACAAGATCAACAACACCATCGGCCAGGCGCTGCTGGCCAGCCGGATGGGCAAGACCCGGATCATCGCCGAGACCGGCGCGGGCCAGCACGGCGTGGCCTCGGCCACGGTCGCCGCCCGCCTCGGGCTGGAATGCGTGGTCTACATGGGCGCCACCGACATCGAGCGGCAGAAGATCAACGTCTACCGCATGAAGCTGCTCGGTGCGACGGTGGTGCCGGTGACCAGCGGTTCGGCGACCCTGAAGGATGCGCTGAACGAGGCGATGCGCGACTGGGTCACCAACGTCCGCGACACGTTCTACATCATCGGCACGGTCGCCGGCCCGGATCCGTACCCGCGGATGGTGCGCGACTTCAACGCGGTGGTCGGGCGCGAGGCGCGCGCGCAGATGCTGGCGGAATACGGCCGCCTCCCGGACGCCGTGACCGCCTGCGTGGGCGGCGGCAGCAACGCGATCGGCGTCTTCCACGCGTTCCTGAACGATCCGGGCGTGCGCCTGGTCGGCGCGGAAGCGGCCGGCGAGGGGATCGCCACCGGCCATCATGCGGCGTCCCTGGCCGCCGGCCGGCCGGGCGTCCTGCATGGCAATCGCACCTACGTGATCTGCGACGACGATGGCCAGATCATCGAGACGCATTCGGTCTCCGCCGGCCTCGACTACCCCGGCGTCGGCCCCGAACACGCCTTCCTGAAGGACAGCGGGCGCGCCGACTACGTGGGCGTCACCGACGACGAGGCGCTGGCCGCCTTCCACCTGCTCGCGCGCACGGAGGGCATCCTGCCGGCGCTGGAGTCCAGCCACGCCATCGCCCAGGCAATCAAGCTGGCCCGCGACCTGCCGAAGGACGCGCTGGTCCTGTGCAACCTGTCCGGGCGCGGCGACAAGGACGTCCACACCATCGCCGGGCGCGAGGGCATGACGCTCTGAAACAGCGCAACTGGCCTCGCCGGGCTGGTTGCGCGACAATGCCGGGTTCAGTCACCACCCCAGGAGTGCGGCCATGGCCGACGAACAGCAGGCCCCGACCGCGGCCGACCCGCAGAACGCGCAGAACCCGAACCAGCTGGATCCGGCGTTCTTCGATTGCGTCAACGAATACCTCGAGCTGACCAACAAGCAGTCGCAGCAGCAGGGCGTGCGCCGCATCAGCATGGCCAGCCTGTACGCGGCGGCGCGCTTCAATGCCCACGTTTACCTGGTCAGCGTGAAGCCGGTCCATGCCGCCGGCGAGCGCAAGGATTTCCTCGATTACATGACCACCATGTACCGCCGGATGCTGAACGAGCACCTGGACGGCATGGGCCAGGAGCGCGGCATCGACGTCGGCGAATCCGAGCTGGCGGCCGAATACGCCGCGGCGGGCGTCCAGGTCGGTCGCGTGGGACCGACGCCGGCGGGTGACTACGTCGCCTCGGCCGGCGCGGTGCCGCCGGCAGCCTCGAACGAATGACCCGGCTGCAGCACCGGCTCGAGGACCTGCGCGCCTCGGGGCGCAAGGCCCTGGTGCCGTTCGTGACCGCCGGCGATCCCTCGCTGGCGGCCACGGTCCCGGTCATGCACGCGCTGGTCGAGGCCGGCGCGGACGTCATCGAGCTCGGCGTGCCGTTCTCGGACCCGATGGCCGACGGCCCGGTGATCCAGCGCAGCTCCGAGCGTGCGCTGGCGCGTGGCGTCGGCCTGAAGCGGGTGCTGGCGCTGGTCGAGGCATTCCGCGAGACCGATGCGGCCACGCCCGTGGTGTTGATGGGTTATCTCAATCCCGTCGAGATCCGCGGCGTGGCGACGTTCGCGGCCGCAGCGGCGGAGGCGGGCGTGGACGGCGTGCTGCTGGTCGACCTGCCGCCGGAAGAGGCAGGCGAATACCACGCGGCCTTCGACCGGCATGGCCTGGCGTTGATCTCGCTGGCCTCGCCGACCACGCCGCAGGCCCGCCTCGAGCGCCTATGCGCCCAGGCCGAGGGGTACCTGTACTACGTCAGCTTTGCCGGGGTGACCGGGGCCGACCGCCTCGACGCCGGCGATGCCGCCGGCCACCTGCAGGCGATCCGCGCGATGGCCCGGATCCCGGTGTTCGCGGGCTTCGGCATCCGCGATGCCGCAAGCGCCGCGGCGATGGCGGCGCATGCCGATGGGGTGGTGGTCGGCAGTGCGTTGGTCGCCACCTTGGAAGGGAGCGCCGACGAGGCCGATGCGGCCCGGCGCGCGGGCGACTTCCTGCGTCCGCTGCGCGGGGCGCTCGACGGCTTGCCGGCCGGCGCCTGAGCTAGACTTGCCGATCCGCGCGGCCCCGGTCCGCGCCTGGCTGGAGCAGACCCGACCCGATGTCCTGGCTCAAGAAACTGATGCCCGCCACCATCCGCACCGAGACCGGCGCGGAGCGCAAGCGGAGCGTGCCGGAAGGCTTGTGGGAAAAGTGCGATCGCTGCGGCGCGGTGCTGTATCGCCCGGAGCTCGAGGAACACCTGGAGGTCTGCCCGAAGTGCGGCTTCCACATGGCGATCCGCGCCCGCGTGCGGCTGGCCAGCCTGCTCGACGAGGGCATGGGCCACGAGATCGGCGCCGAACTGGGGCCGGTCGACGTGCTCCGGTTCAAGGACCAGAAGAAGTACGCCGACCGCATCAAGGCCGCGCAGAAGTCGACCGGCGAGCGCGATGCGCTGGTGGCGATGGAAGGCAAGCTGAAGGGCCATGACTTGGTCGCGTCGGCCTTCGACTTCGCGTTCATGGGCGGCTCGATGGGCTCCGTGGTCGGCGAGCGCTTCGCGCTGGCCGCCGAGCGCGCGCTGGAACTGCGCTGCCCGTATGTCTGCTTCTCCGCCAGCGGCGGCGCGCGCATGCACGAGAGCCTGTTCTCGCTGATGCAGATGGCCAAGACCTCGGCTGCGCTGGGCCGCCTGCGCGCGGCGGGACTGCCCTATGTCTCGGTGCTGACCCATCCGACCACCGGTGGCGTCTCCGCCAGTTTCGCGATGCTCGGCGACCTCAACATCGCCGAGCCGGGCGCGCTGATCGGCTTCGCCGGGCCGCGGGTGATCGAACAGACCGTGCGCGAGAAGCTGCCGGAAGGCTTCCAGCGCAGCGAATTCCTGCTCGAGCACGGCGCCATCGACCAGATCGTCGACCGCCGCGAGATGCGCGACCGCCTCGCGCACCTGCTGGCCCTGCTGATGAAGCGGCCGGCCCCGGCGGACGACGCGGAGGCCGCGTGAGCGCACGCCGCTACTTCGGCACCGACGGGATCCGCGGGCGGGTGGGCGAGGGGCCGATCTCGGCCGACTTCGTGCTGCGCCTCGGCAATGCCTACGGGCACGCGCTGGTCGCCGCCGCGCGCAAGGAGCGCGAGTGGCGCAAGCCGATGGTGCTGATCGGCAAGGACACCCGGATCTCGAACTACATGTTCGAGGCCGCGCTGGAAGCGGGACTGGTGGCCGCCGGCGTGGACGTGCAGCTGATGGGCCCGATGCCGACCCCGGCCGTCGCCCACCTGACGCATTCGATGCGCGCCGATGGCGGCATCGTGATCTCGGCCTCGCACAACCCGCACCACGACAACGGCATCAAGTTCTTCTCGGCACAGGGCGAGAAGCTCGACGATGCCACCGAACTGGCGATCGAGGCCGCGCTGGACGCGCCATTCCGCACCGTGGCCTCCGAGCGGCTGGGCAAGGCGGTGCGCACCCGCGACACCATCGGCCGCTACGTCGAGGCCTGCAAGAACTCGGTGCCGCGCGGCTTCAACCTCGACGGCATGCGCATCGTGGTCGATTGCGCCAATGGCGCGACCTACCAGCTGGGGCCGCTGGTCCTGCGCGAGCTCGGTGCGCGCGTGGAGGCGATCGGGGTCGACCCCAACGGCCTCAACATCAACGAAGGCGTGGGCTCCACCCATCCCGAGGCGTTGGCCGAGCGCGTGCTGGCGTCCGGCGCCGACCTCGGCATCGCTTTCGATGGCGACGGCGACCGCGTGTTGTTCGTGGACGGGCTGGGCCGCGTCCGCGACGGCGACGACCTGCTGTACGTGCTGGCCTGCGACTGGCGGGACAGCGGCCGCCTGCGCGGCCCGGTGGTGGGCACGCTGATGACCAACTACGGGTTCGAGCGCGCGCTGGGCGAGCGCGGCATCGGCTTCGTGCGCGCCAAGGTCGGCGACCGCCATGTGCACCAGCAACTGCTGGCGCACGAGGGCGTCCTCGGCGGCGAGGCGAGCGGCCACATCCTGTGCCTGGACCGTGCCAGCACCGGCGACGGCATCGTCAGCGCGTTGCAGGTGCTGGAGGTGCTGGGGCGTCGTGGCATCAGTCTGGAGGCGGCGTTGGCCGACCTGGGCAAGGTGCCGCAGAAGACGGTGAACGTGCGCTACGACGCGGGCCGCAAGCCGGCCGAAGCGGACAGCGTGCGCGCGGCGCTGCAGGCCGCCGAGGCGGCCGTGGCCGGGCGCGGGCGCGCGTTCCTGCGTCCTTCGGGCACCGAGCCGGTGGTGCGGGTGACCGTGGAAGCCGACGACCCCGCCCTGGTCGATGCCACCCTGCAGGCCCTGTCCGACGCCGTGCGCGCTGCGGCCTGATCCCGATCAATCCCGACCTATCGCGGCGGTTGCAGACTGCCGCCTCCTTCGAGCGAACCCCAGCCATGAGCGAGCCCTACATCCCGACCCTCGACATCCGCCGCTTCGAGACCGACCGCGCCGCGTTCGTGGCCGAACTCGGCGCCGCCTACCGCGAATGGGGCTTCGCCGGCATCCGCGGCCACGGCATCCCGCAGGACGTCATCGATGGCGCGTACGACGCGTTCACCGCGTTCTTCGCCCTGCCGGAGGACGTGAAGAAGCAGTACCACGTGCCCGGCGGCGGCGGCGCGCGCGGCTACACCCCGTTCGGCGTGGAGACCGCCAAGGATTCGAAGTACTTCGACCTCAAGGAGTTCTGGCACGTCGGCCGCGAGCTGCGCGACGAGAAGTACGCCGAGGCGATGCCGGCGAACGTGTGGCCGTCGGAGGTCCCGGAGTTCCGCGCGCGCGCGCTGGCGCTGTACGACGCGCTGGACGGACTTGGTTCGCGGATGCTGTCCGCGCTCGCGCTGGGCCTGGACCTGCCGGAGGACTACTTCGCCGACAAGACCAACAACGGCAACTCGATCCTGCGGCCGATCCACTACCCGCCGATCACCACCGACGACGTGCCCAACGTGCGCGCCGGCGCGCACGAGGACATCAACCTGATCACCCTGCTGGTGGGCGCCAGCGCGGAGGGTCTGCAGGTGCTCTCGCGCAAGGGCGAGTGGGTGCCGTACACGGCCGACGCCGACACCATCGTGGTCAACATCGGCGACATGCTGCAGCGCCTGACCAACCACGTGCTGCCGTCGACCACCCATCGCGTGGTGAACCCGCCGGGCGAGAAGGCGCGCCAGCCGCGTTATTCGACGCCGTTCTTCCTGCACCCGAACCCGGATTTCCTGATCGACGTGCTGCCGAACTGCGTGAGCGCCGACAACCCGAGCCGCTACCCCGAGCCGATCACGGCGCAGGGCTACCTCGACGAGCGCCTGCGCGAGATCAAGCTGAAGTGAGCGCCAAGGCCGCCGCACGGCGGCCTTGCTTTTTCCCGGTGGACCGTCGCGCGCCTTGGTGGCTTGCGTCGGCTCACGCCATCCAGAAGAACACCGCGGCCATCCGCTGGTCGGCCAGCAGTTCGCCGCAGTAGGCGGTGGCGCTGTGGATCATGGCCGCGCTGTAGACCAGCAGCCGGTTGAATCGATTGGGGATGCGGACGTCCTCGACGAAGGCATCGGGTGGCACGAAGCGGGTGCCGAGCGCCTGCACGAGGTTGTCGTGGGGCTTGGCGACGGTGTTGCCGCCGAGCTGGCCGCCCGGCAGGCGCTGGCGGTAGAAGCTGGTGCCGCAGTCCGCCGGCGCCGACGGGTTGAGGTACAGCACGCCGGCATACCGGCACAGGGCGCGCGAGTCGGTATGCGGTCGTGCTGCGGCTTCGCGTTCGCCGACCGCTTGCACGCAGTTGTGGTTCAGGGTCTTGCCGTCGGGGGCGGCTTCGACCCACAGGCGTGGTCGACCTGTCGCATGCATGACGCGGGCCTCGACCTCGGCGAGCTCGCCAGGTTCGAGCGCCGGGATCGCGCGACGGCCCGGCCAGGTCTCCGTGGTATGCGGGAAGCCCAGGCTCCAGTCGGGCTTGGCCAGGCAGCGGGCACGGATCGCCTCCGCGTCGGGCAGGATGTCGTCGATGACCCAGTAATCGCGACCCTCGGTGGGCTTGCGATAGGGCAGGACGCGGGGCGCGGGCGGTCGGTTCATCGCGCGGACTATAGCGCCGTCGGCCCGGGGCGGTTGCTAGACTTGCGCCTTTCTTCGCAGGAGCCGCGCATGCGCCGCAGGATCGTCGCCGGGAACTGGAAACTGCAGGGCGACCGCGCCTTCGCGCGCACGCTGCTCGACGCGGTGGTCGCCGCCCCGGCGCCGGCCGGGGTGGAGTGCATCATCCTGCCGCCGTTCCCGTACCTCGGCGAACTGGCCTGGCAGTACGCCAGGCATGGCCTGGCCTTCGGTGCGCAGGACGTCAGCGAGCACGCGAAGGGCGCGTACACCGGCGAGGTCGCGGCGGGGATGCTGGCCGACGTCGGCGCGCGCTACACCTTGGTCGGGCATTCCGAGCGCCGCCAGTACCACGCAGAGTCCAGCGCCGTGGTCGCGCGCAAGTTTGTCGCCGCGAAGGCCGCCGGGCTGGTACCGATCCTGTGCGTGGGCGAGACCCTGGACGAACGCGAGTCCGGCGCCACCGAGGACCGCCTGCGCGAGCAGCTCGACGCCGTGTTCGAAGCGGGGGGCGCGGGCGCGATGGCCGACGCGGTGCTGGCTTACGAACCGGTCTGGGCGATCGGCACCGGGCGCACCGCCAGCCCGGAACAGGCGCAGGCCGTGCACGCGTTCCTGCGTGGCGAAGTGGCGCGCCGCGATGCTACAATCGCGGATTCGCTGCCCCTGCTGTACGGCGGCAGCGTGAAGCCGGACAACGCGGCCAGCCTGTTTGCCCAAGCCGACGTCGACGGCGGGCTGATCGGCGGGGCTTCGCTGGTCGCGACCGATTTCCTGGCCATCGCGGCAGCCGCGGCGGCCTGACTGCGCGCCACGGCGCGCGCGTGAGAGAAGACGAACGATGCTGTTGCAACTGATCACCGTGCTCTACGTGCTCATCGCGATCGCGATGATCGCCCTCATCCTGATGCAGCGCGGCGCTGGCGCGCAGGCCGGCTCCGGCTTCGGCGGCGGCGCGTCCGCCACCGTGTTCGGCTCCCGCGGGGCGTCGAACTTCCTCAGCAAGAGCACCAAGTGGCTGGCCATTGCCTTCTTCGCTATCAGCCTGGGCATGGCGGTCTATGCCAGCAAGACCGCGCGCCAAGGCACCGTGGACGCCAAGCCCGACCTCGGCGTGATGGGACAGCCGCAGGCCCCGGCGCCCGCCGCGCCCGCTGCCGCCATCCCGACCGCCCCGGCCCAGCCGGCGGCCACGGCTCCGGCTCCGGCCGCGGTGCCGGCACCCGCACCGGCTGCGCCACAGCAGCCGGCCCCTGCGCAGGGGCAGTGATCCCGCCTACAATAGGCGGCCGGCGCAGCCCGGAACGTTTCAGCCCAGGTGGCGGAATTGGTAGACGCACTACCTTGAGGTGGTAGCGACTTAGGTCGTAGGGGTTCGAGTCCCCTCTTGGGCACCAATTGCAGCAACGACGAACCCCGCCAAGGCGGGGTTTTTCGTATGCGTGGTGCGTCAATCCGCGTCGACGAAGTCCTCGTCGGGGAGCGCGAGGAAGGCCCAGAAGGCGATGCCGCGCGCGCGCCAGCCCGCCGCGGTCTCGTCGAGCAGGTCGAGCAGGGTCTCGAAGCTGGTTTCCTCCGCATCCCGGACATCGGCCGCCCCCTCGAACAACAGCGCGTAACCCGCGGCAGGCAACCACGACAGGTCGCGCAGGCGATCGGCCAGGGCATCCCAGTTGCGGCCGCTGCCGGCCGGGAAGTCGAGGGCGGTCGCCATGCGCAGCATCAGCATCGGCTTGCCGGTGCAGCCTGCCAGGTCGATGCGCCGCGCGAGCAGGCCGGCATCGCGGCTGGCGGCATCGAGGGTGGCGATGTCGCCGCTGCCGACGAAGAACACCCCGCTGCGGGCGGGATCGGAAAGGCCGAGGTCGAAGCCGGAGGCGCTCATGGACGGGGGGCGCCGGGGTCGAAGCGGCGGAAGGTCTCGTAGTGGTCATCGGTGTAGTACCAGGCCTGCGGTGGATCGCCGCCGGTGACGATCCGGCGCGCACCGCGATGCCGCAGCCCCGGGGTTTCCACGGTGTACTCGCGGTACCAGCCCCGCGGTTGGCGGGGCAGGTGGCCTTCGCGGTTGCCGAACACGCTGCCATCCTGCGCATGCGGGAAGGGGCCGCCGGAGTGGATCAGGCGCACCGTGCGGCGTGCCTCTGCGGGCAGCCCGGCCATCGTCCCGGTGTCCGCCGATGGCGCGGGCGAGGCGTCGGCGACGGGCGGGCTGGGGGCCGGGCCGGGATCGGC
>JAFLEB010000150.1 GCA_017302075.1 Lysobacterales bacterium
GCGACCCCTGCGCTAGACTCGCCCGCGACGTCCCGCCATTGTCGCATCCCGCGTACAGGCCGCCAGCAGCCCACCCATGCCCCGCATCGAAGACGAAGACGACCTGCACGACGACGAGGAAGGCGAAACCGGTGGCCAACCGGGCTGGCGCCAGCGTCTGCTGACCTGGGGCCTGGCCGGTGCGGCCCTGCTGCTGGGATTCCTGATCCCCTACATGCTGTACCTGAACCACCAGGTCGGCGAGCGCTTCGGCAAGCTGCGCTGGCAGGTTCCGACGCGCGTCTACGCGCGCCCGCTGCTGCTGCGCACCGGGCTGGCGATGGACGCGCAGACCCTGAAGACCGAGTTGGACGCCGCCTCCTACCACGCCGGCGACGGCAAGCGCGCCGGCACCTATGCGCGCAACGGCGGGCGCTGGCACATCGCCAGCCGCGGCTTCGACGACGTCGACGGGCGGATCGCACCGGCGCGGCTGGAGGTGACGCTGTCCGGCGGCGAAGTCCTCGCCATCCGCGACATCGCCAACCGGCGCGCGCTGCGCAGCGCGCGGCTGGACCCGGCCCGCATCGCCACCCTCTACGGGCAGCAGCAGGAAGAACGCCGGCTGGTGCGCATCGAGGAGGTGCCCGAACTGCTGGTCACCGGCTTGCAGGCGGTCGAGGACCGCGACTTCAACCACCACATGGGCATCGACCTCGGTGGCATGCTGCGCGCGGTCTTCGTCAACGTGAAGTCCGGCGGCGACACCCGCCAGGGCGCCAGCACCCTGACCCAGCAGCTGGCCCGCAGCGGCCTGCTCGGCATCGGCAAGGAGCAGACCTACACCCGCAAGTTCAAGGAAATCCTGTTCGCCCTGCTGCTGGAGGCGCGCTACGACAAGCGCACCATCCTCGAGGCCTACCTCAACCAGGTGGACCTGGGGCAGCGCGGCGCGCAGGCGATCCGCGGGGTGGCCGCGGCCTCGGAGTTCTGGTTCGGCCGCGACCTGCGCGACCTGTCGACCGAGCAGGTCGCGCTGTTGATCGGGATGGTCAAGGGGCCGTCCTGGTACAACCCGCGGCGCAATCCGGAGCGCGCCACCGAGCGCCGCAACTTCGTGCTCAAGAAGATGCACGAGAGCGGCCTGATCGACGACAAGGAGTTGCAGCGCGCCAGCAAGGCCCCGCTGGGCGTCACCACCAACGCCGGCAACCTGGCCGCCAACCGTTTCCCGGCCTACGTCGACCTGGTGCGCAAGCAGCTGGCGCGTGATTACCCGGCCGATTCGATCTCCGGCGCCGGCTTGTCGGTGATGACCGGGATGTCGCCGGCCGCGCAGGGCTATGCCGAAGGCGCGGTGGTGCGCACCCTGAAGTCGCTGGGCAGCAAGGGCAGGCCGCCGTTGCAGGCCGGGCTGGTGATGACCGACGTGCACAACGGCGACGTGCTGGCGGTGGTCGGCAGCCGCGACGTCACCGAGGCCGGGTTCAACCGTGCGATCGACGCCAGGCGCCCGGTCGGCTCGCTGCTGAAGCCGTTCGTGTACCTGCTGGCGCTGGCGCAGCCGGACAAGTGGTCGCTGGCCAGCACCATCAGCGACGGACCGATCTCGGTCAGCCTGGGCCGCGCGCGGACGTGGAAGCCCGGCAATTCCGACGGACGCAGCCACGGCACGGTGCGCCTGCAGGACGCGCTGGCGCAGAGCTACAACCAGGCCACGGTGCGGCTGGGCATGGAGGTCGAGCCGAAGCGGCTGGCGGACCTGATCCGTACCCTGGCCGGCATCAATTCCGATGGGCAGCCCTCGCTGATCCTCGGCGCGGTCGACCAGAGTCCGTACGCGATGGCGCAGCTCTACCAGTTCCTCGCCGCCGACGGACGCATCCAGCCCCTGCATGCGGTGCGCGGGGTGCTCGACTCGCGCGGCCGCGCGATCAAGCGCTACGACGCGGCACCGCCGCCGGCGCAACGCGGCGATGCGGTGGCGGCCCGGCTGGTCGGCACCGCGCTGCAGTACGCGGTGAGCTCCGGGACCGGGCGGCCGCTGGTGCGCGACGGCCTCGGGCGGTTGTCCGCCGCCGGCAAGACCGGCACCAGCAACGACAGCCGCGACAGCTGGTTTGCCGGCTACACCGGCGACCACCTGGCGGTGGTCTGGGTCGGCAACGACCAGAACCAGCCCACCGGGCTGTACGGCGCGACCGGCGGCATGCGGGTGTGGTCGGACACCTTCGCGCGGATGCCGAGCGCGCCGTTGCGCCTGTCCAGCGACGGCCTGGACTGGCAGTGGGTCGCCGACGGCCACAGCACCGACGCCGGTTGCCCCGGCGCGCGCCGCTTCGCCTTCGTCGCCGGCTACGCGCCGAGCTACCAGGCCTGCGCCTTCGCGCCACCGCCGGCGCTGGACGAGTTCGGCAATCCGATCGCCCCGCCGGAGGAAGGCGAGAGCGCACTGGAACGCGCCGGCCAGGCGATCCGCGACTGGTTCGGCGGCGGCGATCCGGCCAAGCAGGCGCCGCCCGATCCGGTTCCCGAACCGGCGCGCTGACCGCGATGGCAGGACCCGCCTCCCGCCTCGCCGCGGGCGTCCGCGACGCCCTGTCGGCGGAGGCCGCGCTCGCCGCGCGCATCCCCGGCTTCGTCGCGCGTCCCGCGCAACAGCGGCTGGCGATGGCGATCGCCGACACCTTCGAGCACCGCGACGTCCTGCTCGCCGAGGCCGGCACCGGCACCGGCAAGACCTTCGCCTACCTGGTGCCGGCGTTGCTCTCGGGCATGAAGACGATCGTCAGCACCGGCACTCGCGCCCTGCAGGACCAGCTCTACCTGCGCGACCTGCCGCGGGTGCGCGACGCGCTGGGCACCGGGCTCAAGACCGCGCTGCTGAAGGGGCGCTCGAACTACCTCTGCCGCTACCGGATGGAGCAGGCGAAAGGGGAGCCGCATCTGTTGAAGGGCGCGTTCGCGTCGCGCGAGATTGCCGCCCAGTTCCAGCGGGTGGTGGCGTGGAGCGGGCGCACCCGCATGGGTGACCTGTCCGAGCTCGATGCCTTGCCCGAGGATTCGCCGCTGCTGCCGCAGGTCACGTCGACCGCCGACAACTGCCTGGGCAGCGAATGCCCGTTCTGGGGCGAGTGCTTCGTGGTCCAGGCGCGCCAGCGCGCGCAGTCGGCGGACCTGGTGGTGGTCAACCACCACCTGCTGCTGGCCGACCTCGCGCTCAAGCAGGAGGGCTTCGGCGAGATCCTGCCGGGCGCGCAGGCGTTCGTGGTCGACGAGGCCCACCAGTTGCCGGAGCTGGCCGCGCAGTTCTTCGGCGAAGGGCTGGGTGCGCGGCCGCTGGTGGAACTCGCGCGCGACGTGGTCGGCGAATGCAAGGACGTGCCGGGTGCGTTGGCCAGCGTGCAGGCGCCGGCGTTCGCCCTGGAACAGGCGGCGCGCAGCCTGCGGGCGGCGATGGACGGCCTGCCGGTGCGCGGCACGGCATGGCGCGCGCTGGACGAGGTCGACATCGAGCCCGCGTTCGCGATGCTGTCCGCGGCCCTGCACGGCATGGTCGAGGCACTCGCGCCGCTGCGCGAGGCGGCGCCCGGCTTCGATGCCGCCCACCTGCGCGCGCGCGACCAGCTCAGCCGCTTGCGGCGCTGGCTGGGCGAGCAGGCGGCGGATGCCGCCGATGGCGACGACGATGACGACGCCGGCTTCGACCGCACCGGCGGCGCGACCAGCGTGCATTGGTACGAACTGACGCCGAAGGGCTTCCGCCTGCAGCGCACGCCGCTGGACGTGTCCGGGCCGTTGCGCACGCATCGCGAACAGTCGCGCGCGGCCTGGGTGTTCACCTCGGCGACGTTGGCGGTGGCCGGGCGCTTCGACCATGTCGCCCAGCGCCTGGGCATCGAGCACGCCGCGGAATTGATCGAACCCAGTCCGTTCGACTGGGACCGCCAGGCCCTGTGCTACCTGCCGCCGCGGATGCCGGAACCCGCCGCGCGCGAATTCGGCGCCGCCGTGCTGGAGGCGGTGCGCCCGGTGCTGGAGGCCTCCGCCGGCCGTGCTTTCCTCTTGTTCGCCTCGCATCGCGCCCTGCGCGAGGCCGCCGAGGCGCTGCGCGACGGGCCCTGGCCGCTGTTCGTGCAGGGCAGCGAGCCGCGCCACGTGCTGCTGCAACGTTTCCGCGAGTCCGGCAACGGGGTGCTTCTGGGCACCGCCAGTTTCCGCGAGGGCGTCGACGTCGCCGGCGACGCGCTGTCGGTGGTGGTGATCGACAAGCTGCCGTTCGCGGCGCCCGACGACCCGGTGTTCGAGGCGCGCCTGGACGCGATCCGCCGCGCCGGCGGCAATCCGTTCCGCGACGAACAACTGCCGCAGGCGGTGATCGCGCTGAAGCAGGGCGCCGGCCGCCTGATCCGCACCGAGACCGACCGCGGGGTGCTGGTCCTGTGCGACCCGCGGCTGACCCAGAAGACCTACGGCCGCGTGTTCCTCGATTCGCTGCCGCCGCTGCCCACCACCCGCGACCTCGCCGACGTGCAGGCGTTCTTTTCGGCACAATCCGGGCCACACCCGATGCCCGCGGGAGGGCAGCCATGAGCGACACGCCACGCGTCCACGGAATCGGCGGGATCTTCTTCAAGGCCAACGACCCGCAGGCGCTGGCCGACTGGTATGGCCGCCACCTGGGGCTGGACGTGCCGACCGGCTGGGCCGGCGCGCTGCTGCCGTGGAAGCGCGCGGACACCGGCGCCGATGCGCTGACCGTGTGGTCGCCGTTCGCCGCCGACACCCGCTACTTCGAACCCGGCGACAAGCCCTACATGCTGAACTTCCGCGTCGACGACCTCGACGCGATGCTGGCGTCGCTGCGTGCCGCCGGATGCACGGTGCTGGACCGCTACGACGAGACCGAGCAGGGCAAGTTCGGCTACGTGCAGGATCCGGAGGGCGCGGTGGTCGAGTTGTGGCAGCCGGCCGCCG
Organism: Lysobacterales bacterium; assembly: GCA_017302075.1. Lineage (GTDB taxonomy): Bacteria > Pseudomonadota > Gammaproteobacteria > Xanthomonadales > Xanthomonadaceae > Thermomonas > Thermomonas mangrovi. Next base: position 4,957 of record JAFLEB010000150.1, read on the forward strand.
ACGACGCCGGATGAAGCTGCTCGCGTTCGAGACCGCGACCGAGGCCTGTTCGGTCGCCGTGTACGCCGATGGTGCAGTGCTGGAGCGCTTCGAGGTTGCGCCGCGCCGCCATGCGGAACTGGCCCTGCCCTGGGCCGAGGCGGTGCTGGCCGAGGCCGGCATCGCCCGCAGCGCGCTGGATGCGATCGCGGTCGGTCGCGGCCCGGGCGCGTTCACCGGCGTGCGCCTGGCGATCGCGATCGCGCAGGGGATCGCGCTG
>JAFLEB010000151.1:0-1569 GCA_017302075.1 Lysobacterales bacterium
GGCGGCGCAGGACTGTGCGCCCGCCGCATCGACGGCCGAGGCCGGCACGACGAAGCCCGCGCCGGCGGTGGCACGGGAGGCGACGCCATGAGCCGCGCGCGCAACGGCTGGGTCTTGCCGGTCAGCCTGCTGGTTGCGCTATTGCTGGGGCTGGTGCCGATGCCCGACGTCCTGCAGCCCCTGCGGCCCTACTGGCTTGCGCTGGTGCTGGCGTACTGGGTGCTGGAAGCCCCGGACAAGGTCGGATTGGGCGTGGCTTTCCTGCTTGGCTTGCTGGCGGACCTCGCGTTCGGCGGCCTGCTCGGCGAGCAGGCGCTGCGCCTGGTCGTGCTGACCTTCATCCTCGACCGCTTCCGCGCGCGCCTGCGCTTCTTCCCGATGTCGCAGCAGGCCCTGGCGATCGGTGGCCTGCTATTCAACGACCGCGTGGTGGCGATGGCGGTGCACCTGGTGCTCGGCGAGGTGCAACTGCCTTGGGCGTTCTGGGCGGCACCGCTGGTCGGGATGGTGCTGTGGGCACCGCTGCACCTGGTGCTGGACACGCTGCGCCTGCAGCGACGCGGGTAGGCGATGCCGCGCGCGCCGCGCCTGATGAAGAACCATGCGGCGGAAGCCGCGCTGTTCCGCGCGCGCGCGCTGGCCGGTTTCGTGCTGGTGCTGGCCGGACTGGCAGCGCTCGCCGGCTGGTATTTCCGCCTGCAGGTGCTGCGCCACGACGAGTTCGCCACCCGCTCGGAGGCCAACCGGCTGCGGATGGTCCCGGTGGTGCCGGCGCGCGGCCTGATCGTCGACCGCAAGGGCCGGATTCTTGCCGACAACGTGGCGGCGTGGCGCCTCGACGCGGTGCCCGAGCGTGCCGGCGAGGGTGGGGCGTTGCTCGCGCGCCTGCGCGAGGTGGTGGCGATCGACGAGGAACAAGGGTCTCGCTTCCTGCGCGAGTACAAGGCCAGCAGGCCGTTCAAGCCGGTGACGCTCAAGCTGCGGATCAGCGATGAAGAGGCGGCCCGGTTCGCGGTGAACCGCTGGCGCTTCCCCGGCGTGGACCTGGTGCCCTACCTCGGGCGGGTGTACCCGCACGGCCCGCTGCTGGCGCACGTGGTCGGTTACGTCGGCCGCGTCGACGAGAAGGACCAGGCGGCGCTGGGGCCGGCAGGCAGCGCCTATTCGCACGTCGGCAAGACCGGGCTCGAGCGCTATTACGACGAACAGCTGCGCGGCAAGCCGGGCTTCCGCCGGTTGGAGACGAATGTCGATGGCCGCACCGTGCGTGCGCTCGATACCGTCCCGGCCACGCCCGGCACCGACCTGCAGCTGTCGATCGACCTCGACCTGCAGCGGGCGATGGTCGACGCCTTCGGCGAGCTGGAGGGCACCGCGGTGGCGGTCGATCCGCGCACCGGCGAGGTGCTCGCGATGGTCAGCCTGCCGGCCTACGACACCAACCTGTTCGTGAATGGCATCAGCCACGCCGACTACAAGGCGCTGCAGGACAACCCCTCGCGCCCGCAGTTCAACCGGCTGGTGTTGGGCGGGGTGGCGCCGGGCTCCACGATCAAGCCGCTGACCACC
>JAFLEB010000151.1:1669-5159 GCA_017302075.1 Lysobacterales bacterium
CGGATCTTCCGCGGCACGCCCTACCTGTCGGCCGGCAAGACCGGCACCGCGCAGGTGGTCAACCGCGGCGCGCGCGCGGTGGATCCGCGTTCGCTGCCGTTGTGGAAGCGCCATCGCGGCCTGTACATCGGCTACGCGCCGGCGGACGACCCCAAGATCGCGATCGCGATCGCGGTCGAGGGCGGCGGCTTCGGCGCGGATTCCGCCGCGCCGATCGCGCGCAAGGTGTTCGACGCGTGGCTGCTGGGCAAGCCGCCCACGCCAGCGGCGACCGAGCCGGACGGCGATGCCGCGGCCACCCGGCCCGACTTCTCCAACGTGGTCGGCAACCCGCCCGCCCCGCCGCCCGTGCCCACGGCCCCGGTGCCAGCGTCCGCGGAGGCACCGCGATGAATGTGATCCTGCGCGTCCTGCTGGACCTGCTGCTGCGCTTCCTGCGCACCCTGGACCTGCCGCTGCTCGCCGCCCTGCTCGCGCTGATGGGGATCGGCCTGGCCACGCTGCACAGCGCGAGCAACGAGTCGATGCGCGTGGTCGCCACCCAGGGCGCGTACTTCACCGTCGGCCTCGGTGCGTTGTGGGTGGCCTCGCGCGTCCCCGCGCACATCCTCAAGCAGCTGACCCCGCTGGCCTACGTCGCCTCGCTGGTGCCGCTGGTGCTGGTGCTGTTCATTGGCCGCGGCAAGTACGGCAACCACTGGATCAACCTCGGCTTCTTCAACTTCCAGCCCTCGGAGCTGGCCAAGCTGACCCTGCCGATGATGCTGGCGTGGACGCTGGATCGGCACCGGCTGCCGCCGCGCCCGTCGGTGCTGCTCACCGCGCTGGTGGTGATCGCGCTGCCGGTCGGCCTGGTGTTGCTGCAGCACGACCTGGGCACCGCGGTGCTGGTGCTCGCCAGCGGCGTGTTCGTTCTGTTCCTTGCCGGCGTGTCGTGGTGGTGGTTCGCCGCCGCCGGCGCGGTGGGCATCGCGGGGTTCTCCTTGGCGATGTTCGCGCCGATCCGCTGGTTCTCGTTCCTGCGGCCCTACCAGCAGGACCGGATCCTGACCTTCCGCAACCCCGAGAACGACCCGATGGGCGCGGGCTGGAACATCATCCAGAGCAAGATCGCGATCGGCGGCGGCGGCCTCACCGGCAAGGGCTGGGGGCAGGGCACGCAGTCGCACCTGGACTACCTGCCCGAGCACACCACCGATTTCGTGTTCTCGGTGCTGTCCGAGGACTTCGGCTGGATCGGCGTGGTCGTGGTACTGGCGCTGTACCTGTTCGTGGTCGGCCGCTGCCTGTGGATCGCCGCGGAGTCGCGCGATGGCTACGCGCGGCTGCTGGCCGGCACCCTCGGCCTGTCGCTGTTCGTCTACGTGCTGGTGAACGGCGGGATGATCTCCGGGCTGCTGCCGGTGGTCGGCGTGCCGATGCCGCTGCTCAGCTATGGCGGCACTGCCCCGGTGGCGCTGCTGCTCGGGTTCGGCGTGGTGATGGCCTTGAAGGCGCGGCGCACGTTCAACCGCTGAACCCGCGCAACCGCGCGGCGCAAGCTGAACCGCCGTTCGGGTGGCCGCCAACCTGCGTGCTACCCTCGCGCCGATGATCCGACGCGCATTGCCCCTGCTCGCCGCGCTCGCGCTTGCCGCCTGCGCCGTCCCGCCGCCGAAGCCGATGCCGTCGACACCGGCCCCCGTCACGCCGCCGCCCCCGCCACCGACGCCCGAACCCGTGGCGCCGGTGCGCGACATCGCCGCCGCGCGTGCCGCCTTCGTGCGCGAGACCGCGCAACGCTTCGGCATCCCCGCCGCGGAGATCGAGGCCACGCTGGCCAAGGCGCAGCTGCGCGAGGCCATCGTCAAGGCGATGTCGCGGCCGGCCGAGGCCAAGCCCTGGCGCGACTACCGCCCGATCTTCATCCAGCCCAAGCGCATCGACGACGGCCGCGCGTTCCTCGCCACCCATCGCGATGCGCTCGCGCGCGCCGAGCAACGCTACGGCGTGCCCAAGGAAGTGGTGGTCGCCATCCTCGGGGTGGAGACCAGCTACGGCGGCAACAAGGGCAGCTACCCGGTCATCGATGCGCTGTACACGCTGGCCTTCGCCTACCCGCGCAGCGGCGATCCCGCCAAGGCCGCGCGCGAGGACCTGCGCCAGGCGTTCTTCCGCGACGAACTGGCGCAGCTGTTCGCGCTGGGCAAGGAAGAGGGCTTCGACATCGCGACCCTGAAGGGCAGCTACGCCGGCGCGATGGGCTGGGGCCAGTTCATGCCCTCCAGCTACCGCGAGTACGCGGTGGATGGCGATGGCGACGGCAAGCGCGACCTGTTCAACGATCTCGACGACGTGTTCGCCTCGGTCGCGAACTATTTCGCGAAGAAGGGCAAGTGGGAGGCCGGCGGCCCGGTGATGGAGCGGGCGGCCCGCGACGCCACGGCGGCCGACTTCGTCAATCCCGGCAATGCGGTGACCCTCGACCAGACCCTGGCCGGGCTGGCGGCGAAGGGCTATCGCCCGGCCACGTTCCGTTACCTGCACACCGATGGCGGCCCGCCGGTGACCCTGGTCACCCTCGAGGGCAGCGCCGGGCCCGAGTACTGGATCGTCTACAACAACTTCAAGGCGATCACGACCTACAACATCTCGCGCCTGTACGCGACCGCGGTCCACCAGCTGGCCGAGGCCATCGCCGGGCGCACGCCCGACCCGGCATGATCGCCCGCCGACTCCTGCTGGCCGCGTTGCCGCTTGCACTGGCGGCCTGCGCGACCAGCGGCACCGCGTCGAAGTCGCCGCCACCGCAGGGCCCGAAGGTGGTGGTGCAGCCTGCTCAGGGGGTGAACCCGACGCCGCCGCTGCACCATCGCAAGCCGGTATCGCCGTACGCGCCCGCGCAGGAGGATCCCGGCAAGCGCGGCGACTACGTCGCCGGCGGCCTGTTCCGCCCGGGGGAGGCCGACTCGGTGCCGGACTACGTGCCCGACGTGGACGCGATCCCGGAGCCGGAAGTCCGCGCCGAACCGCGCGCGCGCACCGGCAACAAGAGCTACAGCGTGCTCGGCAAGCGCTACCAGGTGCTGGACTCGGAGCATGGCTACGTCGAGGAAGGCGGCGCGTCGTACTACGGCAACAAGTTCCATGGCCGCCGCACCTCCAGCGGCGAGGTGTACGACATGTACGCCTTCACCGCGGCGCACAAGTCGCTGCCGCTGCCGAGCTATGCGCGCGTCACCAACCTCGACAACGGCAAGTCCGTGGTGGTGCGGGTCAACGACCGCGGGCCGTTCCATTCCAACCGCATCATCGACCTCAGCTATGCCGCCGCGGTGAAGCTCGGCTACCGCGAGCGCGGCACCGCCCGCGTCGAAGTCCGCGCGCTGACCCCCGGCGAGCTGCAGGACGCCTCGCTGGCGCAGAAGCAGGGCCCGGGCGACACCAGCGCGATGGATGCGCTGGTCGGCGGCCTGCCGCAAGCGGTGGCCGCGGCCGGACCGGCCGACCC
>JAFLEB010000152.1 GCA_017302075.1 Lysobacterales bacterium
GGTGGCGTCCTACCGGATCTGGAACGCGGACGGCAGCGTGGCCGGCCAATGCGGCAACGGCGCTCGCTGCATCGCGGCCTGGCTGGTGCGCGCGGGCGCGGCGCCGGCGTCCGGGGCGTTCGCGATCGACAGCCCGGCCGGCCGCCACGAGGTGGCCCGCGACGCGGCGGGCGGCTTCGTCATCGACATGGGCCTCCCGGACTTCGCCCCCGAGGCGCTGCCGATGCGCGGTTGGTCGGCGCCGCAGGCGGACTACGCGCTCGAGGTCGACGGCATCGTGCTGCGCTTCGGCGCCGTGTCGATGGGCAATCCGCATGCGGTGGTCGAGGCCGCCGACCTGGCGCATGCGCCGGTGGAGCGCCTCGGCAAGGCCCTGCAGGCGCATGGCGCGTTCCCGGAGTCGGTAAACGTCGGCTTCGTCGAAGTCGTGGCGCCCGACCACCTGCGCCTGCGCGTCTACGAGCGTGGCGCCGGCGAGACCCTGGCCTGCGGCAGCGGCGCCTGCGCGGCGGTCGCGGTGCTGACCCGCCAGGGCCAGTTGCCGGCCGGCGCGCCGGTGGCGGTCGACCTGCCCGGCGGCCGCCTGCGCATCCAGTACGATCCCGCCAGCGGCCATGTCCGCATGGGCGGGCCCACCGCCTTCGTGTTCGACGGAACGATGTCCGGGGAGGACCAGCCGTGACCATGGGATTCGACCAGACCGAGCGCCTCGGGGCGCACGAAGTCGCCGCCTGGCTGCGCCGGCACCCGGCGTTCCTGCAGCAGTTCCCCGACCTCGCGCTGACCCTGGTGGTGCCGCGCGAGAACGGCCCGGCGGCATCGCTGGCCAGCTATCAGCTGGAGGTGCTGCGCGACAAGAACCGCGAACTGTCGCGGCGCTTGCAGGAGCTGTTCGGCAATGCGCAGGAGAACGAGCGGCTGGCGGTGCGCACGCACCAGTTGACGCTGGCGCTGATGAAGCAGGACAGCGCCGCCGCGACCCTGCGCGCGATGGCTGCCGCGCTGGCGGAAGACTTCCACGGCGACCTGGTGCGGATCGTGTCGTTCCATCCTGTCGCCGGCATCGACGATGCCGAGTGGCTGCAGGTGATCGCCGAGGGCGACCGCCGCCTGGACGGCTTCCGCGACCTGCTGGGCAGCGGCGAGCCGGTCTGCGGCCGCCTGCATCCCGACAAGAACGCGCTGCTCTACGGCCTGCGTGCGGAGGACGTGCAGAGCTCGGCGCTGCTGGTGCTGCCGGGGATCGGCCTGGTCGCGGTGGGCAGCCGCGACCCGAACCGCTTCTTCCCGGGCATGGGCACCCTGTTCCTGCGCATGATGGGCGAGGCGCTGGCGGCCGGGTTGCAGCGCTTCACGGCATGAGATGAGCGCCGCGGCCGACCCGGTCGGGGAGTTCCTGGCGCAGCTGGCGGTCGAACGCCGCAGCTCCGCGCATACCCTGGACGCCTATGCGCGCGACCTCGCCGCGCTGGCCGGCTGGGCCGGCGCCAGGCGGCGCGACCTGCTGGCGCTGGACGCCGAGGACCTGCGCGCCTTCGTCGCCGCCGAGCACCGCCGCGGGCTGTCGCCGACCTCGCTGCAGCGGCGCCTGTCGGCCTGCCGCAGCTTCTATCGCTGGCTGCTCAAGCACGGCCGCATCGCCGCCAGCCCGGCCGACGCGGTGCGCGCACCGAAGGCGGCGCGCAAGCTGCCGCAGGTGCTGGACGTCGACGAGGCGGTGCAGCTGGTCGAGGTGCCGACCGCAGGGCCGCTGGGCCTGCGCGACCGCGCGCTGCTGGAACTGTTCTATTCCTCGGGGCTGCGCCTGTCGGAGGCCTGCGCGCTGCGCTGGATGGACCTCGACCTGGCCTCCGGCCTGGTGACCGTGCTGGGCAAGGGCGGCAAGCAGCGCGTGGTGCCGGTGGGCTCGCATGCCTGCCAGGCGCTGCAGGCCTGGCGGACGGCGTCGGACGGCGCGCAGGACCGCTTCGTGTTCCCGGGGCGCGGCGGCCGGCGGATCTCAGCGCGCGCGGTGCAGGTCCGGTTGCGCCAGCTGGCGATGCGCCAGGGCGTGTACAAGCGCGTGCACCCGCACCTGTTGCGCCACAGTTTCGCCAGCCACGTGCTGGAATCCTCGGGCGACCTGCGCGGCGTGCAGGAACTGTTGGGGCATGCCGACATCGCGACCACCCAGATCTACACCCACCTCGATTTCCAGCACCTCGCGCGGGTCTACGACGCCGCGCATCCGCGGGCGAAGCGCAAGGGCGACCCCGGCGCTTGACCGCGCTCAAGGCGGCGCGCGCGGCGCGGCGGCATCCTGCCGCCATGGTCGAGACCATCGAAGGTTGGCGCTGCATCGGCTGCGGCAAGGTGGAAGCCACGCGGCCGTGCATCGGCGTGTGCCAGGACCGCAAGGTGGAATTGGTGGCGGCCGAGGACTATGCCGAACTGGCGTGGCGGGTGGCGCAACTGGAGGAGGCATTGGCGCTGATCGCGCGCATCGACCCGAAGCCGGACCGATTGCAGGAAAGTTGGGACGCCTTGCAAGCCCGCGCCCGTGCGTTGCTGGTGGACGCCCCGCTGCCGTGAGCGCAGGTCAGCCGCCGCCGGCGCGCGGCTGCAGGATGTGCCAGCTGTCGATCTCCAGCGCGCAGTCGTAGCGTGCGTCGAGGCCGCGACGACGGACCGCGTCGACGAACGCGGCGTAGCGCGCTTCGATGCCCTGCGCCCAACGCGCGACCTCCGGCGCGGAGGCGTGCACCCGGCGGCGATAGGTCACCCGCGGGAGGTGCGCGATCGTGCAGGTCTCGGACAGCCGCAGGCACAGGTCGTAGTCCGCGGCGTCGGCGTGCGCGGCCCGGTAGCCGCCCGCCGCGCGGTAGGCGCTGGCGCGCAGCAGTCGCAGCGGCCCGGTCATGAAGTCCAGCAGGAGCGCATCGGGCGTGTACGGCAGCTCGCACAGCGGCCCCGGGCCGAGCACGCGACCGCCGGCATCGACCAGCACATGGCGTCCGTAGGCCATGCCGGCATCGGGCCATTCGCGCAGCACGGCGAGCAGCGTCGCCAAGGCATCGGGTTCCAGCAGGTCGTCGCCGTCGAGCACGCCCAGTACCTCGCCCTGCGCCTGCAGCGCGGCGGCGTGCAGGGCCTCGGCTTCGTTCGCGGCGGCGCACGCGAGCACGCGCAGGCGCGGATCGCCGGCGGCCGCGGCCTGCAGGGCGGCGGGATCGGTGTCGATCCCGACCAGGATGCCCTCCCATGCCACCGCCGCCTGCGCGCGCAGGCTGGCCAGCGCATCGGCAACGAACGCGGCCGCGCCGCGCACGGGGATCAGGATCGACACCTCCGGCGCGGTCATCGCGCGGCATCCGTCGCCGGCTTCGGCTTGAGCACGTGGCGTGCACGCACCCCCAGCGACAGCGCATGGGTGGCGTCCATCCCGCGGCGGTGCAGGGCACGTTGCGCTGCTTCGAAGGCGGTGCGGACCTGGCGCAGGCGGTTGCCCTGCGACACCGAGGTGGCGCGGATGCGGTAGGCGTACAAGGCGCGCGGCAGGTGCTCGACCGGGTAACGTTCCGCCAGGCGCAGGCAGAAGTCGTAATCGGTCGAGACGTCCAGCGCAGGGTCGAAGCCGCCGAGCGCGCGGTACGCGTCGGCGCGCACCAGGCGGAAGTGGTAGGTCATGAAGTCCAGCAGCAGGCGTTCCGGCGAATACGGGGTGCGGAAGCGCGTGCCCGGGCCCAGCACGCGGCCGGCCTCGTCGATCTCCACGTATTGCGAATACGCCATCCCGAGCTGCGGGCGGTCCTGCATGAAGGCGACCATCGCCGAGAGCGCGTCCGGGGCGAGCAGGTCGTCGCCGTCCAGCACGCCGACATAGGTGCCACGCGCCTCGCGCAGGGCACGGGCGAGGCCGACGCCGATGCCGTGGTTGCGGCCGTCGCCGAGCAAGCGGAAGCGCCCGTCGCGCGCGGCGTAGGCCGCGGCGATCTCCGCCGAGCCGTCGGTGGAGCCGTCTTCCCAGAGCAGCGCCTCCCACTCGGCGTGGTCCTGCGCCAGCAGGCTGTCCAGCGCGGCGGGCAGGAAGCGGGCGGTGTCGAAGACGGGGATGGCGATGCTGACCAACGGTGGCGGCACGGACGCGCTCCTGCTTGAACCCGGGGCGGGCAGCCCCACATCACGGGTTCGAACGGAGAACGCCATGGATCCCAGCCAGAACCCGCATGTCTTCCACGCCACCACCATCGTCTCGGTCCGCCGCGGCGGGCAGGTGGTGATCGCCGGCGATGGCCAGGTGACCCTGGGGCATACGGTGATGAAGGCCAACGCGCGCAAGGTCCGACGCCTGGGCAAGGATGGGCGCGTGCTGGCCGGTTTCGCCGGCGCGGCGGCCGATGCGTTCACCCTGTTCGAGTTGTTCGAGGCCAAGCTGGAGAAGCACGGCCAGCTGACCCGCGCCGCGGTCGAGATGGCCAAGGATTGGCGCACCGAGCGCCGCTTCGGCAAGCTCGAGGCGCTGCTCGCGGTGGCCGATGCCGAGACTTCGCTGGTGATCAGCGGCACCGGCGACGTGATCGAGCCGGAGGACGGGCTGATCGCGATCGGCTCCGGCGGCATGTACGCCCTGTCCGCCGCGCGCGCGCTGCTGGCGCACACCCAGCTGGATGCGAAGACCATCGCCACCGAGGCGCTCAACATCGCCGGCGACATCTGCATCTACACCAACCGCAACATCGTGGTCGAGACGCTCTGACGACGGGTCGGGCGATCCCTCTGCTCGGGTGCCCGATCAAGCCGCTCCCCGATACTCGCTTCGTTGATCGGGCATCCCTCGCCGGGATCGCCCTGCCAGGACAAATTCCATGACCGATTCCTCCTCCATGACCCCGCGCGAGATCGTCGCCGAGCTCGATCGCCACATCGTCGGCCAGCACGCGGCGAAGCGCGCGGTCGCCATCGCCCTCCGCAACCGCTGGCGGCGCGCGCAGCTCGCGCCCGAACTGCGCAACGAGGTGATGCCGAAGAACATCCTGATGATTGGCCCGACCGGCGTCGGCAAGACCGAGATCGCGCGGCGCCTGGCCACGCTGGCGAACGCGCCGTTCGTGAAGGTCGAGGCGACCCGCTTCACCGAGGTCGGCTACGTCGGCAAGGACGTCGAGCAGATCATCCG
>JAFLEB010000153.1 GCA_017302075.1 Lysobacterales bacterium
CGGGCGCGGCCCAGGTTTCGGTCTCGATGCGGACGCCCTGCGAGGCCCCGACCGCGCGCAGCAGCGCCGGCAGGTTGTTGGTGTAGGTCAGGCTGTTGCCGACCAGCATCACCCGGTAGGCCTTGGGAGGGGCGGCGTCCTGCGCCGGCGCCGACGAAGCCGCCAGCGACAGTGCGAACAGGGCGGCGGACAGCATGGCAGGACGGCGCATCGTGGGATCCTCGTGGGCGACCGAGCACCGTAGGGGAGCGACGCGGGCCGCCGCGTGTGCCGATGGTTGGGTCAGTCGGCGGCGTCGAACGCGGCGCGCAGCCAGCTCAGGGTGGGCGCATCCGGATCGCCCTTGGCATCGACCACGTCGAAGCGGCAGGGGGCGTCGGCCATCTGCGGATGTCCCGCGAGGAAGGCGCGTGCTGCGTGGACTAGCCTGCGGCGCTTGCCGGCATCCACCGAGGCCGCGCCGCCGCCGAATCGGCGTGTCGCCCGGTAGCGCACCTCGACGAAGACGACGGTCGCCCCGTCGCGCATCACCAGGTCGAGCTCGCCGCCACGGCTGGCCGCGTTGCGCGCGAGCAACTGCAGCCCGCGGGCCTGCAGCATCTCCAGTGCCGCGGCTTCTGCCGCGTCGCCACGCGCCCGCCGCGCATCGGGCATGTCAGCGCGCGCGCTCGTCGACCGGGCTCGCGACACCGCCGCTGAAGCGCGACCAGCTCGGGCGGCGCACCACGTTGCCGAACCCGTCCAGGCTCAACCGGCCGGTGGTGCCCTGGATGTCCGCATTGGCCGACAGGGCGAGGCGTTCGAGGTAGCCGGTGAGCAGCCAGGCGTCGTAGCCGAAGGCGAACAGGCGCGCACCCGGACCGCGGGCCGAATCGACCCGCGAGGCCGCGCTGGCCGGCGTGGGCAGGCCGGGCACGCTGCGCACGGTCCAGGTCTCGATCGGATACACGATGCCGTCGAGGGCGACGTCCTCGGCGGGCTTGCCGGTGCCCGAGACCACCTGCGAGGTCGCGACCCGCGGGAGCCCGCCGAGGCCGGCTAGCGCCAGGCGTGGCGCCAGTTCGCGGGCCTGGCTGCCCTTCAGCGCCAGGAAGACGGCATCGGGCTTGCTGCCATCGGGCAGCGCCAGCGATGCGCCGGGGGCGTAGTCGAGTTGCCCGGCGATGCCGCCGCCGCGCGCCTGCAGGCGCGCACGCAGCGCTTGCGCCGCGCGGCGCTGGATGTCCTCCCCACCGGCGACCACCATCACCGAGCGCGCGCCGGCATCCAGCAGGTATTCGGCTGCGGCGACGCCTTCGTCCTCCGGCGACAGCGAGTAGCTCGCGCTGCCGGCCGGCGGCTGGTGCTCGCCGCGGTTGAGGGCCAGCAGCGGGACCTGCGGGGTGGCGTCGGCGAACACGGCGTCCACGCCTTCGCGCGCCAGCGGACCGACCACGAAGTCGTTGCCGTCGGACACCGCGCGCGCGTACGCGGCCTTCGCGCCCGCCGCGGTGTCGTAGAAGCGCAGCTCGGGCCGGCGCCGCGATTCCGCGTAGTAGCCGGCGAGGTAGCCATCGCGCACGGATGCCGCGACCGCGGCCTGGGTGCCGGTCAGCGGCAGCAGCAGCGCGACCTTCATCGGCGGGCGATAGCCGTCGCGGTCGGCCGGCGGCCTGCCCGCGGTGTCGAAGTTCCAGTCGCTGCGGTCGAACGGGCGCGGCAGCGGCAGGCCGCGGTTGAGCAGGGCGCGGCCGGCGAAGTTGTAGAGCGCATCGCCCTGGGGCAGGGCAGCGGCTTCACGCGACAGGGTGGCATCGTCCAGCCGTGCCAGCAGGGCGTCGATGCGCGCCGCCGCGTCGCTGCGCGCCCGCCCGGACAGCGTCGCCTGTTCGCGCGCGAGGGCACGGGCCTCGGCGATCGCCGGGTTCTCGACCACGGTCGGCGCGCGTTGCACCTCGGTCGAGGCGCAGCCCGCCAGCGCGGCCAGCAACAAGGGGATCGCGAGGCGTTTGATGACCACGGCGCGGCGCTCGTTCGGGAACCGGCTAGGATTCTACCCGCGCAGGCAGTGAAGGACGGCGATGCAGATGGCGGCACAAGCGGGGTCCGGGACGCTCCACGTGGTGGCCACCCCGATCGGCAACCTGGGCGACCTCAGCCCGCGCGCGCTGGAGACGCTGAAGCGGGTGGACGCGATCTGCGCCGAGGACACCCGGCACACCCGCCAGTTGCTGGCGCACTTCGGGCTTGAGCGCCCGTTGCTGGCCCTGCACGAGCACAACGAAGGCGATGCCGCCGCGCCGCTGGTGGCGCGCCTGCTGGCCGGCGACTCGCTGGCGCTGGTGTCCGATGCCGGCACCCCGCTGGTCAGCGATCCCGGCTTCCGGCTGGTGCGGGCGGCCCGCGCCGCCGGGGTGCGGGTCAGTCCCGTGCCCGGTCCGAGCGCGTTGGTGGCGGCCCTGAGCGCGGCCGGCCTGCCCAGCGACCGCTTCGTGTTCGAGGGCTTCCTGCAGGCCAAGGCCAAGGCGCGCCGCGAGCACCTGCAGGCGCTCGCCGCCGAGCCGCGCACCATGATCTTCTACGAGTCGTCGCACCGCATCGAGGAGACCCTCGCCGACATGGCGATGGCCTTCGGCGACGATCGGCCCGCGGTCGTCGCGCGCGAGCTCACCAAGCTGTTCGAGACGCTGCTGGATGGCGGCCTCGCCGGGCTGGCCCGGCGCGTGCGGGAGGACGCGAACCAGCGCAAGGGCGAGTTCGTGGTGCTGGTGCAGGGCGCGCCAGAGGCGGCCGATGCGAAGGTAGCCGAAGGACGCCGGCTGTATGCACGCCTGTGCGAGCACCTGCCGCCCTCGACCGCCGCCAAGCTGGCCGCCGACCTCTCGGGTGCGCCGCGCAAGGCGCTGTACGGCGGCTGATCCCGGCATCGCGCGATTCGCGGCGCATGGCGCCTGCGTGCGAGAATGCCCGCCGGCGGAGCCGACCAGACAGTCGCGTCATCGAGCCATCGATGCCGAGGAAAGTCCGGGCTCCACAGGGCACGGTGCCAGGTAACGCCTGGGCGGCGCAAGCCGACGGAAAGTGCAACAGAAAGATACCGCCGATGTCCCTGCCGCTGCGGAACACGTGTCGGACGAAGTCCGACAAAGTGCTCCGCACCGCCGCAAGGCGGAGGCAGGGGCAGGCAAGGGTGAAATGGTGCGGTAAGAGCGCACCGCGAGCCTGGCAACAGGCCGGCACGGCAAACCCCACCGGGAGCAAGGCCAAATAGGGACCCCATGACGTTGCCCGCGTCGGGTCCGGGTAGGCTGCTGGAGCGTAGCGGTGACGCTGCGCGTAGAGGAATGACTGTCGCGGCGTTCGCGCCGAACAGAACCCGGCTTATCGGTTGGCTCCGCCCCTTTTTCCCGGCCATGCCCTTGCGGGGGCATGGCGCTTTCAGGGATCCAGCGCCAGCCGGGTCTCGCCTTCGGGCGTGCCGCCCGGCCCGAACCGGCGCTCGTGGATGACCGCGCGGCCCGCATGGTCGACGGCGATGAGGGTGCTCGCGCGGGTGCCGTAGCGGGGTCCGCGGATGAAGACCGGCGATAGCGTGCGTTCCAGCGCGAGGCCGACGCCGGTGTCCGGCAGCGCGTCGTCGTCGGCCGGGCGCTCGTCGGCCAGCGCCACCCACAGCGCTTCGGGATCGTCGGTGCCCGCTTCCAGCCAATCGTCCAACGCCGAGGCGAGCCTGCGCGTCTTCGGCCAGGGTGCGTCCAGACGCCCGTTCGAGATCCCGTGCACGCCCGATGCCAACCGCTCGCGCCCGGGCGGGTGGTTGCCCAGGTGCCAGCAGCCCCCGGCATCGGCCAGGACCAGGTGGAAGGGCGCATACGCCGCGGCCGTCGGCTCCAGCGCGGCGGTGCAGGCGTCGGCGTCGAGGTCGCCGGCCAGGAAGCGCACCGTCAGGGCGCCGCGCGAGGGGCCTGCGTGGGGTGGGGGCAGGCCGTCGCGGACATTGGTGACCACCGCCACCTTGCCTGCCGGTCCGATCCCCACCCAGGTGCCGCCCGACTGCAGGTCGCGGCCGGCGAGGAGCCCGGCGTCGGGCCAGCGCGCCAGCGGCGCCGTGGGACGGCCATGGAACTCATCCCGGTTGCCGGCCAGCACGAAGCGCCAGCGGGGATGGGCGGACCAGGCGAAGGCGACGACGCACATCCCGCCATTCTCGCCGCAACCAAGCCCGCGACGTGTTCATTTATTGCATTGCAGCACCCGGCATCGGGCGAAGTCCGGAGCACGCACAGGAGTGGGCCTAAGGTCACGGAATCTCAAAATTTGAGACAAAACAGCAGCTTGTGGATAAAGCTTGAACAAGTCTCTGAAGATTGCTGCAAGTCGTTGAAGGGAAAGGCGAAATTCCGTGCAAGGAGTTGTTGACAAGGGATAGGGGGCTGCCTAATGTGGTCTCTCGTGGGGAAACCGGGTTTTTAGTGGTTTTTCCGTCATGAACTCCGCAACAGACGGGGGCGACAGGGCAGGGGCATGTTCCAGGGCGAAACCGCCATCACCATCGACGACAAGGGCCGGCTGGCGATTCCGACCGCCTACCGGGAGCTCGTCGCGCGTGCCTGCGGGAACCGCCTGGTGGTGACCTACAGCCCGTTCGAGGCGGGCTGCCTCTACCTGTACCCGTATCCCGTCTGGGAAAAGGTTCGCGACCAGGTCAATGCCCTGCCGCGGGTGCAGAAGACGAGCCGCCTGCTGCAGCTGAAGCTGGTCGGCGCGGCGACCTTCGTGGAACCCGACGGCAACAGCCGCATCTCCCTGCCCGCCAGCCATCGCAGCGCGGTCGGCATCGAGAAGAAGGCGGTGCTGCTGGGGATGGGCGACAAGTTCGAACTCTGGAGCGAGCAGGCGCACCACGCGCAGATCCGGCAGACCCTCGGGGATGCCGACCTGGGCGAGGACCTGCGGGACCTGGCGTTGTGAGCGGCGGTGGCGCGGGCCCGGTGCCTGCCCACCTGCCGGTGATGTTCGCGGAGGTCATGGAGGGCCTCGCGGTGAAGGCGGATGGAACCTACCTGGATGGCACGTTCGGGCGTGGCGG
>JAFLEB010000154.1 GCA_017302075.1 Lysobacterales bacterium
TCGGACGCCTGCCGCTTGGCCTCGTCGACCCAGGCATTGCCCGGGCCGAACAGCTTCTCGCAACGCGGCACGCTGGCCGTGCCCAGGCTCATCGCGGCGATCGCCTGCGCCCCGCCGAGCTTGAAGATACGCGCATTCGGCGCGTAGGTGGCGGCGACCAGCACCGCGGGGTCGGCGCTGCCGTCGCGGCGCGGCGGCGTGCACAGCACGATCTCGCCGCAGCCGGCGAGCTGCGCCGGGATCGCCAGCATCAGCGCGGTCGAAGGCAACGGCGCGCTGCCGGCCGGCACGTACAGCCCGACCGGGCTGATCGGCCGCAGCACGCGTTCGCAGCGCACGCCCGGCGCGGTGTCCAGCGCGTACGCGCGCGGCATGCCGGCGCGGTGGAAGGCGTCGATCCGCGACGCCGCCTCGTCGATCGCCGCGCGCAACGCCGGGCCCACCGCGGCCACCGCGACCGCGCGTTCCGAGGCATCGACCTCGAACGCCTCCAGGCGCACGCCGTCGTAATGTTCGGTCAGCACGCGCAGGGCGACGTCGCCGCGCGCGGCCACGTCGGCCATCACCTCTTCCACCCGTGCCTTGACCCCCGCCGCCAGCGACCGCGTCGGCCGCGTCAGCAGCTGCGCACGGGTCGTGTCGTCCATCGCGGACCATTCGATGCGCTTCATGCCAGCATCCTCTCGACCGGCAGCACCATCAGCCCGCGCGCACCCGCGCGCTTGAGCTCCTCCAGCCGCTGCCAGGTGACCACGCCATGGCACAGCGCCTGCATCGCGAGCATGTCCTCGCCCTCCATCGGGTAACTGGTGGGCGGTTCCGCGTCCGGCAGCAGGCGCAGCACCTGCGCGACCGCCGCGCGCGGCGCCTGGAACATCAGCAGCTTGCTGTCGCGGATGCGCATCACCCCGTCGATCCGGCGCAGCAGCATCTGCGCGGTCTCGGCCAGGGTGGGGTCGAGGTCGGCGACCGGCCCCGCCAGCACCGCCTCGCTCTGCAGCAGGTCGCACACCGGCACCAGCTGGTTCGCCGCCAGCGTCGCCCCGCTGGAGACCAGGTCGCAGACCACGTCGGCCTGCCCGAGCCGCGGCGCGATCTCCACCGACCCCGACAACACCACGACGTCGGCCTGCACGCCCGCCGCCGTCAGCCACGCGCGGGTCAGCGCCGGGTACGAGGTGGCGATCCTGCGCCCCTGCAGTTGCGCCGCGCCCTGCCAGTCCCAACCCTGCGGCACCGCCAACGACAGCCGGCAGCCGCCGAAGCCGAGCGCGCGCCATTCGCGGAAGTTGGCGCCGCGGCCATCGCCGGCGCGCTCCGCCGCCTGCTCGGCCAGCACGTTGCGGCCGACGATGCCGAGGTCGCAGAGCCCGCTGTCGATCAGGCCGGGGATGTCGTCGTCGCGGACCAATAACAAGTCGACCGGGGCGTTGTCGCCGTAGCAGAACAGCTTGTCGGGGCTCTCCCGCCACGACAGGCCGCAACTGCCCAGCAAGGCGCGGGCCGGCTCGCTGAGGCGGCCGTTCTTCTGGATGGCGATGCGCAGGCGATCGCGCACGCCGGGGGCGGCGACGGGACTCATGCCGGTGACCTCAATGGGAAGGAGTGTGCGCGGCGAGCGCGGCGGCATAGCCGCCCGCGCCCTGCTCGAGGGTGCGGGCGACGCGGCCGATGGTGGTGACGCTGACGCCGGTCTTGTCGTGGATGCCGCGGTAGGGCTCGCCGGCACGCAGCAACGGCACCACCTTCCAGCGGTCGCACATCGCCTCGAGCTCGGCCGGCGTGCACAGGTCCTGCAGGAACGCGGCGACCTGGCGCGGATCGTCGAGCGCGGCCAACGCCTCCGCCAGCGCGCGGAAATCCGCGGCACTCTGGCGCTTGAGCGGGTTGTAGGGCCGGCTCTTCATGGCGATCCAATGTATTAACGCGTTAACACATTAATCGACATGACGGGGAGTGTCAACAAAGCCACGAACGCAAGACGGGCCTCACGGCCCGTCCTTGTGCAACGCCATGGCGCGGGACTATCAGCCGTTGGCCGCCGCGGTGCCGGCCTGGCCGCAGTATTTCTGCCGGAAGGCCAGCGCCTTGGGCTGCAGCGCCTGCAGGTGCTGGATGCGGGTCTCGGCGCTGGGATGAGTCGACGCGAATTCCGGCGGGCTCTGGCCGGCGCTCATCTGGCCCATGCGCTCCCACAGCGGCACGGCTTCGGCCGGATCGAAGCAGGCCGCAGCGGCGAGCATCAGCCCGACCTCGTCCGCCTGCGATTCGTGCGCCCGCGCGTACGGCAGGGCCGAGGTGACGCCATACGCCGACATCACGGTCTGCAGGGTGCCGGCGTCCATCCCGCTGGCGGCGCCGGCCATCTGCCCGATCTGCTCCAGCTTGCCGCGCGCCATGCGCTGTGCACCATGGCGCATCAGCGCGTGGGCGATCTCGTGGCCCATCACCACCGCCATCCCGTCCTGGTTGCGCGCCACCGGCACCAGGCCGGTGTAGACCGCCATCTTGCCGCCCGGCAGCGCAAACGCATTGGCCTGGTCGGACTGGATCACGTTGACCTGCCACTCGAAGTTGGCGGCGAAGTTCTGCGCCTGCAACCCCTTCTCCGCGGCGAGGTCGGCCTCCACTTCGTCCACCCGCGCGATCAGGCGCTCGGCGATCGACCGGATCTGCCGCGCCACCTCGGAATTGGGGTCGACCGGGCGCTCCTGGCTCAGGATCTCCTGGTAGGCCTGCAGGCCCAGCGCGTTCTCGTCGGCGGCGCTCAGGTTCTTGTCGATCATCACCTGTTCGCCGGTGTAGGGATCGACGGTGCGGTTGGAGAAGTAGTAGTAGGCGGCATAGGCCGCGAACGCCACCAGCACCCAGATGCGCAGCCCGCCGCCCCCGAGTCCCCGACGGCGCGGCGCGCCCTGATTGCCGAACGGATCCTGTCGCATCGCCTGCTCCCCGCGCCCGCAGGCGCCGTCATCGTCAAAGTTGTCGAACCACCCGGAACCCGATCCGCGCGTTGGTGGCGTCGGTGCCGCCGAACGCGCGCCACGCCGAGCGCACCTGCGCCGGCGCGCTGGCCCAGGAACCGCCACGGTACATCCGGTTGCGGCAGCCGGGGTTGACCCAGGCGGCGCCGGTCGCCGGTGCCCGGCGGTAGCCGACATGCCAGCAGTCGGCCACCCACTCGCTGACGTTGCCAGCGAGGTCGTGAAGACCGTATGCATTCGGTGCGAACGAACCCACCGGCGCCGGTCCCCACCAACCGTCGCCGTAGCCCGCGAAGGCATTGCTCCAGCGCCGTCCCTGCGGGGACACGTCGGCGGTGCCGGTGACGTTCTCGCTGCCGGCCGGCGGCATCGGCGCATCGCCCCAGGGATAGCGGCCCTGCCCGCCCGCGCGCAGGGCGTACTCGAATTCGGCCTCGCTGGGCAGCCGGTAGTGCGCGCCGGTCTGCGCGGACAGCCAGTCGGTATACGCCTCCGCGTCGCGTGCGGTGACATGCAGCACGGGATCGTCGTCGCGCGCCGGGCGGCCGTCGTAGGCGGAACGCCAGTCGATCCCGCTGGCGCGCACGAAGTTGCCGCTACGGCCGTCGTACACCATCGAGTGGCCGCGCGAACTGGCGCGCGGTTCGTAACCGGTCGCCTGCACGAAGCGACGGAATTCGCCGACCGTCACCTCGCGCCGCGCCATCGCGTAACCGCGGTCGAGGCGGACGTAATGCTGCGGGCGCTCGGCATCGTCGCCCTCGGGGTCGTCCTTGGCCGAGCCCATGCGGAACGCGCCATGCGGCACGACCACCAGCTCCGGCCCGCGCGAGCCGTCCTGCATGCCGTCGGTGAACACCTGGCCGGGACGGAACAAGCCGTAGTGGGTGACGAGGTCGATGCGCTTGCGCAGTTCGACGCTGGCCGGATCGCGCGGGTCGGCGATCCGCAGCATCTCGGCGAGCCGCTCGCGCGCCACGTCCAGGCCGCCGGCGTCGCCCAGCGCGATCAGCCCCTGGTCGCGCAGCCAGCGCACGCGCGCGCCGCGGATGGCATCGATGCGGCGCAATGTCGCGGGAATGGTGTCGGGGTCGTGGCGGACCCGGGCGGCCAGCGCCAGCTGCGCCTGCGCCTGGGCGAAGTCGCCGGCCTGGGCGGCCACCTCGGCACGCCGGATCAGCGCGCTCTCGACCGCGGCCATGCCCTGCGCCGCGCGCGCGGAACCGGGCACCAACACCAGCGCCTCGGCGAACGCCTGGTAGGCGCCGTCGCCATCGTCGCGTCCCGGCGCACCGGGATTGCCGGCCGCCAGCAAGGCCTCGCCGCGCGTGCTCCAGTCCCAGGCGCGCTCGGCGCGGTCGACCTGGGCGAGGTAGGAAATCACTGCCGGGTCTTGCGGCCAGAGCCGCCGCAGCACCGCACCCCGTCGTTGCGCCGCACGCAGGGCGTCCAGGTCGTCGTCGCCGGCGCGCAGCGCGTCTTCGCCCTGCGCCAGCAGCGCCGCGCGCGCTTCCGCCAGCAGGGCGGCATCACCGGCATCGTCCGGTTGCAGGCGCTGCAACCCGAACAGGATCGGGATCGCGGCGTCGGCGGTTTCGAACAGGTCGCCGGCGGCCAGCGCCTTGCGCGCACGCTGTCGGGCGGATGCGGCGTCCGCAGGCGCAAGCTCGACCGCCGGCAGCGACCAGCTCAATACCGCGGCCATCGCATCGTCGCCGCTGATCCGCACCGTCCCGGTCGGTGTCGCGGGCGCGGCTGCGGGCGTGGGCGCCTCGCGCGGCCCGCATCCGGCGAGTCCGCAGGCGATCACGGCGATGGCGGTCCAGCCTGCGCGCAAACCTCGCTCCATGCTCCGGTGACATGCGCCGGGACGGCGCCCGGCGCGGTTAGGGTAAGCGATCCCCGCCGCGACCCGCATAATGCCGGGATGCCGCACTGGATCGACACCCCCGACGCGTTGCACGCGTCCCTCGCACGGTTGCCCGCGGTCATCGGGCTGGACACCGAATTCATCCGCGAACGCACCTACTGGCCGCAGCTGGCGCTGGTGCAGGTCGC
>JAFLEB010000155.1 GCA_017302075.1 Lysobacterales bacterium
CTCGCCGGCGTGCTGCGGCGGACCCGCGCCACCGGCGCGCAGTCGCGGCTGGATGCCGAGGCACGCCAGCGCAACCTGCGCGACGCCTTCCGGGTGGACGCGGGCGATGCACCCCCGGACCACGTCGTGCTGGTCGACGATGTCATGACCACCGGCGCCACCCTGCATGCCGCAGCCCGCGCGTTGCGCGCCGCGGGCGTCCGCCGGGTCGATGCCTGGGTCTGCGCGCGGGTGGCGTGAACGGCGACTGGCCGTCCTCGCCGAAGGCCGAGCCCCACGCAGGCGCGGCATGGTCCGCCGCAGTCGACGCCAGTTGGGACTGGACGCGCCTCAGCCGGAGGCGCCGCCCCGCAGCATCGTGTCCACGGCCAGGCCCACGAAGATCGCCATCCCCACCCAGTGGTTGTGCAGGAACGCGCGGAAGCAGGCGCCGCGCTCGCGGTGGCGCGCGATCGCGAACTGCCAGGCGACCAGCACCGCGGCGACGCCCAGGCCGGCCCACCAGGCCTGCCCCAGCCCCGCATCGCGCCCGACCAGCGCCAGCGCGGCGAACATGCCGGCGTACAGCACGCCCTGCGCGACCAGGTCCATGTCGCCGAACAGGATCGCCGTGGACTTCGCGCCCATGCGCAGGTCGTCGTCGCGGTCCACCATCGCGTACCAGGTGTCGTAGGCGGTGGCCCAGAAGATGTTGGCCACGTACAGCACCCACGCCACCGGCGGCACGCTGCCGGTCAACGCGGCGAAGCCCATCGGGATGCCCCAGCCGAACGCCATCCCCAGGTAGACCTGCGGCAGGTAGGTGTAGCGCTTGAGGTAGGGATAGCTGGCGGCCAGCAACACGCCGACCACGCTCATGTAGATGGTCAGCCGGTTCAGGGTCACCACCAGGGCGAAGGCGACCAGCATCAACAGCGCGAACACCGCCAGCGCTTCCCGGCCGGACACCGCGCCAGTGGCAAGCGGTCGATGTTTGGTCCGTTCGACATTCGGATCCAGCCAGCGATCCGCGTAATCATTGATCACGCAGCCGGCCGAACGGGTCAGCCAGACGCCGAGCGAGAACACCAGCAAGGTCCAGAGTGGCGGCACGCCATCCGCGGCCAGCCACAGGCCCCACCACGTCGGCCACAGCAGCAGCAGCCAGCCAATCGGGCGGTCGCCGCGGACCAGGGCCCAGTACTGCCGCAGCCGCTCGCGCCAACGCGGTTCGGGTGCGGGCAGCGGGGCGAAGTCGCGTTCGTACGGCATCCGCCTAGCCTAGCAGCGGCACGCCGCGCGGCAATCGTGCGAGAATGCGCGTCCGCGGCGGACGCCGCCGCGTGGTACGCGCCCGTAGCTCAGCCGGATAGAGTAGTGGCTTCCGAAGCCATTGGTCGGGGGTTCGAATCCCTCCGGGCGCGCCATCTCCGATGCCGCTTCGTCGTGATTGCCGGCCGCACAAACGAAACGGCCCGCTTGCGCGGGCCGTTCGCGTTTCATGCGCGATGATCGTCAGTTGACGCTGACCGCGCTCCATGCCGCCGCAACCGCGTTGTACTGGGTCGAGCCCATCCCGTACAGGTCGGTCGCAGCGCTGAGGGTCGCCGCACGGGCACCGGCGTAGTTCGTGCTCGCCGTCATGTACACCGTGATCGCGCGATACCAGATCTTCTCGGCGGCGGAACGGCCGATGCCGGTGATCGAGGTATTGCCGTTGCACACCAGCGAGGACGGCGTCAGGTTCGCCCAGGTGCCTGCGCCGAAACCGGTCGGGACCACGGCGCCTTCCGCAAGCAGGTAGAAGAACCGGTTGGCCACGCCCGAGCTGAAATGCACGTCGTCGCTGCCGATGTTAGGCACATAGCAGTCGTACGAGACACCGTCGAGGCTGGGCTTGAACATCCAGCGGATGGCATTGCGCATGTTCGCGTTGTTCGGGAACAACTCTTCGCCGATCACGTAATCCGCCGGGTCCGCCGCCGAATTGGCGTAGTACTCCACCATGGTGCCGAAGATGTCGGAGTTGGCCTCGTTCAGGCCGCCGGACTCGCCGCTGTAGATCAGGTCGGCGGTGCGGCTCATCACGCCGTGGCTCATTTCGTGCGAGGCGACGTCCAGCGAGACCAGCGGATAGATGCTGGCGCCGTTGTCGCCATCGCCGAAGGTCATGCAGAAGCAGGCATCGCTCCAGAACGCATTCGCGTAATTGCGGCCGTAGTGGACACGACTCAAGGCGCCCACGCCATCATTGGCGATGCCGTTGCGGCCGTGCACGTTCTTGTAGTAATCCCAGGTGGTGGCGATCCCGTACTGGGCGTCGGCCGCGGCCGTTTGCGAGTTGCTGGTGAGGTTGTTGCCCCAGACGTTGTCGGAGTCGGTGAAGACGGTACCGAGGCCGGCGGTCTTCATCGCCATGTTGGTGGTGTAGCCGCCGCCCCGGGTCGGGTCCCGCAGCTCATAGCTGGTCGCGCTGCACTTGGTGGTGGTGATCGCGACATTGCCGATCATCAGCGTCTTGCCGCTGCCGGTGGCCGCGGTGCCCGCGCAGGTGGAACCGCCCGGGCCCGGCTTGGCGACATGGATCTCGTCCCACTGGTTCAACAACTTGCCTGAACGCGCGTCGACGAAGTAATGCATCTCGGTCGGGGTCTGGTCGGCCTTGACGCCGCTGAACACGACCTCATGGGCCAGCACCGGCGACGCACCGAGTGCGTAGACCACCAGGCGCGAATTCGGTGCACCCTGGAAGTGGCTGCCGAAGCGGGCACCCGCCTCCACGATCGCCTGGTCGGCGCTGACCGTCGGCTTCAAGGACGGACGTGCCGAGCTGCGCAGCGTCTGGCTGACCCCGGCGAGCTTGCCGTTGCGGGAATGCACCACCATGTCGCCACCGATCACCGGCAGGCCACCGAAGGTGCGATGGAAGCGCACGTGCTCGGTGCCGTCCGCATCGACGATGACGTCGCGGGCGGCGAAGGCATCGCCACCGGCACGGCGCATCGCGACCGGGCTGGTGCCGACGATGGACAGGGCGCGGTTGACGGCCGCGGCCTTGGTCGGTGCCGCGGCATCGGCGGAACCGGCAACGGCGAGGCCGGCGACGACCGCCAGGCTCAACAGGCTGTATTGCATCTTCATGGTGAACTCCCCGTGGTGATGGTGGCCGGTCTGGCCGCTGGACGCTGGTGGATCGGGTTGGAACGGGTCGCTTAGCTTGCAGGCGTGGCGCGTGGTTGCATGCGCGCCCCGGCGGCAGCCCGCATGCGCCTGCCGAGCGCGGCGGGCAGGGGCGCAGGAGGCGGCAGGACCGCATCCTTGAAATAGGAAACCCGCATCTGCAGCCCGCGCGGCGAATAGCCGATGAAGGTCGAATCGCCCTCGGAGTGGTACGCCTGCTTGAAGCGGGACGACAGGAAGCGGCTTTCGAACTCGAGCAGCACGCCGAGCGCCTCGGGGCGCTCGAGGGTCCGGTTGTAGGCCGCGAGTGCGTCGCGGGTGGCATTGTGCAGCGGGATCGCCTGGCCCATGCCGCGGGCGGACTTGGCCAAAAACATGCGCATGTAGTACATCGGCTGGCGCAGGCGCGGCAACACGCGGACCTGCACCGAGCAAGCGCCGCACAGCGCACCGTGCTCGTCGCGCACGACGCAGACCACTTCGTCCGCGCGGGCGGAGGCGCGTTGCGGATCGGATACCGCGCCATTGGCGGTCCAGAAGGCCACCAGTTCATCGCGCAGTGCAGGCGTTACCTGCTTCCACACCGGTTCGATGCTCGCCTCGCGCGCGGCCTTGCCGCCGAGCCGGCCCGCACGCGGCTTGGTGGCCGCCTCGCTCATTTCGCGGCCCCCGCGTTCTCGGGCGCGAGCGCCTGCACCAACCGCAGGTACTCGCCGAACTGCAGCTTGCCGTCCTTGTTCGCATCGAAGCGCGACATCGGCGCGTCCTTCCCAGCCTTCTTCACGAGCTCGAGGGTCGCGTACTCGGCGGGCTCGAGCGCCCCGCTCTTGTTGGCGTCCACCGTGGAAAAATGCTGGCGCAGGCGCGCTTCGGCCTGCAGGGCCTGCTGCGCGCGCTCCCAGCCGGCGCGGAACTCCTCGCGCGAGAGCTGGCCATTGTGATCCTTGTCCCAGGCATCGAAGGTGACTTCGGCACCGGTCCGGACAGGCTTGGCGATCGGCGCCTTGGCCGCCTGCGCGACGACCATGCCGCTACAGGCCAGCATGCCCGCCATGGCGAATCCACGAAGCGTGTTCATGCGGTCGATGCCTCCTGCGGGATCTCGGACTCGAACGTGATCAGATCGCGGATCTCGGGCGTGCGCAAGCCGATCATCATCGGGTGCTTCACGTTCGGCAGGAAGCTGATGTCGAAGATCTCGCTGATGTCGCCCTCGAACCGGATCCAGTTCATCACGTCGCCGTTGGTCAGCGAGATGATCTGCACGCCGCACCACGGGTCCGCATCGCGCTTCTTCAACTCGTCGTCGAGCTGCAGGCCCTCGAAGCGCTGGTTGCGCGGCTTGGACAACCCGACCGCGGCGACGTTGCCGATCATGGACAGGCCACGGGCGAAACCGGGCACGAATGCATGCGGGACGAACGAGCGGGTCTCGAAGTCGACCCAGCCGAGGTAACCGGTGCCGGCATTGAGGAGCCAGAGCTTGCCGTTGTGCCAACGCGGCGAATGCGGCATCGACAGGCCTTCGCAAACGACTTCATCGGTCTGCACGTCGATCACCACGCCACCATCGCGACGGCGGTCGCGCCAGCCGTCGACGCTGTCGCTGCGGCACACCGCGGTCACGTACTTGGGCTCGCCGTCGACCATCGCCAGTCCATTGAGGTGGCACCGGTCCTCGGGGGCGAGCTTGCTGATGAACTTGGGCTTCCAGATCGCCTTGAAACTGTGGGTCTGGCTGAGCTCGGCGAGGCAGGAGTACTTCGTGTTGACGAACACGACCTTGCCGTTCTTGCGGATCCCGAGCTCGTGGATGTCCAGGTCGCCGATGGTCTGCGCATTGCGCGGGACGTAGCACTTGTCGAACTGGC
>JAFLEB010000156.1 GCA_017302075.1 Lysobacterales bacterium
CCTGCCGGCCAACGTCCGGACCGGCGGGTTCGCACCCCCGCTCAGGCCAGCAGCGCGCTCCCGCTCCGGTACAGGATGTAGGCCGCGACCACGAACACGATTGCGGCGAAGATCCGGGCCAGGGTGTTGCGCCGGGCGCCCAGGCGCAGCGACAGGCGGGTGCCCAGCGACCCGCCGACCAGGCCGCCGGCGATGAACAGCCCGGCGATGCCCCAGTCCACCAGGCCCGAGGCGGCGTAGTTCAGCGCGGTCGCCAGGCCGAAGGTTCCGACCGCCAGCAGCGAGGACCCGACCGCGTTCGACATCAACATGCCGGTGGCCAGGATCAGCGCCGGGACGATGAGGAACCCCCCGCCGATCCCGAAGAAGCCCGAGGCACCCCCGGCCAGCAGCGCCGCCAGGGCGGCACGCACGCAGTTGCGCGGCGTGGTCACCTGATGGGCGGCGTCGCGATCGCGGCGCGGCCGCAACATCGCGACGCCCACCACCACCATCACCAGGCCGAACAGGAACAGCAGCTGCTGGCCATCGATCGCCTTGCCGAGGGTCGATCCGCCGAGCGCCCCCAGCGTCCCGACCAGCGCGAACACGATCGCACAGGTCCAGCAGACGTTGCGGCGGAAGGCGTGGGTCGCGAAGTTGGCGTAGGCATTCGCCGAGACCGCCAGCGCGCCGGTCCCGATCGCGACGTGCGGCTGGGCGATGCCGACCACGTACAGCAGCAGCGGCGTGGCGAGGATCGAACCGCCCCCGCCGATGAGTCCGAGGACGAAGCCGACCGCGGTACCGGACCCGAGGGATGTGATGGTCTGCAGCAGGTCCATCCGCTCACCCGATCCGGCGCCGACGCGCATCGCAGCCCATGCGTTCGCGAAGCCTGCGTGCGAGCGAACGGGCGTTGTCAGGCTCCCTGCAGGCTCCGGTGGTGCGGCAGGCTGGGCGCAGCCGCCCCGGGTATCAGGGTAACCCATGCCTTTCGCAATCCTGCCGATGGCTGTCATCCCGGCGTCATGCAATTCCATTATTCTGGAATGATGGAAACATCACAGGCACTCACCGCACTGTCCGCGCTCAGCCACGCCTCCCGCCTGGCCGCCTTCCGCTGGCTCGTGCAGGCAGGCCGCGACGGCCTGAGCGTGGGCGACCTGCGCGAGCGGCTGGCCCTCGCCCCAGCCACCCTCAGCGCCCACCTCAACGTGCTGCGCGCATCCGGCCTGGTGCAGGACACCCGCGAGGGACGCGTGATCCGCGTGCGCGCCGACTTCGCGCGGATGAACGCGTTGCTCGCCTACCTGACCGACAACTGCTGCGGGGGCACCGCGGCGTGCACGCCGCCCGCCTGCCTGCCCTGCGCCCACGAAACCAGCGACGAGGACCACGCCCGATGACCCACCCGCCGTTCAACATCCTGTTCCTGTGCACCGGCAACAGCGCGCGCAGCATCCTCGCCGAGGGCCTCGCGAACCACCTGTCGGCAGGACGCCTGCGCGCCTACAGCGCAGGCAGCCAGCCGATGGGGCGGGTCAATCCGCTCGCGCTCGACACCCTGCGAGAGCTCGGCTGCGCGACCGACGGCATGTCGAGCAAGTCGTGGGACGTGTTCGCGGCGCCCGATGCGCCGCCGATGGACTTCGTGGTCACCGTCTGCGACAGCGCCGCGGGCGAGGCCTGCCCGTACTGGCCGGGCGCGCCGGTGACCGCGCACTGGGGCTTCGCCGACCCGTCGCACGTGGAGGGCGACGACGCGACCCGCCGCGCCGCCTTCGCGAAGACCGCGCAGGACATCGCACGCCGATTGCGCCTGTTCCTGTCGCTGCCGCTGGACAAGCTAGACCGCTTGTCGCTGCAGCACGAAGTGCGCGCGATCGGCGCCGACGCATGAGCCTGGCGCGACGCCTGCTCGCCGAGGCGGTGGGCACCACCGCCCTGCTCGCGACCGTGGTCGGGTCGGGGATCATGGGCACGCAACTGGCCGCCGGCAACGATGCGATCGCCCTGCTCGCGAATGCCGCGGCCACCGCCGGCGTCCTGTACGTGGCGATCGTGGTGCTCGGACCGCTCTCCGGCGCGCACTTCAACCCGGCGGTGTCGTTGGCCATGCGCTTGCGCGGCGAGCTGGACACGCGCGCCACCCTCGCCTACATCGGCGTGCAGTGCGTGGCGGCGATCGCCGGCGTGGTGCTCGCCCATGCGATGTTCGACCTGCCGCTGCTGCAACCGGGCACGCATGCGCGCACCGGTGTCGCGCAATGGCTGAGCGAGGCAATCGCCACCTGCGGCCTGCTCCTCACCATCCTGCTGGGCCTGCGTGCGCGGCCCGCCGCGATCCCCGCGCTGGTGGCCGCCTACATCTTCGCGGCGTACTGGTTCACCGCCAGCACCTCGTTCGCAAACCCGGCGGTGACCCTGGCCCGGGCACTGACGCAGACCTTCGCCGGGATCCGCCCGATCGACGCGCCCGGTTTCATCCTCGCCCAGCTCGTGGGCTCCGCGCTGGCCTTGCTGCTGGCCGCATGGCTGGAGCGGCGCACGCCCGCGGCCGCCGGCTGATCGCTACAGCCCGCGACGCACCCTGCGCAGGTAGTCGGCGTAGGGCGCGCCGAACGCCGCGCGCAAGGCGCGTTCCTCGGGGACGATCTGGAACCGGGTGACCCAGGCGACGAACAGCACCGGCCCGGCGAGCGCCAACGGATGCGCCAACCACGCCGCCAGCCCCGACAGCGAGCAGGCCAGGCCCAGGTACATCGGGTTGCGGGTGAAGCGATACGCGCCGCCGCGCACGATGGACGAGGTGCGCGCGGGCGCCAACGGGTTGATCGTGGTCCGCGCCCGCAGGAATGCGACCAGGGCGGACAGGTCCAGCGCCAGTCCGATGGCGACCAGGCCGCCGGCCAGCCAGTGCCGCCCCGGCCACGGCAGCGTCCACGCCGGGAGCGCCACGCTGAGGCGCCACGCCAGCAGCGCGCACGCCAGCGCGACCACCGGTGGCGGGATTTTCAGTTCCAGCGGATGGGGCCGCGGCGGGGTCATGCCCGGCATTGCACGCGCAGGCGTGATCGCACGCAAGCGCTCAGCGCGACCCCAGCCGCTGCAGTTTCTGCGCCAGCCCGGCTTCGGTGAGTTCGTTCATGTGGGTGTCCACCAGCCTCCCCCGGGCATCGAAGAACAGCGTGGTCGGCAGGCCGCGCGAGCCGGCCTCCACCATCAGCCGCGAGCCGTCGTCGCGCAGCACGTCGCGCAAGGCGAATGGCTGCCGGCGCAGGAAATCCTCGACCTCGGCCGCGGATTCGCCCTGGTTGGCGAAGGCGAACACCACGTCGGCATGCGCGGCCTGGGCGCGCGCGAGCACCGGCATCTCGCGACGGCAGGGCGGGCACCAGGTCGCCCACAGGTTGACCACCAGCGGCTTGCCGCCGGCGATCGTGACCAGGTGCGTCGTGGACCCGGGCGTGGCCTCCGTGGAGGCGGGGCCATGCGCGACCAACGGCACCTCCGGCATCGCCACGCCGGCCTGCATCCGCGCCATGCCGAGGCCGAGCAGCAGCCACGCGGCCAGGCCGGCGCCGCTGCCCCAGGCCAGGGGCATGCGCAGGCCCGGGGTGCGGCGCGTGCGCCAGGCACCGAAGGCCAGCGCCGCCGCCACCCCGACCCAGCCCAGGTAGCCGCCATCGCCGAGGCGCAGGATCGCCATCGGCTCGGCTGCGTATTGCGGCCACCAGCGCAGGATGAACGCCAGCCGCGCCGCGGCGACGCCGACCAGCAGCATGTCGAGCAAGACCGCGCCGACCGGGGGGCGCGGCGGCGGCAGGCGTGCGGCGATGCCCCGTCCAATGCCCGCCGCCAGCGCAAGCGCGAGCACCAGCAGGACCGCGGAGATCGGGAAGGGGCCGAGGCTGGTCAACATCGGACGCGGGCACCTGCAGGAGGACGCGCTAGGCTACGGCACGTCCAAGCTCGCGGAGGCCGACCCATGCGCCATTGGTGGTTGCCGTTCATGCTGCTGGCCGGTGCGCTGCATGCGCAGTCGGCGCCGGAGACCGGCCACTGGCGCGGCAGCGCGCGATTCTTCGAAACCAACACCAGGCAGGCGCTGGGCGCATTGCCGGTCGAGCTGCGTTTCGACGCCGATGGACGCCTGCAGGGCCGCATCGGCGATGGTGCCTTCGCGGCGACTGCGCCGGAGCCGGGGCGCGGCCCGCCACGGGTCTATCGCCTGCTGCTGGACGCACCGGCCTCCGCGCGCGACCCGCGCGCACGCCGGCATGTGGTGGTGCTGGTCACGCCCTCGCCGCCGGGCACGCTGGACGCGGACTTCCACCTCAAGTCGCGCTTCGCCCTCGACCTGCGGATGAACGTGGGGCACTTCGACGTCGCACCGCTTGCCGACCCGCCCTGAGCCTGCCACCTTCGCACGCCCTCGCCCGTCATCCGTGCATGAACGCCACACCGCGCCCCCGCCTGCGCAAGCTGCCCGCCCGCCACGCGCGGGTGGTCACGCCGCTGTTGCTCTCCATCCTCATGACCTGCGTGGTCTCGCTGGTCAGCACCCTCACCGGGGTCGGCGGCGGGCCGGGCTTCCTCGCCGCATGGCTGGAGGCCTGGGGCGTGTCCTGGCTGATCGCGTTCCCGGTGCTGCTGGTGGTACTGCCGCTGGTGCGCCGGCTCACCGCCCTCATCGTCGAGACGACCTGAGCGCAGCCACGCCCTGCGACGGTCAGCCGCGGCCGACCACCCAGAGCGCATACAACGCAAGCCCACCGAAGACCAGCTTGGCGAGCACCACCGCCAGCAGGTCGAATGGCAGGCGCGGGCGACGCCGCGAGGCGAGTGGTTCCAGGCGTGGATCGGGAGAATGCATCGGCGTGCAGCGCCTGCAGGCTGGACCTGCAATCCGTACGACCCCAGGCACCGCGCGGATGCGCCCGGATGGCGATCAGCCGTCGCTGCGGACGTGCGGCAGCAGGAAGCGCATGTAGTCGGCCTTGCCGACCGGCACGCCGAGCATCCGCAGGATCGCGTAGGTCGTGGT
>JAFLEB010000157.1 GCA_017302075.1 Lysobacterales bacterium
ACCGCAGTCGCACAATTGCCGCATCGTTACCGCAAAACACCTAGGGCCGCCTCTCGGCAGCCCTAGGTATTTGATCAAGTTGGCGTCCCCACGGGGATTCGAACCCCGGTCGCTACCGTGAAAGGGTTGCGTCTGGCGTCCACCAGCGTCCGCCGATGTCCGCCAAGGTATCATGTATCTACTTGATACGTGTACATTTATTCTCCGCTGGTGTACGGTGGCGTCCAAGGTCGTTCGCACCCGTTTATTCCCCAAAACTCCCCAAAAAGGATGGACGCCAGCGTGGCACGCATGCCCAGGGAGCACCGGCTGGAGACCCGCGAGGCGCGCGCCCGGCTGAAGGCGCGCACTGAGCCGTACTGGCGCCAGATCGTGCCGGGCACCTTTCTTGGCTACCGCAAGGGTCGGCGCGCCACCGCATGGATCGTGCGCCAGCGCCAGGGGGCCGGCTACGGTGAGCGTCGCATCGGGACGCCCGACGATGCCGGCGAGCCCGACGGCGATGTGGTGCTGTCCTATGCCCAGGCCGTGGGCCGGGCGCAGTCGGTTCAGGTCGACGACCGCCACCCTGCCCCGCGCCACTATGGCGACGGGCTGACCCTGAACCAGATCATGGTCGACTACATCGACGAACACCTGGCCGGGAAAGGCTCCCAGGCCATCACCCGCCAGCAGCACGCCCGCCACATCCAGGGCGGCATCGGCGCCAGGCTGGTCACCGCGATCGACGCCAAGGCCCTGCAGAAGTGGCACCGGGCCATGATCACCAAGGCACCGACCGCCCGCGGCAAGGCCCAGCCCTTCGACCCTGCCGACCTGGACCAGGTGCGTTCGCGCAAGGCCACGGCGAACCGGGTACTGAGCATGGTCAAGGCCGCGCTCAACCGCGCCTGGAAGGACAATCAACTCCCGGCGGGCCTGCCGGCCTACTGGATGAAGGTCGATGCCTTCCCGCTCGGCGACGAGCCGGAGCCGCGGATGCTGGAACAGGACGAAATCACCCGCCTGCTGGACGCCGCAGCCCCGGACCTGCGCCAGCTGCTGCTGGGCGCCCTGATGACCGGCGCCAGGCGTGGCGAGCTGCTGGACCTGCGCTGTCGCGCCTACGACCCCGACACCGCAACGGTCCGGATCTTCCAGTCCAAGACCGGCAAGGTCCTGACCCAGCCCCTCACGCCCGAGGGCGTCGCCCTGTTCGACACCCTGACCACGGGCCGTGACCCCCAGGCCAGCATCTTCCTGCGCGACGACGGCCGGCCCTGGGGCAAGGATGATGTGAACAAGCCCATGGCCGCCGCGGTGGAGGCGGCGCAGCTGGAGGGCGTCTCGTTCAAGACCGCCCGGGCGACCTACGGCAAGTTGCTGCTGGTGGCCACCAGGGACCTGGAGCTGGTGGCCAAGGCCTTGGGGCATAGCGACAGCCGCATCACCCGCAAGCACTACGCGCGCTACCTGCCCAGCGAGCTGGCCAGGGGCGTGGCCAAGCTGCCCAGGCTGGGCGTGGACACGGGTACCAAGGTGGCACGTATCCGCGGGGCATCTGGCACCGGCAACCGGGCGAAGTGAGGCCGTCCTTGTTCCTGGCGCAAGTCAATCCGCAATGCAGCGAATGGCGCCCACATTCACCGCGCTCCTTGCGGCGATTGACTTGCGTATGCGGAGATTGCCGGCCATAATCACCGCATGAAACGCGGAGATTGCGAATACATCTGGCAGGCTGGCGACTGGCCGGCGTGGCGCTTCGACCTGGCGGCACTGGCTGAGCCGATGGCCCAGGTCAGTCGCGCCCAGGGGCTCCTGCTGGGACGTCTGGCCGACGTCGGCATGGCCTTGCGCAACCAGGCCAGCCTCGCAGCCCTCACTGAAGAGGTGATCAAGACCAGCGAGATCGAAGGTGAGCAGCTCAACGTCGAGTCCGTGCGCTCCTCCATCGCCCGCAGGCTGGGCGTGGACATCGGCGCGCTGGCCCCGGTCGATCGCCACGTCGAGGGCGTGGTCGAGATGGTGCTCGACGCCACCGCCAACTGTCAGGTGCCAGTGTCGCGAGAGCGCCTGTTCGGCTGGCATGCTGCGCTCTTCCCTACCGGCTACTCCGGGCGTTCCAAGATCAAGGTCGGCAACTGGCGCGACGATGCCACCGGCCCGATGCAGGTGGTCTCCGGCCCCATCGGCCGCCAGCGGGTGCATTTCGAAGCGCCGCCGGCCGATCGCCTCGAAGCCGAAACCGGCCGCTTCCTCGGCTGGCTGAATGCCCCGTCGAACGAACCACCGCTGATCAAGGCCGGTCTGGGCCATCTGTGGTTCGTCACCCTGCACCCGTTCGACGACGGCAATGGCCGTATCGCCCGGGCCATTGGCGATCTGCTGCTGTCGCGTGCCGACGGCAGCCCGCAGCGGTTCTACAGCTTGTCGGCGCAGATCCAGCGCGAACGCAAGGCCTACTACGACATCCTTGAGCGAACCCAGAAGCGGTCGATGGACGCCACGGAGTGGCTCGCCTGGTTCCTCGAGGCCCTCCATCGCGCCGTCGATAAGGCACAGCACACGCTCGATGCCGTACTGGCCAAGGTGCGGTTCTGGCAGCGCTGGGCGACCACGCCCTTGAACGAGCGGCAGGTAAAGCTACTGAACAAACTGCTCGATGGCTTCGAAGGCAAGCTCACCAGCAGCAAGTGGGCGGCCATCGCCAAATGTTCGCCAGACACGGCGCTGCGCGACATCAACGACCTGCTGGCGCGTGGCGTCCTGAGAAAATCAGATGCTGGCGGGCGCAGCACCAGCTATGAATTGAACGACCTGCCGGAGTAGCGGCGATGAAGACCAGGCGATTGCCGGCCTCCTGCACGATGTCATCGAGTGTTGCCGCTATCGATGGCTGAAACACCGGATCCCGCGCCCCCCGCCATTGGCTCCTGGACGCCGAGCTCGTTCAGGCCTTCCCGAATGTCAGAAACTGATATATTCTTTCTCACAGAAGCGCCCCATGAACACGCTCCCAGAGACCATCCAGAACCACGCCCGCGCCCTTCCCGAGGGGGGCGTCCTGTCGCCCAAGGAGTTCCTGCACCTGGGTAGCCGGGCGGCCGTGGATCAGGCGCTTTCGCGGCTGGCCAAGGCCGGCAAGCTATTGCGCGTGGCCCGTGGTGCCTACGTGGCCCCGGTCTCCAGCCGGTTCGGCGCCCGCGCGCCCGCGCCGGAGAAGGTCGTGAAGGCGTTGGCCGAGCAGTACGGCGAGGTCGTGGCACCCCATGGCGCCAGCTCTGCCAATGCCTTGGGCCTGACCCGGCAGGTTCCGATCCGCGAGGTCTACCTGACGTCCGGCAAGACCCGGAAACTCAAACTCGGCCGCTCGGAGGTGCTGATGAAACATGCCCCTCGCTGGATGCTGGCCCTGGGGACGCGCCCGGCCGGCGCAGCCGTGCGGGCCTTGGCGTGGATCGGTCCGACCCACGCCAGCCAGTCGGTGGGTTCGCTGCGTCGCACCCTGCCCCGTTCCGAGTGGCAGGCCCTCGCCTCTGCCCGGGCGACCCTCCCCTCCTGGATGGCGCAGGCGATCGGCAGGGAAGCCGCGCGTGGCTGAGTCCTTCTTCGACCTCAGTCCCGAGGATCGACGCGAGGCGCTCGAGTTCGCCCGGGCGCAGACCGGCCGCCCCGCCCACCTGTTCGAAAAGGACGTGTGGGTGGTGTGGACGCTGCGGACCCTGTTCGCTTCGCCGCTGGCGGCCGACCTGACTTTCAAGGGCGGCACGACGCTATCGAAGGTCTACAAGGTCGTCGACCGCTTCTCCGAAGACATCGATCTGACCTACGACATACGCAAGCTGATCCCGGACCTGATGGGCGAAGGCGGCGAACTGCCTGCCAGTCGTAGCCAGGGAGGGAGATGGACCAACGCCGTACGACACCGGCTGCCTGAGTGGATCGCCGGAAGCGTGCAACCCGTGATCGAGGGGGCGCTGGCGCACGAACGCATGGATGCACGCGTCGAGCTTGGTGGCGAGGGCAAGGACAAGTTGTTTCTCCACTACCCTGCTCTGGCGAAGGGCACCGGCTACGTGGCACCCGTGGTGACCCTGGAGTTCGGTGGCCGTGCTACCGGCGAACCGCACGACGTGTTCGACGTGATCTGCGATCTGGCCGAGCTCCTGCCCGAGGTCTCGTTCCCGACCGCCTCGCCGGTGGTCATGAGCATCGCCCGCACCTTCTGGGAAAAGGCGACCGCCACGCACGTCTTCTGTGCGCAGGGCCGGATCCGAAGTGAACGCTTCGCGCGGCACTGGCATGATCTTGCTGCGATCGCGCGGAGCGAACATTTTGCCCCGGTCATCGCCGATCGCGCCGTCGCTGCCGCGGTCGCCCAGCACAAGTCCCATTTCTTCGCCGAAAAAGACGTCGATGGCAATCCGATCGACTATGCCGCCGCGATTGCGGGACACCTGAGGATCGTCCCGGAAGGCGAAGCGCGCGCCGCCCTGGAACGGGACTATGCGGCGATGCTGTCCGACGAGGTGATGGTCGGCGACGCGATGGCTTTCGCGGACCTGCTGCAGGCATGTGCCGAGTTGGAGGGCCTGATAAACAGAGCAAGCGCGGAGCCGGCATAGATCTCCTCTGGGGACGGAATGGGCAATATCGGATCCATCGATATGATGTTTCTCGACGACGTCTTCGGGATGGGGGGCGGTTACGTCCTCAACTTCTCGGATCGCACATTCTCGGAGTTCTTCCGCGAGGAACTCCGCATCGACATCGACGACCCGCTCTACGCGCGCAATGGCGGATCGAAGGCCAAGCGCTTGCGCTGCTTCCTCCAGACGGTCGACAAACCGACCGTCGCCAGAACGCTGGATTCGCTATGGGCATACCGGGATGCATTGCAGCAACGGTCTGGCAAGGCGGACAACGTGCAGAACGCACGGGCCCGCTTCCGGGACCTGTTCCCGTGATGGCAACTCGCGCACAAAGTGGGGCGATCCATGGACGGTGCGGCCACGCCGACTC
>JAFLEB010000158.1 GCA_017302075.1 Lysobacterales bacterium
GGTGGCGGGCGTGGCCGCGCATGCGATCGCCGTGCGTCCGCCGGCGTACACGGGCCTGCCGGCGCGCAGCGAAACCGCGCTGTCGCTCAAGGCACCGCTCGGTTCGACGCTGCGCTGGCGGCTGCGGCTGTCGGCGCCGCAGGCGCGCGCGGCCTTGGTGTTCAGCGATGGTCGCCGCATCCCGTTGGCGCAGGTTGACGACGAATGGACGGCCACGCTGCGGCTGGCTGCGTCGGCGCTGTACCGCATCGAGATCGACGGCCATGCGCCGGACGGCAAGCCGCATCGGCTCGAGGCGATCGCGGACGGCCCGCCGCAGGTGCGGGCCACGGAACCATCGCAAGCCATGAGCCAGGCGGCTCCGCGCCAACGGACATGGTCGCTGCGCTTCATCGCCAGCGACGATTACGGCGTCGCCGCGGGCGCGACGCTGCGCATCACCACCGCCAGGGGCAGCGGCGAGAACATCGCCTTCCAGCAGCGCGAGATCGCCCTGTCCGGCCGCGGACCCGCGACTGCGCGCCGCTTCGCCCACGACCTCGACCTGGCCGCACTTGGCCTCGAGCCGGGGGACGAGGTCGTGGCCCGGCTGGTCGTGCGCGACAACCGCAGCCCGCAACCCCAGCGGGCGCAAAGCCCGGGCCTGGTGCTGCGACTGGCCAGCGCCCAGGACGTCCAGGCCAGCGACCTCGAGGCCTCGATCAAGCGGGTCATGCCCGCGTATTTCCGCAGCCAGCGGCAGATCATCCTCGACGCCGAAGCGTTGCTGAAGCAACGCCGCAGGCTGGACGCCGACACCTTCGTCAAGCGATCCGATGCCATCGGCGTGGACCAGCGCATCCTGCGCCTGCGCTACGGCCAGTTCCTCGGCGAGGAAGCCGAAGGCGGGCCGAAGCCGCCCCCCACCAACGACGCACCCGTTGCCGCGCATGCCGACGGCGACCACGAAGCCGACCATGCCCATGAACACGGCGCGGCGGACGCCGGCGGCGCAGCGGCCTTCGGCGACGGCGGCGACGTGCTGGCCGAGTTCGGCCACACCCACGACCATGCGGAAGCCGCCACCCTGCTGGATCCGCAGACCCGCGCCACGCTCAAGCAAGCGCTGGACCAGATGTGGCAGTCCGAGGGTGCCCTCCGCCAGGGACATCCCGAACAGGCCCTGCCGCATGCCTATCGCGCGCTCGGTTTCATCAAGCAGGTGCAGCAGGCGGAGCGCATCTACCTGGCGCGGGTCGGACCCGACCTGCCGCCGATCGATGAATCCCGGCGCATGACCGGCAAGCGCGATGGCCTGGCGTCGCGCACCACGTCGCTGCAGCCGGCGGGGCGCGACGACGATGCGGTGGTGGCGCTCTGGCGCGCGCTGGCGGAGACGCCCGCGCCCGACGCGGCGGTCGACATGGCCGGCCTGCAAGGCTGGATGCGCGCGCATCCCGCCCGCGTGCCCGACCCGCTGGCCGTGCAATCGGCCATCGACGTGCTCCAGCGCACGCCTGCGTGCAGCGAATGCCGCGCCGAGCTGCGCGCACTGCTGTGGCCGCTGCTGCGTCCGCCTCCCGCGGCGGTGCCGCGGCGCACGGCCGCCGATGCGCAGGGGCAGCGCTATCTGGATGCGCTCGACCAGGACGCGCGCCGATGAGCATGCTCATGCCATCCGCGTGGATCGCCACCCTGCTGGCCGCGACCGCGTTGCTGGCGATGCTGCGCCTGGCCAGGCGGCATCGGCAGTTGGGTCGCACGCGGCTCCCGATGTTGCTGCTGGCGCAGCCCCTGCTCGCCGCACTGCTCTACTCCGCGCTGTTCCCGCCGCAGCAATCCGTTGCGAGCGGCACGCTGACGGTCCTGACGGCGGGTGGTTCCGCGCCCGCCGCCGCGGGGACCCGCATCGCGCTGCCGGAGGCGCCGATCGACGCGGATGCCGAGCCCATGCCCGACCTCGCCACCGCGTTGCGGCGGCATCCAGGCATGTCCCGGTTGCAGGTGCTGGGCGACGGCCTGGAGGCGCGCGACCTCGAGGCGGCGCGCACGCTGCCGCTGGCATTCGTCGCCACGCGGGTACCCGTGGGGCTGGTCGAGCTGCAGGCGCCGACGCAGGTGGCTGCCGGCAACGTCTTTGCAGTTTCCGGCCGCGTGGCGGGGCTGCCGGGCGCCACGGTCGAACTGCGCGACCCCGCGGGACAACGCGTGCAACATGCGCGGCTGGATGCGCAAGGCCGCTTCGCCCTGCAGGGGCAGGCCCGCGCCGCAGGACTGGCGACCTTCTCCCTGCGCGTCCTTGCGCGGGGCGGCCGGCGCCACGAGGCATTGCCCTTGCCCCTGCGCGTCGATGCACCGCCGTCGCCGCGCCTGCTGGTGCTCGCCGGCGCGCCGACACCCGAACTCAAGTACCTGCGGCGTTGGGCCATCGATGCCGGGCTCGAACTGCGCACGCGCATCAGCACCGGCGGCGGCGTGAGCCTCGGCGAGGCCCCGGTCGCGCTGGACGCCGCGCAATTGCGTCGCGTCGATGCCGTGCTGCTCGACGTACGCAGCCTGCGTGCGCTGGGCGGCGGCGAGCGGGCCGCGCTGACCGCGGCGATCCGCGACGGACTCGGCGTGGTCCTGCGCCTCGACGAACCCCTGCAAGCGACCGATCGCGTCCGCCTGCGCGCCTGGGGCTACGCGTTGGATGCCGGCACCGTCTCGGAATCCACCCGGCTGACCGGCGATCCCGCGTTGCCGGCAGTGAGTCGGCGCGTCCTGCGCATCGACGGTGGCGACGCCGTCACCCTGCTGCGCGATGCACGCGATCGCCCGCTGGCAACGTGGCGCGCGCTCGGGCGCGGACGCGTCGCGGTGCTCGCGCTCGACGACAGCTACGCGCTGGTGCTGGGCGGATACGCCAACCGGCATGCCGACCTCTGGAGCCGCGTGCTGGCCGCGGTGGCGCGCCCGCGCGCGCCCGCTGGCCCGCTACCGCCGGCCGGGCTCCTCTGGCCCGACGAACGCGCCAGCCCCTGCAGCCTCGGCGACGGCGCCCGCGTGCTCACGCCCGGCGGCGACACGGTCGCGCTGCGCGTCGATCCCGCCACGGGCGTTCGTCGTTGCGCCGCATTCTGGCCGCGGACACCGGGTTGGCATGTGTTGCGCGACGGCGGCACCGCCACGCCGTTCGCGGTGCTCCCGGCCGATGCCGGCGGCGCCTTGCGGGCGCAGCGCCGCCGGGACGCAACCCAGGCGCTGGCGGCGCGGCAATCCCTGCCCCCGGATGGCGCCGGCGTGTCGCGGTGCGGCCCGTCCTGGCCTTGGCTCGCGGCGTGGCTGCTGCTCGCCACCCTGGCGTGGTGGCTGGAACGACGCCCGATCGGGGCCACACCGGTTCCAGCTGCAACCATCGCTTGACAGCCTTCGCTGCGCTGCAGCAGAGTCGGCCCATGTCCCGCATGACCACCACCACGACCATCACCGGTACCGGTACCACGCCGGTGCGGTCGGTCATGCCTGGATAACCTCCCAAGACCACCGCCCCGCACTCGACAGAGCGACGGGGCGACGATCCCCTCCCTGCCGGACGCGAGGCCCCACCCCGGAGCCCCGATGAACGCCGTACCCGCGCAGGACGCCGCAGACCCCTCCCGACACGCCGCCGACGTGCGATGCCGCGCGCACAAGTTCGGCGGCAGTTCGCTGGCCGATGCCGCGCGCATCCGCCGGGTGGCCGACTTGATGCTCGACGCGCCAGACGCGGTGCAGGTGGTCGTGGCCTCGGCGATGCAGGGCGTGACCGACGCGCTGATCGGGTTGGCCGAAGCCGCGGCCAACGGCACCGATTGGCGGCCCGGGCTGGACGCGCTGCGGCTGCGCCATCGCGAGGCCGCGCGGGCGCTGCTGGGCGACGACCCGGCGATGGATGCCTGGCTGGACGCGCAAGGCGCGCAGCTCGCCGAACTGCTGTCCGCCGTCGGCCTGCTCCGGCAGCCGGGGCGCGCCGCGCTGGAACGCATCCAGGGCATGGGCGAGGTGCTGTCGTCGCGCCTGCTGCAGGCGCACCTGCGCCAGCGCGGCGGCGACTACGCCTGGCTGGACGCACGCGAGGTCCTGCGCGTGCGCCACGGCGAGCTTGGGGCGATCGTCGACTGGGACGCCAGCGCCGCGCGCCTGGCCGACTGGCGACGCGCCCATCCGCAAGCGCGGGTGGTGGCCACCGGCTTCGTCGCGGGCGATGCGGACGGCCTGCCGACCGTGCTCGGCCGCAACGGCAGCGACTATTCCGGCGCGATCTTCGCGGCCCTGTTCGAGGCCGGCGAGCTGCACATCTGGACCGACGTCGACGGCGTGCTCTCGGCCGATCCGCGGCTGGTCCCGGAGGCGGTCCCGCTGCCCGCGATGAGCTACCAGGAAGCCTGCGAGCTCGCCTATTTCGGCGCCAAGGTCATCCATCCGCAGACGATGACCCCGGCGATCGCGCGCGGCCTGCCGATCCTGATCCGCAACACGTTCAACCCCGGCTTCCCCGGCACCCGCATCGATGCCGAGGGCGATGCCGGCGGCCCGGTGAAGGGGCTCACCCTCAACACCGGCCTGGCCCTGGTCAGCCTGGAGGGCGCCGGCCTGATCGGCGTGCCCGGCACCGCCGAGCGGGTATTCGCCGCGCTGCACGCGGCGCGGGTGTCGGTGGTGATGATCTCGCAGGGCAGCTCCGAACATTCGATCTGCTCGGTGGTGCGCGAGGTCGATGCGGATGCCGCCCGCGACGTGCTGCTGGACGCGTTCTCGCGCGAATTGCGCAGCGGGCAGGTCCAGGGCGTGCAGGTCGTCCCGGGCATCAGCGTGCTGGCCGCGGTGGGCGACGGCATGGCCGGCACGCCCGGCGTCGCGGCGCGGCTGTTCGACGCGCTGGCGCGGGCACGGGTGAACATCCGCGCGATCGCGCAGGGCGCCAGCGAGCGCAACATCTCGGTCGCGATCGCCACCGAGCACGCAGTACGCGGCCTGCGCGCGGCGCACAGC
>JAFLEB010000159.1 GCA_017302075.1 Lysobacterales bacterium
CGAGCCATTCGGCGGAATTGCGCGCTTTCATGATCGGCGCCAGCGTGCTCGCCAGTTTCGGGCGGTTGGCGAAGCGCAGGTCCTGCTTGGCGAAATCGGGATGCGTCGCGAGATCGGGATGGCCCAGCGCCTGGCAGAAATTCACCCACTGCCCTTCCCCGCCGACACCGATATTGATGAAGCCATCCGCCGTTTCGAGAACCCCCATCGGGGTCGAATACGGATGGTCGTTGCCGGCCTGTGGCGGCACCACCTTGTCCACGAGATAGCGGGCGGCCTGGAAATCACACAAGGCGATCTGGGCCTGCAGCAGCGAGGTATGCACCCATTGCCCCCGGCCCGAGCGCTCCCGTTCGGCCAGGGCCACGAGAACACCAACCGCGGCATAGAGCCCGGCGGTCGAATCGGCCACGGCGGCACCCGCGCGCATGGGCCCCTGCCCCGGCTGGCCGGTGATCCACATCAGCCCGCCCATCCCCTGGGCAATCTGGTCAAACCCTGCGCGGGTGCGATAGGGCCCGTCCTGCCCGAAGCCGGACACCGAAGCGAGAATGATGCGCGGGTTGATGGCCGCCAGCGTCTCATAGGCGAAGCCGAGGCGATCCTTCACATCGGGGCGGTAATTCTCGACCACCACATCCGCCGTTTCGACCAGCTTGTAGAAGACCGCGCGCCCTTTCGGCTCCTTCAGGTTCAGCGTCATCGACCGCTTGTTGCGATGCAGGTTCTGCATGTCATAGCCGAGACGCGGACCGGACATGCCCTCGTTCGGATCCACCCCGTCCGGCGCCTCGATCTTGATGACATCCGCGCCGAAATCGGCCAGCACCCGGCAGCAGGTCGGGCCGGCGCGCACCCGCGTCAGATCCAGCACCCGGATATGGTCAAGGGCAGTCGGCTTCATCATGGCATCGGCCTGGGCACGGAGGCAGGATCGAATGGCTGGGCCGCAAATGCGGCGGCCAGCCGGGTGGCAAGAGCAATCAGATCAGCATCCCGACCGGGCCGGGCAACCAGCTGCAGTCCAATCGGCAGGCCGTGGCTGTCCAACCCCACCGGCAGGCTGACGACCGGAAGGCCGAGCCCATTGGCAAAGCGGGTGAAGGCCGAAAGGGCATAGAGCGCACGCGGGGTGAAATCCGGGCTTTCAGGATCACATAGGGTGATGCGCGGCGTTTCACAGGGCATGCCCGGCAGAAGCAGCACCTCATCCGTGCCGAAAAGCTGCGGCAGCATGGTTTCCGCCAGACCCGCCAGCGCGGTGCGTGCGGCATCGCGCGCGCCGAGCGCGGCCTGCACCTCGCCGATCAGGCGATCGGTGTCGCCGACCAGCGGATGGCGTTCGCCGAGGCTGGCGACGCGCAGGCGGCGCGATTGCTGCAGCAGCGGCAGCGCCTCGCGGTCGCGACCGAGGTCGTGCAGCACCATCGCCTTGTTGAACAGCACCCCGGGGTACAACGGCGATGCCGCCACCTTGCGCAGCACCGACAGCGCCTGGTCGAGGTGGCGCAGCGCGCGGCCGCCGTCGCCCAGTTCCCAGGCCACGATGCCCAGGCTGTTGTCGTTGCGCGCGGTGTCGACGTGGTTGCGGCCCACCCGCGCGACCAGCCAGCGCTGGGCTTCGGTGAAGGCGTCGTCGGCCTCGCGCAGGCGGCCGAGATCGACGTGGATCGCGGCCAGCTGGCGGCGCGCGTCGAGGGTGGCGCGGTTTTCCTCGCCGCGCAGGTCGAGGGCGAGGGTCAGCGCGTCGTGGCAGTCGCGTTCGGCGAGGACGAGGTCGCCGGACAGTCGCTCCAGGTCGCACAGGCGCCGGTGCAGGTCGATCGCCAGCGGGTGGCG
Source organism: Lysobacterales bacterium (assembly GCA_017302075.1). Classification (GTDB taxonomy): domain Bacteria; phylum Pseudomonadota; class Gammaproteobacteria; order Xanthomonadales; family Xanthomonadaceae; genus Thermomonas; species Thermomonas mangrovi. The sequence goes on from JAFLEB010000159.1 coordinate 1,840, forward strand.
GTTGCCGGCGGTCGCCTGCAGCTGCGCCAGCGCGTTGCGGAACCCCTGCAGCGCCCGCGCGGTGTTGCCGGCGTCGCTGTCGAGGTCGGCGAGGTCGGCGAGGTTCTCGACCACGCCGGGGATGTCGTCGAGGGTGTTGCGGCGCACTTCCAGCGAGCGCTGGAACAGCAGCCGGGCCACCTTGGTCCGGCCCTGCACCCGCTGGCAGCGGCCGAACTCCGAGTAGAAATCCGCGGCCTGCACCGGCAGCTGGCGCTGTTCGCCGCGGGCCAGTTCCTCCAGCGGGCCCAGTCGCGCCACGCAGGCTTCCGGCTTGCCGAGCAGACGCAGCGTGCGGCCGTAATCAGTGGCGGCGCCCAGGCGCAGGCTGTCGGGCACGCGTTCGAGGTTGCGCAGCAGCACGTCCTGCGACTTGAGCAGGCGCTCGGCCTCGCGGTAGTCGCCCAGGCCCAGGCGCAGGCGCGCCAGCACGCCGAACAGTTCGGCCCGTGCCTGCGGCTGGGTCGCCAGTTCGCGATTGCCGCGCTGCTCGCCCGCCTCCAGCAGTTTGCGCACGTCCAGCGGCCCGGCGTTGTCGCGGCCGCCGGCCTGTTCGAACAGCCCGGTGACGAAGTTCTGCAGTGCCTGCGCGCGGGTGGCTTCGCGCACCGCCTGCCGCGCCTGCCAGGTCACCAGCACCAGCGCGGTGGTGAGCACGACCAGCACCAGCGCCGTGGTCGCCAGCGCCCAGCGATGGCGATGCACGAACTTCTGGGTGCGATAGGCCATGCTCTGCGGCCGCGCGAGCACCGGCTTGCCTTCCAGATAGCGGTTGAGGTCCAGCGCCAGCGCTTCGACCGAGGGATAGCGGTGCTCGGGGCGCTTCTGCAGCGCCTTGAGCGCGATGTTGTCGAGGTCGCCCGCGATCTGCTTCGCGCGCCGGCGCAGGCCGGCCATGCGCGAGGGGTCGCTGTCGACCTCGCGCAGCAGGTTGGCCGACGGTTTCTGCGGATCGGCGACGAGGATCGCCTCCTCCCATTCGGCATCGCTCTGGCGCTTGAGCCGGTAGGGCTTGGTCTCGGCCAGCAGTTCGTACAGCACCACGCCCAGCGAGTAGACGTCGGTCATGGTGGTGACCGGCTCGCCGCGGATCTGCTCCGGCGCGGCGTAGTGCAGGGTGAAGGCGCGGACCTCGGTGCGGGTGTGCTCGCGGCCGGGCTCCGGGCCGTCCAGCAGCTTGGCGATGCCGAAGTCCAGCAGCCGCACTTCGTCCAGCGGCGTGACCAGGATGTTCGACGGCTTGAGGTCGCGGTGGACGATGAGGTTGGCGTGGGCGTGGCTCACCGCCTCGCACACCTGCAGGAACAGCTTCAGCCGCGCCTCGATGCCGAGATCGTGCGCGCGGCACCAGTCGGTGATCGCCTCGCCCTCGACGTACTCCAGCGCGAGATACGGCTGGTTGTCGCTGCTGATGCCGGCGTCCAGCAATCGCGCGATGTGCGGATGGCCGAGGCGGGCGAGGATCTGGCGCTCGCGGGTGAAGCGCTGGCGCAGGTTGGGGTCGGCCAGCCCGGGCCGCAGCAGCTTGAGCGCGACGCGGCGCTGGTACAGGCCGTCGGCGCGGCGCGCCAGCCAGACCTGACCCATGCCGCCCTCGCCCAGCAGCCGGTCGAGCTTGTACGGCCCGATCGCGGTGTCCGGCTTGGCCATCGGCGGTGGCGTGACCAGCGGCTCGGCGAGGAAGTCCTCGTGCTCGTCCTCCAGCGCCAGCAGGTCCTCCAGCTCCTGCGCCAGCGCGGGATCCTCCTCGCGCAGCGCCGCCAGCCGGTCCTTGCGGGCCTCGGCGTCGAGTTCGATCAGCGCATCGAGCAGCGGCGACAGGCGCTGCCAGCGTTCGGCGTCCATCGCGTCCCGGGAAAGCGGCGTGGAGGGTCGGCCCTATCGTCGCCCGGGCCGCACGATGGGGCAACCGCCGGTCAGCGTTCGCCCTCGGGGCCGCCGAGGGAGGCCAGCAGGAACAGCCGCGCCTTCTGCCAGTCTCGGCGGATGCTGCGCTCGGAGCGCTGCAGCAGTTCGGCGATCTCCTGTTCGGAGAGGCCGGCGAAGTAGCGCAGCTCTACCACCTGGGCGAGCTTGGCGTCGACGCCGGCGAGTTTGGTCAGCGCGGTGTCCAGGCCGAGCATGTCCTCGTCCAGGCGCAGGCCGCCTTCGACATCGTCCGGCAGCTCGGTCACGCGGTGCAGGTCGCCGCCGCGCTTCTGGGCCAGGCGCTGGCGGGCGTAGTCCACCACCACGCTGCGCATCGCCGAGGCGGCATAGGCGAAGAAATGCGCGCGATCGTCGAAACGCACGTCGCGGCGGCCGATCAGCTTGAGGTAGGCCTCGTGGACCAGTGCGGTCGCATCGAGCGTCTGCCCGTACTGCCCGGCCAGCTGGCGCCGCGCCATCGCGTGCAGCTCGTGGTAGAGCGTGCCGAGCACGCGATCCAGCGCGGCGCGGTCGCCGCCACGGGCCGCGTCCAGCCACTGGGTGATCTCGGCGGGTTGCTGGGCTTGATCGCTCATGGACGGGAAGCTCGGGGGCGCCGACGGTCGGAGGCCGACTATACCGTGCCCCGGCGGTTCAGCGCTGGCAGTGCCCGCACCAGACGGTCGCCCGCTGCGCCAGCAGCGCCTGCTTGAGCGGCCGTCCGCACTTCGGGCAGGGTTCGCCGCCGCGGCCGTAGGCCGACAGCTCCTGCTCGAAGTAGCCCGGCGCACCGTCGGGGCTGAGGAAGTCGCGCAGCGTGGTGCCGCCGCGCTCGATCGCGTAGGCGAGGATGCGGCGGATCTCGTGCGCGATCGCGTGGTAGCGCTCGCGCGAGACCTTGCCCGCCGCGCGCAGCGGCGACACGCCCGCGGCGAACAGCGCCTCGGCGGCGTAGATGTTGCCGACGCCGACGACGATGCGCTGGTCCATCAGGAACGCCTTCACCGGCGCGCTGCGCCCGCGGCTGCGTTCGAACAAATAATCGCCATTGAAAGCCGCGCCATCGAACGCATCCGACAGCGGCTCCGGCCCGAGATCGCGCAGCAGCTCGTGCGTCTCGCCGGGCGGCTGCCACAGCAGGCTGCCGAAGCGGCG
>JAFLEB010000016.1 GCA_017302075.1 Lysobacterales bacterium
TGGACGCGCCGGTGTGGGTGTTCAGCGCGGACGGGCTCGGCTTCGACCTCACCGTGCTGCCCGAGGCGGTGGTCCGCCAGGCGCCGCTGTCGCCGGTCGACGAGAAGCCGATGCGCCGCGCGTCCGCCGCGCAACTGCGCGAACTGCTGGCGCACGACGAGATCGCCGGCTACGAAGCAGGCACGCGCTGAGCCGCGGATCCGCAGGGCCATGAACGACGACGCCCCGCGTGGCGGGGCGTCGTGGTGGATCGCTGGCGCGGGATCAGCGGCCGGCCATCGGCGTGTAATCGCGCTGCGCCGCGCCGGTGTAGATCTGGCGCGGGCGACCGATGCGGTTCTCCGGGTCTTCCTGCTGCTCCAGCCAGTGGCTGACCCAGCCGGCGGTGCGGGCGATGGCGAACATCACGGTGAACATCTCCACCGGGATACCGAGCGCCTTGTAGATGATGCCGCTGTAGAAGTCGACGTTCGGGTAGAGCTTGCGCTGGATGAAGTAGTCGTCCTTGAGCGCGGCTTCCTCCAGGCGCACCGCCACCTCCAGCAACGGATCGTTGACGTTGAGCGCGCCCAGCACTTCGTGGGTCATCTTGCGCACCAGCGCCGCGCGCGGGTCGTAGTTCTTGTACACGCGGTGGCCGAAGCCCATCAGGCGGAAGCCGGACTCCTTGTCCTTCGCCTTGTCGACCGCGGACTTCACGTTCTCGGGCTTGCCGATCTCCGCCAGCATCTTCAGCACCGCCTCGTTGGCGCCGCCATGCGCCGGGCCCCACAGCGCGGCCACGCCGGCGGCCACGCTGACGTACGGGTTGGCGCCGGTGGAACCGACCAGGCGCACGGTCGAGGTCGAGGCGTTCTGCTCGTGGTCGGCGTGCAGGATGAACAGCAGGTCCATCGCCTTCGCCGCGACCGGGTTCAGCTCCAGCGGCTCGCTCGGCACTTCCATCATCATGTGCAGGAAGCGCGTGGTGTAGTCGAGGTTGTTGCGCGGATAGCGGATCGGCCAGCCGATCGAATAGCGATGGCAGGCGGCGGCGATCGTCGGCACCTTGGCGATCAGGCGGATCGCCGCCAGGCGGCGCTGCTCCGGATCCTCGAGGTCGAGGTCGTTGTGGTAGAAGCTCGCCAGCGACCCGAGCATGCCGGTCAGCATCGCCATCGGGTGGGCGTCGTGGCGGAACCCGTACAGGAAGGTGCGGAAGGCCTCGTGCATCATCGTGTGATGCGTGACCTCGTGCTCGAACTTCGCCAGTTCGCCCTGGGTCGGCAGCTCGCCGTGCATCAGCAGGTAGGCGACCTCGGTGAAGGTCGACTTCTCGGCCAGTTGCTCGATCGGGTAGCCGCGGTACAGCAGCACGCCGGCATCGCCGTCGATGTAGGTGATCGCCGACTTGCAGCTGGCGGTGGCGCCGAAGCCCGGGTCGTAGGTGAAGCAGCCGGTTTCCTTGGGCAGCCTGGCGATGTCGATGCAGGGCTGGCCCAGGGTCGGGTGCAGGACGGGCATGTCGACGGACTTCTCGCCCGCGGTCAGGGTGATCTGCTCAAGTTCAGGCACGACGCAACTCCGGTGGGGTCCGCGCGACGCCGGCCCGCAGGCCATGCGCCGGCGCATGGGAAGCCGGAATTATCGCACAGGGCCCGATGAAGGCGACCCGGACGAAAGTCGCATGCGCGCGTTGCCGGGGACCCGGAAACGCGAACGGCCACCGCATGGGTGGCCGTCGGTACAGCGAGGTGCGCGCGCTTACTTCTGGTAGCGCTTGCGAAACTTGTCGACGCGGCCGCTGGTGTCGATCAGCTTGTTCTGGCCGGTGTAGAACGGGTGCGACGAGGAGGAGACTTCCACCTTGACCAGGGGATACTCGTTGCCGTCTTCCCACTTCACCGTTTCCTTGCTGGAAAGGGTCGAGCGGGTCAGGATCTTGAAGTCCGAGGTCACGTCCTGGAAGACGACGTCGCGGTATTCGGGATGGATGCCGGCTTTCATGGCTTGAAACCTGAGTTGGAGCGGGACTGAGCCGCGCATTATAGCCGCTGCCCGTGGACCGACGCAAGCCGTCCCCGGGCGGGGTCAGCCGGCCGCCAAGGCCGCTTCCAGCATGCCTTCGAACCGGGTCTGGTCGTACTGCACGAGGATGTCGACGTTGTCCGGCGCGCCGCCTTGCCGGTTCCAGTCCACGATGGTGGCGCCGCGGGTGTGCTGGCCGGCGATTTCCACCGCCAGCGGCCGCGACACGGCTTCGAGCACGCCCTCGGGCTGCAGCGCCATCGCCATCGCCAGCGCATCGGCCGCATGCCAGCGCTCGCCGCGGCCGGCCCGGGACCAGGCGCGGGTATGCGCGGAGACGCCCGCGTAGAAGCGCGCGCGCGGCGAATCGGCGGCCAGCCAGCGCTCGACGTCCGCGTGCAGGTAGCCATGCGCCAGCACCGCTTCCCAGTCCGCCAGCTCGATCTTCGGGAAGCCGCTGAACACGATGTGCGCGGCCTCCGGGTCGAAGGCAATGTTGAATTCTGCGGCGGGGGTGATGTTGCCGTGCGCGGTGACCGCGGCACCCATCACGATGCAGCGGGCCACGCGTTGCGGCAGGCTCGGGTCCAGCCGCAGGGCCAGCGCGAGGTTGGTCAGCGGGCCCAGCGCGACCAGCACCAGGCGCCCGGCATGCACATGCGAGAGGCGCAGGATCGCCAGCGCGGCGTGTTCATCCTCGGCGGTGCGAGCGGCCGGCGCATAGCCGGTGTCGCCGAAGCCGTCGCGCCCATGCACGTAGGCGGCGTCGCGCGCCGGGTGCACCAGCGGGGTCGCGGCGCCCGGGAATACCGGCACATCCACCGCGCAGACCTCGCACAGCTTCAGCGCGTTGGCGACGGTATGGCCGAGGCCGACGTTGCCGGCGGCGATGGTCAGGCCGACCACCTCGTGGCGGGCGTCGGCGAAGGCCATCAGCAACGCCAGCGCGTCGTCAACGCCGGGGTCGGTATCGATCAACAGGGGAATGCGCGGGTTCGTCATCGTCCATCTTCGGTTTCGGCGCGCCGCCCTCGCGGGCGGAACGGGCGCGGCCGGCCAGTGTACGGAGCCGCGCCGGCATTGCCAGACCGGCGGGCCTCAGGCCGAGGCGTAGCGGGCGGCGCCGCCCACCCAGCGCGCGACGATGCGGTCGGCGATCTCCGGGGATTCCTGGAGCAGGCGGTCGGCGAGCGCATGCACCCGCGGCAGCAGGTCGGCATCGCGCACCAGGTCGGCCATGCGGAAACTGGCCAGGCCGGTCTGGCGGGTGCCCAGCAGCTCGCCCGGGCCGCGCAGTTGCAGATCCTTCTCGGCGATGGCGAAGCCGTCGTTGGTACGCCGCAGGGTGTCGAGGCGCTCGCGCGCCATGGCCGACAGCGGCGACTGGTACAGCAGCACGCAACTCGATGCCGCGCTGCCCCGGCCCACCCGCCCGCGCAACTGGTGCAACTGGGCCAGGCCCAGGCGTTCCGCGTTCTCGATCACCATCAACGAGGCGTTGGGCACGTCGACGCCGACTTCGATCACGGTGGTGGCCACCAGCAGGTCGAGCTCGCCTTGCTTGAATGCCAGCATGGTCGCCTGCTTCGCGGCCGGCTTCAGGCGTCCGTGCACCAGGCCGATGCGCAGCCGCGGGAGCGCGGCCTGCAGGGCCTCGAAGGTGCCCTGCGCAGCCTGCGCGACGACCTCGTCGGACTCGTCGATGAGGGTGCAGACCCAGTAGGCCTGGCGCCCCTCCGCACATGCGGCGCGGATGCGTTCGATCAGCTCCGGGCGTCGTTCCGCGGCCAAGGCGATGGTCGCCACCGGCGTGCGCCCCGGCGGCAGTTCGTCGATCGCGGAGACGTCGAGGTCCGCGTAGGCGCTCATCGCCAGCGTGCGCGGGATCGGCGTGGCGGTCATCACCAGTTGGTGCGGCACCCCGGCGCGCCCCTTGTCGCGCAAGGCCAGCCGCTGGTGCACGCCGAAGCGATGCTGCTCGTCGACGATGGCCAGCGCCAGGTCGTGGAAGGCCACGCCTTCCTGCATCAGCGCATGCGTGCCCACCACCACCTGCGCGGTCCCGTCGGCGACTTCCTCCAGCGCCGACCGCCGCGCCTTGCCGGTGACCTTGCCGGCCAGCCAGCGCACCCGCACGCCCAGCGGTTCCAGCCAGCCGCGCAGGTTGGCGAAATGCTGCTCGGCCAGCAGTTCGGTCGGCGCCATCAGCGCGGCCTGCAACCCCTGCTCGACCGCGAGCAGCGCGGCCATCGCGGCGACCACGGTCTTGCCGCTGCCCACGTCGCCCTGCACCAGCCGCAGCATCGGGCGCGGCCGCGCCAGGTCCTCGCGCACCTGCGCGAACACCCGCGCCTGCGCCGCGGTCAGCGCGAACGGCAGCGCGCCGCGCAGCCGCTCGACCAACATCCCCTCGCCGGTGAGCGCCTGCGCGCCCTCCGACTGCAACGCGATCCGCTGCCGGCGCAGGCTCAGCTGGTGCGCCAGCAGTTCCTCGATCGCCAGCCGCCGCTGCGCCGGGTGCAAGCCCGCCTGCAAAGCCGCCAGGTCCGCATCCGCGGGCGGGTTGTGCAGCAGGCGCAAGGCCTCGCGCAGTGGAGGCAGGTCGAGCTCGGCGAGGATGCCGGGGGGCAGCAGCTCCAATGCGTCGCCCGCGGGCAGGCGTTGCAGGGCCAGGCCGATCAGCTTGCGCAGGTTGCCGGCGCCGATGCCCTCGATCTCCGGATACACCGGATCCAGGGCGTCGCCCAAGGGGGCATCGCCATCGCCGAGGAGGCGATAGCTCGGGTGCACCATCTCCAGGCCAAGTTGGCCGGGGCGCGGGGTGCCGTAGGCGCGCACCCGCGTGCCGGGCGCGAATTGCGCCGCCTGCTGCGCACGGAAGTGGAAGAAGCGCAGGACCAGCGTGCCGCGCGATTCGTCGGACAACGCGACCCGCAACATCGGCCGGTAGCGGAAGCCGCGCTCCACCGCCTCCACCCTGCCCTCGACCTGCGCCGGCACGCCGGGCTGCAGCCCGCGGATCGGCGCCAGCGCGGTCCGGTCCTCGTAGCCGCGCGGCAGGTGCAGCCACAGGTCCTGCAAGCCGACCAGGCCGCGGGCGGCAAGCTTCTCGCGCAGCGCCGGGCCGACCCCCGGAAGCGAGGACAGCGGGCTGTCGGCATCCGTGAAGGCGTGGGGGCGTGCGACCGGCATCCGCACAGGATGCCGGCAGCCCCCGCGAGGCGCCAGCCTCGCGTCGGTCAGAACCGGAACTGCGCCTCGACGCCGAACTGGCGCGGCTCGCTGACCGTCGCGCCGACCGTGCCGAACACCGTGGTGCCGTACTGCTGCAGGCCGGTCACGTAGCGGTTGTCGAACAGGTTGTTGGCGTACGCGGCGACGCTCCAGCGGTCCTGCGGCGAGCGCCACTGCAGTTGCACGTCGGTGCGATTGCTCGCTCCGCCGATTTGGAACGCCGCATAGCGGCCGCAGGTGCCCTGCGTGCCGGAGGCATCGTTGCAGCGGCTGGCGCCGCGATAGGCATGGCGGATCGACAGGCGCAGGCTGCCGGAGGCGGCGAGGTCCCACAGGTAGCTGCCGCCGACGGAGGCGGAGAACCATGGCTCGCCGGTGGGCTCGCCGCCGAGGTCGATGCCGTCCGGGGTGACGTATTCATCGTAGGTGGCGTCGATCCACGCCGCGTTCGCATCCAGCGACAGCGCCGCGGTCGGCTGCCAGCGCGCGCTGAACTCCGCGCCCCATGCGGCCAGGTCGCTCACGTTGATCACGTAGCGCGGCACGGCGGTGGTGGTGTCCAGCCAGATCGCCTGGCGGTTGTCGTAGCGGTAGTGGTAGGCCGAGGCCTCGAACTGCAGGCGTCCGTCCGCGAGCGAGCGCTTCACGCCGGCCTCCACGTTCCAGACGTCCTCGTTGTCGAAGTGCGCGCCCGGCGAGAACGCGTTGTAGCCACCTGCCTTGTAGCCCTTGGCCAGCGACGCGAACACCATGGTGTCGTCCGCCACGTGGTAGTCGACCACGAAGCGCGGGCTCCAGTCGCTCCAGCTGTTCGAGGCGCGGTTCAGCACGCCCTTGTTCGCCATCGACACCGGGTCGGAGAACGCCAGGTCCATCATCGCCAGCTGGTCCGCGCTGAGCCCCAGTTCGCCGAGGATGCCGACCGCGTCCAGCACCTGCAGCGCCTGGTTGAGCTCGTCCGCGGTGTGGAAGTCGTTGAACCAGGTGAAGTCCTTTTCGTCGCGGGTGTAGCGCAAGCCGAAGGTCAGGTTGAGCTTGTCGGTCGCGTGCCAGATCACGTCGCCGAACACCGCGTAGGCCTTGGCGTCCAGCGTGTTGTCGTAGGACTCCTGCCAGGGGTTGCCGAACAGCTGCACCGGCACGCCGTAGTAGTCGGCCACCGATTGCAGCACGGTGAACAACGGCAGGCCCAGCACGTAGCTGGACGCGGTGTCGACGCTGTCGCTGGTCAGGTCGACCACGCTGGACTGGCGGGCGCGCTCCTTGAACCAGCTCGCCCCCGCCACCCAATCGATCCGGTCGGTACTGCCGTTGAAGCGCAGCTCCTGGTACCAGGTGGTGTTGTCCTCGATGTTGGCGGTGTCGATGAACAGGTTGGCGTGATGGGTCGCGTCTTCCTCGGCGCGGTTGAGGGTGTCGAAGTTGCGCCAGGCGGTGGTGGCGGTGAGCCGGCCCCAAGCGAAGTCGTGCTCCAGCTGCAGGGTCAGGCCATCGAAGTCGCGGGTCTCGTCGTTGCCGGCGACGTCGGTGTACGCCGGCTGGTCGAAGGGGTCGCGGTAGTGCGCGGGATCCGCCGGATACTCGGGCAGGCCGGTGGCGGGATCGAGGTCGACGATGCCGATGGTCGGTCGCGAACGGCGATCCATCGCCTCGTGGTCCCAGGTCAGCAACAGGCGGGTGTCGGCGCTGATGTCCCAGCCCAGCGCCGCGCGCAGCGCATCGGTCTTGCCGCCGTCGAGGGCTTCGCCGGTCGCGGCGTCGCGCAGCCAGCCGCCGGTCTCGTCGTGCAGCACGTTGAAGCGCAGCGCGACCGCGTCGCCGGCCGGCAGGTTCAGGGTGCCGTCGACCGAGCGACGCTCGTCGTTGCCGAGGCGCAGGCGCAGGCGGCCCTCGCGCTCCTGCGACGGGCGCTTGGTGATGATCGAGATCGCGCCGGCCGCGGTATTGCGCCCGAACAGGGTGCCCTGCGGCCCCTTCAGCACCTCGATCCGCTCCACGTCGAGGAACGGCAGCACGGTGCCGCCACCGCGCCCGGCGTACACGCCGTCGACGTAGACGCCCACCGTCGGGTCGGTGCCGATGCCGAAGTCGCCGGTGCTCAGCCCGCGCAGTTCGAACCGCGCCTGGGTGGGCTGGTCGTCGCTGACCTCCAGCCCCGGGATGAACATGTCGAGGTCGCCGATGTCGGTCGCGGTGGTGCTCTCGATGACGTCGGCACCGACCACCTGCAAGGCGATCGGCACGTCCTGCAGTTCCTGTTCGCGGCTCTGCGCGGTCACCACGATCTTGTCGAGGGTGGTGGCGTCCGGCTTCGCGGCCTGGGCATCCTGCGCCTGCGCCGACCATGCGGTCGACGCCAGCAACGAGGCCAGCATGGTGCGGCGGATGGCGGCCGCCAGTCGGTGCTGCTTGATCACATCTCCCTCCCCGGTTCGTGTCAGCAAGGCATGGCGCGGCGGCATCAGCCGCCGCAGTCGTATGGGGGCATGGCCGCGATCCACGCGCGCAGCAGCGCCACGCCTTCGACGTGGACCACGCTGCGACCGAGCTCCGGCATCATCACGGAGGGATCGGTGCTGGCCATGCGGTACGGCAGGATCGAGGCACCGGGATCGCCCGGCCGGATGCCGTAGGCGTGGTCGCCGGTGCCCTTGCCCGCCGCGATCGGCAGCTTGCAGCGGCCCAGCCGCAGCGGATCGCGGGTGGCGGCGTCGAGCCACATCCCCGACGTCCGCGCCGCGCCGCGCGGGCTGTGGCAATGGCCGCAATTGATGTCGAGGTAGGCGCGCGCGCGCGCTTCCAGCGGCGCCTTCGGGTCGTCCCAGCGGGCGTCGGCCGGCAGTGCTGCGGCCGGCACGCCGCCCAGGTAGCCGACCTCCTGCCAGTGCGCGAGCTGGTTCGCGCGGCGATCCTCGTAGGCGAAGCTGCGGTTGAGGTGGCGCGCCTTGGGGCCGATCGGGAACACCGCCTTGGACTTCAGGTCGGTGCCGTGGCACCCCGCGCACTGGTTCTGGTCGGGCACCGCGTAGTCCACCTGCTGGCGACTGCCGTCGTTGCCGACCAGCGTCAGCGGCAGCAACTCGCCGCCGCGCATCAGCCGCGCCTCGGTCTGCGCTTCGTTCCACACGTAGGGCAAGGCGATCCAGCCCTCGGCGCGCCGTACCAGCAGGCGGGTCTCGACCAGTCGGACGGCATCCAGCGGGAGCCCGCCATCGGCGAGGTCGGGGCCGGGATCGGCGCTGCGCAGCACGGTGCCCGCCTCGCCGCGCGGATAGTAGAAGGTCTTGCTGAGGATGGTCCCGACCGGGAAGTCGAAGGTCGCCTCGGGCCGGTATCCGGCGCGCGTGCCTGCCGGCATCCACACCGTGCGCAGCTTGTGCGCGTAGTCAGTGAACAGCGGGGTGGCGAGGTCGTACGGCACCACCCGCGCGTTGAGGCGCAGGCGGCCATCGGCCACGTAGACCACGTTCCAGTCGGCCAGCGTGGCCGGCATCCCCTCGGCATGGAAGCGCACCGGCTCCGGCGTGCGCGCGCAAGCGGCCAGCACGCACAGCGCCAGCCCGGCGATGAATCGACGCAGCATCCCTTCGCTCACCCGCGCTTGAGGTCGACGGCGGGCAGCGACGGCAGGCTGCACGCGTACGGCGTCGCGTCCTTCGACGGGTTCTTGTAACCGCCGGGGCCGTCGGCGTTGACCACGCCCGACACGTCGCGCAGGCAGATCTGCGGGCCGCCGGCGCGTGCCGGGTTCACGTAGCCGTCGAACAGCACGTCCGGCAGGCGCCCGCCCAGGCCGTACATCGCCATCTTGAGCGCCTTCAGGTCGAGGCCGTCGGGGGAGTCGCCGCCGCCGGACAGGCGGTTGCCGTGGACGAAGATGCGTTCCGGGTAGGGATCGAATTCGCCGGAAGCCTTGTCCGCCTTGTAGCCGGTCGAGAACACGCTGGAAATGATGATGTTGGCGGTCTGGTTGTTGGCGATGTCGTTGTCGAAGATCTCGATGTTGTCGTTCGAATTGACCACGATGCCGCTGCCCGCCGGCACGCTCGCCACCGGCGTGCCCTTGGCGCCGAAGTTGCCGGTGTTGTTGGCGGTCACCTTGTTGGCGAACACGCGCACCGCGTCGCCCTGCTGGGTCAGCGCCGGCATGTTGAAGACCAGGATGCCGCCGGTGTTGCCGGTGGCGATGTTGCCGTGCACGTCGGCGTTGACCGTGTTCTCGATCTCGATCCCGGCCACGTTGCGTTCCGCGCGGCTGTTGCGGACCACCACGTCGCGCGACTGGCCCACGTAGATGCCGGCGTCGGACGCGCCGATGGCCACCGCGTCCTCGATCAGGACATCGTGGCAGAGCACCGGGTACAGGCCGTAGGCGCCGTTGCTGGTCTTCGGCCCGCCCGTCCACTCGACGCGGACGCCGCGGATGGTCACGCCCCTGGCCTCGCTGACCTTGAGCCCGTCGCCCTTGCTGTCCTCGATCGCGAGGTGCTCGATGGTGAAGTCGTTGGCGTTGACCAGCAGCCCCTCGGCACCGGCCTTCTGCCCCTTGAAGCTGAGCACGGACTTGTCGCGCCCGGCGCCACGGATGGTGACCCCGTCGGCGCGCAGGCTCAGGCTGCGATCGAAGTGGAAGGTGCCCGCCGGGACCTGGATGACATCGCCGGGCTTGGCGTCGAGCAGCTGCTGCCGGAATTCGGCGGCGAACCCGGACTCCCCCGCGAGCGAGGCGGAATCGGACACAGTCGACACTTTGTCGCACGCCGGCAATGCCAGCGCCAGCGCGACGGCTGCCGCCAGTCGGATCTTGTTGGCCACGGTCTTCCCTCCCAAGAGACGCGTTCAGTGTCGTCAAGACGCGGGTGTCGGACTAGGGGACATTCGACCTAGAATGGGGGCGAAACCGGACAATAGAGTGACGCATGCCGCATCGTCGCCTCGTAGACCCCGTGCCACCCGGCATCGCCAACATCAAGAGCGGCATCGTCGCGACCCTGGTCGGCCACGGCCTGGACACGGGCGTCGCAATCGCGCCCTGGTTCGAGGGCATGCGCGTTGGCCCGCGCGATTTCACCGGGCCGCAGGGCCCGCCCTACCTCACCTACCGCGAAGCCTGCCGGGTGATCCAGCGCGCGCTCGCCGCCCTGCCCGGCGAGGGCCTCGGGCTGTTGCTCGGCGGCCGGCAGTCGCTGGGCGAATTCGGCCTGCTCGGGCTGGCGATGATGGCCTCGCCGAACTTCGGCGAGGCGATGCGCACCGCGGTGCGCTTCGCGCCGGTCACGGGGTCCATGCTGGACCTGGCGGTGGTGGAGGATGCCGACGGGATCGCGGTGACCCTGCGCACGCGCACCCACGAACCCGCGATCGAGGCCTACCTCTGCGAGGAATTCCTCGCCAGCTGCCACAACCTGTGCCGGGCATTGCTCGGCGAGGGCTTCGCCGGCAAGCGCATCGAACTGGCCTACCCCGCCCCCGCGCACGCGGCCCGCTACGCCGAGGTGCTCGGCGCGCCGGTGGCATTCGGTCGCCCCGACAGCCGGGTGGTGATCGCACGCGAATGGCTGGCGCATCCGATGCCGGCCGCCAACCCGGTCGCCCTGCGCGAGCTGGTCGCGGTATGCCGCGCGCAGATGCCGTCGGAACAGCCGCCCGCCGGGATCGTCGCCGCCCTGCAGGAACGCCTGGCCCTGCAGGTCGCGGACACGCCGCGACTCACCGACCTCGCCGCCGAACTGCACCTGACCGAGCGCACCCTGCGCCGCCAGTTACGCGCTGCCGGCACCAGCTTCCGCGCGCTGCACGACGGCGTGCGCGAGCGCGTAGCCTGCGAGTTGCTGGTCGCCGGCAAGCTGCCGATCGTGCAGGTCGCGGCGGCGGTCGGGTTCAACGATGCGCGCGATTTCCGCCGCGCGTTCAAGCGCTGGACCGGGCGCCTGCCGCGCGAGATGCGCCGGCAGTGCGGCGGCTGCGCCCTCGCCCGGCCCTAGGCCAGCGCCATCACCGCATCGACCTCGAAGCGCGCGCCCTTCGGCAACGCGGACACCTCGATGGTCGAACGCGCGGGATAGGGCTGCGCGAAGTACTCGCCCATCACCGCGTTGACCTCAGCGAATTCCGTGAGATCGGTCAGGTACAGGCCGACCCGGACGACGTCGTCCATCGTGCCGCCGGCGGCTTCGCACACCGCCTTGAGGTTGTCGAACGCGCGCCGCGCCTGCGCGGCGATGTCGCCGGCGACGAGGTCGCCGGTGGCCGGATCGAGCGGGATCTGCCCGCTGAAGAACACCAGATTGCCGGCGCGGGTGGCCTGCGAATACGGACCGATGGCGGCGGGCGCGCGGTCGCTGTGGATGGCGGTGCGGGGCATGGCGGTCGCCTCGTCGAAGGGCCGCCAGTGTAGCGGCGCTACAGGCGCTGCACGCCGTGGACCACGCCGAGCCTGCGGATCCGCCGCATCACCTCGGCAAGGTGCTTGCGGTCGGCGACCTCGATCGAGAAGCGGATCGCGGCGATGCGGGTGTCGCGCTCGAGGTATTCCACGCGGTCGATGTTGGAATCGGCCTGCGCGATCGCCGCGGCTACCTGCGCCAGCACGCCGGGCCGGTTGTCGACCTCCACCCGCAGCGCGGCATCGAAATCGCCCGAGACCTGGCGGTCCCAGCCGATCGGGACCCAGCGTTCCGGCGACTTGCGGTACTCGGCGACGTTGGGGCATTCCAGCCGGTGCACCACGATGCCCTTGCCGGCGCTGTGGTAGCCCATGATCTCGTCGCCCGGGATCGGCAGGCAGCACTGCGCGAAGCTCACCACGCCGCGTTCGGCGCCGGTGATCAGGATGCGGTCCTGCGGCACGCCGCCGGCATCGGGCTGCAGCAGGCTGGGTGCCTGTTCCTGCGCCAGCGCCAGCGCGACCTGCACCGGCATGCGGTTGCCCAGCGCGATGTCGGCCAGCATCGCCTCCAGCCGCGGATAGCGGTTCTCGGCCAGGTAGGCCTCGAGCCGCGGGGTCGGCAGCCGGTCCAGCGAGGTGCCCTGCGCGCCCAGCGCGCGATCCAGCATGTGGTGGCCCAGGCGCACCGCATCCTCGTGCTCAAGCTGCTTGAGCTGCTGGCGGATCGCGGTGCGCGCCTTGGCGGTGGCCACGAACTCCAGCCATTGCGCCGCCGGCCCCGCCGACTTCGCGGTGATCACCTCGACCGTCTGCCCGCTGACCAGCTTGGCGCGCAGCGGCGCCAGCTTGCGGTCCACGCGCGCGGCGACCGCATGGTTGCCGACGTCGGTGTGCACCGCATAGGCGAAGTCCAGCGCGGTGGCGTTGCGCGGCAGCGCCATGATGTCGCCCTTGGGCGTGAACAGGTAGACCTCGTCGGGGAACAGGTCGACCTTGACGTTCTCCAGGAACTCCAGCGATGAGCCGGTGCCGCGCTGGCTCTCCACCAGGTTGGCGATCCACGCCGACGCCCGCGTCTGCGCGCTGTTGCCGGGTTCCTCGCCGTGCTTGTAGGCCCAGTGCGCGGCGACCCCGCGCTCGGCCACCAGGTCCATCTCGCGGGTGCGGATCTGCACCTCGATCGGCGAGCCGTAGGGACCGAACAGCACGGTGTGCAGCGACTGGTAGCCGTTCGCCTTGGGGATCGCGACGAAGTCGCGGAAGCGCCCGTCCAGCGGCTTGAACACCGAATGCACGGCACCCAGCGCGTGGTAGCACTCGGCCACGCTGCCGACCACCACGCGGAAGCCGAACACGTCCATCACCTGGGCGAAGCTGCGGTTCTCCGCGCGCATCTTCGAATAGATGCTCCACGGGGTCTTGATGCGCCCGACCAGGCGGTGCTCGATGCGCTCCATGGCCAGGCGCTGCGCCAGCTTCGCCTCGATCTGCGCGAGCGCCTCGCGACGCACCAGCGGCTGGCTGCGGATGCGCTTCTCGATCACCGCGTGCCGCCACGGATGCAACGCGCGGAAGCCGAGGTCCTGCAGCTCCGACTTGATCAGGTTCATGCCCAGGCGCTGGGCGATCGGCGCGTAGATGTCCAGCGTCTCGCGGGCGATGCGGATGCGCGCGTCGGTGGACTGCGCGCCCAGCGTGCGCATGTTGTGCAGGCGGTCGGCCAGCTTGATCAGGATGACGCGCAGGTCGCGCGACATCGCCAGCAGCATCTTGCGGAAGCTCTCGGCGGCCGCCTCCTGGCGGTCGCGGAAATGCAGCTTGTCCAGCTTGGTGACGCCGTCGACCAGGTCCGCGACGGTCTCGCCGAACTGGCTGGCGATGTCGCCGCGGCTGAGCGGGGTGTCCTCGATGGTGTCGTGCAGGATCGCCGCGACCAGCGTCTCGACATCGAGTCCCTGCGACGCCAGCACACCGGCGACCGCCACCGGATGGGTGATGTAGGGCTCGCCCGACTTGCGGGTCTGCCCGGCGTGCGCGGCGGCACCCACCGCCCAGGCGCGGCGCAGCACGGCGCGTTGCGCGGCCGGCAGGTAGGCCGCCTGCGCCTCCAGCGCCTGCACGTAGTCCGGCACCTCCGCCTCGCCGGGCGCAGGGGTGGACGGCATCGCGAGGGCGGGATCGCCGGGACTCATGCCCGGAGCCTAACCCCGCGGCGCGATGCCGGCAAACCCGCGCGCGCCAACGAAAACGGCCCCCGAAGGAGCCGTCCGTGAGGCATGCGCGCGGCGAGCCGCGGGATCAGTCGTCGCCCTTCATGTCGTCGTCGCCGGCGACCACCTCGGCGGCGGCCCACTCCAGCGCCTCGCGCTCCTTGCGCTCGCGCTCCGCCTTCTCGACGGCATCGATGTAATCGGTGTCGATCTGGCGCGCGGCGATCTCGCGCAGGGCGAGGACGGTCGGCTTGTCGTTGGCTTCGCTGTTGTCCAGCTTCGGCTCCACGCCGCCGGCCAGCTGGCGCGCGCGCTTGGCGGCCATCATCACGAGCTCGAAGCGGTTGTCGACCACTTCCAGGCAATCTTCGACGGTAATACGGGCCATGTGTGTCCTGCGGCAGTCGGGCCGCTGAAGGGATCAAGGGGTCGCGAAGTCTAGCCGCATCCGGCCGACCACGCAAGACGTTGCCTTGAAAATCAGAAACTTACGCGGTCAACCGGGCTGGTTCGGGTCATCCACCAGCAGCGAAGTGATCAGACGCGCGTGGCGCGCGACCTGGGCGTCCTTGCGCAGCCTGCTGGCGGTGAAGATGCTGCACATTTCGGCGACCGCGGTCTCGAACACCTCGTTCACGATCACGTAGTCGAACTCGCCGTAGTGGCTCATCTCCTCGCGCGCGGCGGCCAGGCGCTGGGCGATCACCGCCTCGCTGTCCTGCCCGCGCTTGCGCATGCGCTCCTCCAGCGCGGCCCGCGACGGCGGCAGGATGAACACGCTCACCGCGTCGGGGATCTTGGACCGCACCTGCCGCGCGCCCTGCCAGTCGATCTCCAGCAGCACGTCGCGGCCGGCGCTCAGTTGCGGCTCGACCGACTGCCGCGCGGTGCCCTTCCAGTCGCCGTGCACCAGCGCATGCTCGAAGAAGTCGCCGGCGGCGACCATCGCCTCGAACGCGGCGGCCTCGATGAAGTGGTAGTGCTCGGCGTGGCGCTCGCCCGGGCGCGGCGCGCGCGAGGTGAACGAGATCGACAGGCTGATGTTCGGGTCGCGGGCCAGCACCGCATTGACGATGCTGGATTTCCCGGCGCCCGACGGCGCGGCGACGATGTACAGGGTTCCGCGCATGGGCTCAGCTGCCTTTCACTCGATGTTCTGGATCTGCTCGCGGACCTGGTCGATCAGCACCTTCAGCTCGACCGCCGCGTTGCTGGTCCGCGCATCCACCGACTTGCTGCCCAGAGTGTTCGCCTCGCGGTTGAACTCCTGCAGCAGGAAGTCGAGGCGGCGACCGACCGGCTCCTTCTGCTTCAGCACGCGGCGCAACTCGGCGAGGTGGCTGTCGAGGCGATCGAGCTCCTCGTCCACGTCGAGCTTCTGCAGCCACAGCACCAGCTCCTGCTCGACCCGGCCCGGGTCCGCCGGTTGCGCCAGGTCGGCCAGCCGCGCCTCCAGCTTCTGCCGTTGCCCCGCCCGGATCTGCGGCACCAGGGTGCGCACCTCGCCGGCGATCGCGGCGATGGCGTCGGCGCGCTCCACGATCACCGCGGCGAGCTTGGCGCCCTCGCGTTCGCGCGCGGCGACGAAATCGTCGAGCACCGCGTCGAGCAAGGCCATCGCCTCGCGCTGCAGGGCCTCGGGTTCGATCCCGCGCGCCTGCAGCACGCCCGGGAACTGCAGCAGTTCGGTGAACTGCACCTGCAGCTGCGGGAACCGACCGCCCAGCCGGCCGGCGAGGTCGGCCAGCCGCGCGACCACCGCATCGTCCACCTCCAGCGCGTCGCCGCCGGCGGCCTGGCGGAGCCGGACGACGAGGTCCAGCTTGCCGCGCGCGACCCGCGCCGCGACCCGCTCGCGCATCGCCGGTTCCAGCGCGCGCAGTTCGTCGGGCAGGCGCAGGCCCAGCTCCAGGAAACGGTGGTTGACCGCACGCAGCTCGCCCCCCAGCACCCCCCAGTCGGTGCTGCGCTCGCCGGCGGCGAAGGCGGTCATGCTGCGGATCATGCGGAAGGCCGGTGCGATGGAGGGCGAATGGTAATCTACCGCCCCGTTTTTTACCGGATCGCCGATGTCCTTCGCACGCCCCAGCGGCCGCGCGCCCGAGCAGTTGCGCACGGTTGCCATCGAACGCGGATTCACCCGCCACGCCGAAGGCTCGGTGCTGGTGCGCTTCGGCGACACCCGCGTGCTGTGCACCGCCAGCGTGGAGAACCGCGTGCCAGGCTTCCTGCGCGGCAAAGGCGAGGGCTGGGTCACCGCCGAATACGGCATGCTGCCGCGCGCCACCCATACCCGCGGCGACCGCGAGGCCGCCCGCGGCAAGCAGGGCGGGCGCACGCTGGAGATCCAGCGCCTGATCGGCCGTTCGCTGCGCGCCTGCGTGGACCGCGCCGCGCTGGGCGAGCGCACCATCACCCTCGACTGCGACGTGCTGCAGGCCGATGGCGGCACCCGCACCGCCGCGATCACCGGCGCCTACGTCGCCCTGGTCGACGCCGTGCGCTGGCTGCAGGCACGCAAGGAGATCGCCAAGGATCCGATCATCGGCGCGGTGTCGGCGGTGTCGGTCGGGATCTACCGCGGCGTGCCGGTGCTCGACCTCGACTATCCCGAGGACAGCGACTGCGACACCGACATGAACGTGGTGATGAACGACGGCGGCGGCTTCATCGAGCTGCAGGGCACCGCCGAGGGCCACGCGTTCCGCCGCGACGAGCTGGACGCGCTGCTGGCGCTGGCGGAGAAGGGATGCGGCGAACTGTTCGCCGCGCAGCGGGCCGCGCTGGCCACGCCGTGAAGCTGGTGCTGGCCAGCGGCAACGCCGGCAAGCTGGCCGAGTTGCGCGACCTGCTGGGCGACCGCTTCACCCTGCACGCGCAGTCCGAGTTCGGGGTCGGCGATGCCGACGAGACCGGCCTCAGCTTCATCGAGAACGCGATCCTCAAGGCGCGCCACGCCGCCCGCGCCACCGGACTGCCCGCGCTCGGCGACGATTCCGGCCTGTGCGTGGACGCGCTGCACGGCGCGCCCGGCCTGTACTCGGCGCGGTACGCCGGCACCCACGGCGACAGCGACGCCAACATCGACAAGCTGCTGCGCGAGATCGACGGCATCGAAGACCCGGCGCGCACCGCGCGCTTCGTCTGCGTGCTGGCCCTGGTCCGCCACGCCGACGACCCGATGCCACTGGTCGCCGAAGGCAGCTGGGAAGGCCGCATCCTGCGTGCACGCCGCGGCGGCAACGGCTTCGGCTACGACCCGGTGTTCTTTTCGCCCCTGCACGGCTGCAGCGCGGCGGAACTGCCGGCCGACGTGAAGAACCGCGACAGTCATCGTGGGCAGGCGCTGGCCGCATTGCGGGAACGCCTGCAAGCAACGTCATGAACGCATCCGCGGGCGGCATTGTTGCCCGGCTCATGCGAACGTCCCGTTCGATGCGCCGCCGCGTGCCATCCATGGCGCGTTTCCCGCAATGCCGTTCCAAGACTGCCTGACGCCTCTCCGCGACCGTGCTGACCACCCCGCCACTCTCGCTCTACGTGCACCTGCCGTGGTGCGTGCGCAAATGCCCCTACTGCGACTTCAACTCGCACGAAGGCCGCGGCGCGCTGCCGTTCGAGGCCTATGTCGATGCGCTGCTCGCCGACCTCGACCACGACCTGCCGCTGGCCTGGGGCCGCACCGTGCACAGCGTGTTCTTCGGCGGCGGCACGCCGTCGCTGTTCCCGCCGGCGACGATCGACCGCTTCCTGCAGCAGGCGTCCGCGCGGCTGCGCTTCGCGCCGGACGTCGAGGTCACCCTCGAGACCAACCCCGGCACGGTCGAGCACGGTCCGTTCGCGGGCTACCGCGCCGCCGGGGTGAACCGCCTCAGCTTCGGCGTGCAGAGCTTCGACGACGGCTGCCTGCAGCGGCTGGGCCGCATCCATTCCTCGGGCGACGCCAAGCGCGCGGTCAAGGCGGCGCAGGATGCCGGCTTCGACAACCTCAACCTCGACCTGATGTATGCCCTGCCGGGGCAGTCGCTGGCGATGGCGCTGGCCGACGTCGATCGCGCGATCGCGCTGCAGCCCGCGCATCTCAGCCACTACCAGCTCACGTTGGAGCCGAACACCGTGTTCGCGGTGCGCACGCCTGCCGGCCTGCCCGACGAGGACGGCGCCTGGGACATGCAGGAGGCCTGCCAGGCCCGCCTCGCCGCGGCCGGCTTCGGCCAGTACGAGGTCAGCGCCTATGCCCGCGCCGGGCGCCAGTGCCGGCACAACCTCAACTACTGGCAGTTCGGCGACTACCTCGGCATCGGCGCGGGCGCGCACGGCAAGCTGACCCTCGGCGCCTCGCAGCAGGTGCTGCGGCGCTGGAAGCTGCGGCATCCCACCGAGTACCAGGCCAAGGCCGGCACGCCCGCGGCGATCGGCGGCGACGAGGTGCTGACCGCCAGCCGGCTGCCGTTCGACTTCATGCTGAACGCACTGCGCCTCAACGCCGGCGTGCCGATGGCGATGTTCGAGGCGCGCACCGGCTTGCCGCGCGCCGCCATCGCCGACCGCCTGGCCACGGCCCACGCCCGCGGCTGGCTGGAACCCGATCCCGACTGGCTGCGCCCGACCGAACTCGGCCGGCGCTTCGCCAACGACGTGATTGGCCTGTTCCTGGAGTGAATCGCGTGGAACATTGAGGCAATCAGGCGCGGCCACTACCATGCCCGCATCGCCAGCGCGCCGGGGGGACGCCAATGGTCGACACAGGGATTGCGCCACCGATCCAGCCAGCCGATGGCGCAGCGTCGCGCCGGGTACGCCGGATCCTCGAGAACCAGGCACTGACTGCCGAGACCGAGCTCGGGCGGCAGCTGCGCGTCGTGCTGATGGAAACGGAGCTCGAGTACAACCGAGAAGCCAATGCCCATCGCGACCCCAAGGTGCTGGCCGCATGGTCGTCCGCGTCCCGCCTGTTGCGCGAACGCGGCGGCGAGTTGCTGTCGGCCTTCCAACGCCATGTGCACGCCGGCCTGATGACGATCGGCACGGGCCGCTCGCCGCGCCCGGCCGGTGCCGCCGCGGCGACCCCGCAGGCGGGCGAGTTGCGCCTGGTCGATGACCTCGACCTGGACGAAGACGGGCTGATCGCCAGCAGCGCAGCCCGCTGCGAATCGCGGAACAGCCTGGCCCTGCAATTGATGGGCTATCGCTACGGCGTCCTGGCGGCGGCGCCGGCGTTCGATGCCGAACACCTGCCGCTCGGGCCCACCGCCCTGTCGCATGCGCTTCGCGCGAGCGCCGGTGCGCTCGGCCTCGCGCTGGAAGCGCGGGTGGTGCTGTATCGCACTTTCGAGAAGATCGCGCTGGCGCATTATCCAGCCTTGCTCGAAACGCTGAACACGCGCCTGGCCGGGGATGGCGTCCTGCCCCACCTCAGCTTCATCCCGGTGCGGGTGCGGCCCGCAGCCAACGACCGGATGCACCTTGATGCGCCGACGGCGGCTGCCGATCCGCGCGGCCCGGACCAGCCAACCACCGCGGGCGAGCGACCGCAGGAACCCAGGCCCGCAGCCGCGGCATCCCCGCGCATCGCGCCGACCGAAGGCCGCTTCGCCCAACTGCAGTCGCTGCTGGCGATGCGTCGCAAGCTGCTCGCCAAACTGCGCCCCGGGGAGCAGGACGACCGCGTCCGCGAACGACTCCCGGCTGCCGACGTACAGGCGGCGCTGGCACGCATGCGCTCGACCCAGGCCCGGGCCGCCGACCTCACCGAAGTTCGCCACGCCGTGCTCGCGCAAGCGCGCCAGCAGCGCGGCCACGGCGTGGTGCTCGCGGATCCGGATGCGGACGGCTTCGAATTGTTCGGACTGTTCCAGGCCCAGCTCGAACGACTGCTGCGCAAGGGCAGCCCGGGCGAGATCCTGGTCGAGCGCCTGCGCTTGCCGCTGCTGCAGTTGGCCTTGCGCGACCACGGGTTCTTCGTCGACCCCAGGCATCCCGCGCGTCGGGTCCTCGATGCGGTCTCGCTGGCGGGTGCCAACTGGCTCGCGGACGACGACCTCGATCCCCAATTGCTCGGCCTGCTGCAGCGCGCGGTAGGTACCGTGCTGGAAGACGGGCAGGCGCAGCACGACAGCTTCGTCGCCGCCAACCACGCCTTGCAGGCCGGCCTGCAAGCCGCCGCCCGCAAGCACGAGATGTCCGAGCGTCGCCAGGTGGAAGCGGCGCGCGGCCGCGAACGCCTGGGCCTGGCACGCCAGCAGGCCAACGCGGAGATCGCGCGCATCCTCGCGGGGCGCGGCCTCCCTCGCTTCCACGGCATGCTGGTGGAACATGCCTGGGCCGATGTCCTTGCCTTGGCGTGGCTGCGCAGCGGCGAGGAATCAACGGCTTGGCAGGAGCTCCGGGATGCCACCGAGGCCATCGTGGAGGCTGCCCTCGCGCCCGGTCGCCCGGCGGAGCCGGGTTTCACCGGCCGCCTCGAGTCCGCGCTGTCGCTGGTCGGTTACCACGCCGAAGAGGCGGGCATGATTGCGCGCGCCCTGGCCAACGGACGCGCCGAAGAAGAGGACGAGCTGGCATCGCGGACCGAGTTGGTCGTGCAATTGCGCGCCCGCACCCGCCTCGGGGACGAGGGCGGTGCCATCGCGGCCGGGGAGGATTCGCCCCGGACCGCGTCGCAGCAGGCGGCGTGGGATCGCCTGGCGGGCTTGGCGGAAGCGCAATGGGTGGATCTCCGGCTCGCCGGTCGCGACGCGCCGGTGCGCCGGCGCCTGGCCTGGGTGAGCCCGCGCAGCGGCCAGGCCTTGTTGCTCAACCGGCGCGGCATGCGCGCCGAGGATGCGACGCTCGACGATCTCTGCCGCCGCCTTGCGGCCGGCGATCTCGCGCTGGTCGAGGCCGACACGCACCCCGCCGAGCTTGCGTGGCAGTCCACCTACGCAACCCTTGAACACATCGCTGGCGGCCAGGAGGCTTCCCATGGGTAGCGAATCGCGGCGGATGCCGCGGCGCACGGTCAGCGGGCTGATCGACGTCGTCGATGCGATGACGGAAGAGAGCATCGGCCACCTGGGCAACCTCTCGGTCGGCGGGATGCTGCTGATCGCGCGCGCGCCGCTGGCCGAGGACGGCCTCTACCAACTGCGCTTCTCCCTGCCCGATGCCGAGGAGCCGCTCGAGGTCGGCGCGCATGTCCTGTGGCAGGACGCCGGCACCGCCAACGGGCAGGCCTGGGTCGGGCTGCGTTTCCTCGGATTGGCACCCGCCGTGACCCGCCGACTCCGGGAATGGACGCACCATGCCGAGGGCGACGGGCACTGACCATCGGCACCAGCAGGGCAAGGCCCGATCGGTCAGAATCCGGGCTCACCCTGCACGACTTCGGAATCCATGCCCGCCGCCCTGTATCCCGCGCACCTCGAGACCCTGCTCGCCCGCACCGCGGAGGCGCTCGCGCGCGGCGGCTTCGACCACCTGGTGGTGCCCAGCGGCACGCTGCATTACCAGGCCTTCGACGACCGCGACTATCCCTACGCGGTGAACCCGCAGTTCAAGGCGTGGCTGCCGGTGACCAGGGCGCCCGGCAGCTGGCTGGTCGCCACCCCCGGGCAGCGGCCCAGGCTGGTGTTCCTGCAACCGCACGACTACTGGCACGTGGTGCCGGAGGCGCCGGGCGGCTACTGGGCCGGCCATTTCGACATCGTGGTGGTGCGCGACGCCGCGGACGCCGTGCGCCACCTGCCGGCCGACCCGTCGCGCTGCGCGATCCTCGGCGAGGCGCAAAGCGCGCTGGGCGATTACGTCCCCAACAACCCGCCGGCGGTCATCGCCTACCTGGAGTACCACCGCGCGTTCAAGACCCCGTACGAGGTCGCGATGATGCGCGCGGCCAGCCGCATCGGCGTACGCGCGCACCGCGCTGCCGAGCGCGCATTCCGCGCCGGCGCCAGCGAATTCGGCATCCACCTGGCCTACTGCCAGGCCGCGGGCCAGGACGCCAACGACCTGCCCTACGGCAACATCGTCTGCCTCAACGAGCACGCCGCGGTGCTGCACTACACCGACCGCGACCGGGTGCCGCCGAAGGCCGCGCGCAGCTTCCTGATCGATGCCGGCGCGAGCTTCGGCGGCTATGCCTGCGACATCACCCGCACCTATTCCGCCGACCGCGGCGACGAGTTCCAGGCGATGGTCGATGCGGTCGATGCCGCGCAGCTCAAGATGTGCGATGCGGTGCGCGACGGCGCCGACTACAGGCAGATCCACCTCGATGCGCACCTGGCGCTGGCCGGGATCCTGCGCGACGCTGGGATCCTGCGCATCGCCGCCGACGACGCGGTGGCGCGCGGCGTCTCCAGCGCGTTCTTCCCGCACGGCATCGGCCACGGCATCGGCCTGCAGGTGCACGACGTCGCCGGCTTCGCCGCCTCCGAGGCGGGCGGCACCATCGCGAAGCCCGAGGGCCATCCCTACCTGCGCCTCACCCGCACGCTCGCGCCCGGGATGGCGGTGACCATCGAACCCGGCATCTACTTCATCGACATGCTGCTGGACGAACTGAAGGCGAAGGGCCTCGGCGACACCGTCGACTGGGACCGGGTCGCCGCGTTCAAGCCGTACGGCGGCATCCGCATCGAGGACGACGTCGTGTGCACCGATGGCGCGCCGATCAACCTGACCCGCGAGGCATTTTCCGCCATCTAGCGATACCGGCACATCGCCGGGCCCGCATGGCGGGGGTGTGCGATCGAGCGCGTCACGGATGGCGCGCGTCCGCGAATCGCAGCCGGATGCGGAGCCTGAGCGGCGAACGCATTCCCCGCCATGCCGGCCGCGCGGCGAAATCACCTCGCCATCAGGGCCTCGACTTCATCCGCGCTGCGTTCCAGCGCGCCGGTGAGCACGCGATGGCCGTCGCGGGTGACCAGCACGTCGTCTTCGATGCGGATGCCGATGCCGCGCCATTTCGCGGGCACCGACGCATCGTCGGGCGGGATGTAGAGGCCGGGCTCGATGGTGAAGACCATGCCGGGTTCCAGCAGGCGCGACTCGCCGTCGATCCGGTACTCGCCCACGTCGTGCACGTCCAGACCCAGCCAGTGCCCGGTCTTGTGCCGGTAGTAGCGCTTGTAGTCGCCCCGCGCGATCGCCTCCTCCAGCCCCCCGGACAACAGCCCGAGCGAGAGCAGGCCCTCGGTCAGTGTCGCCACCGCCGCGTCGTGGCCGGCCTCGTAGGCGATGCCCGGCCGCGCCTGCGCCAACGCCGCCGCCTGCGCGGCGCAGACCAGGTCGTGCAGCTGGCGCTGCTCGCGGGTGAAGCGGCCGTTGACCGGGAAGGTGCGGGTGATGTCGGCGGCGTAGCCGCGATGTTCGGCGCCGGCGTCGATCAGCACCAGGTCGCCATCGCGCGACTTCGCGCGGTTGTCGCGGTAGTGCAGCACGCAGGCGTTGCCGCCGGCCCCGACGATGCTGGCATACGCCGGCTCGGCGCCATGCAGGCGGAACACGTGTTCCACCGCGGCCTGCAGTTCGTACTCGTGGATGCCCGGGCGCGCCGCGCGCATCGCCGCGCGATGCGCGAGCACGCTGATGTCCGCCGCCTTCTGCATCAGCTTCACTTCATCGGCGGATTTCACCAGCCGCATTTCGTCGAGCAGGTGGCCCAGCTCCAGGAACTCCTGCGGCGGCTGCGCGCCCTGGCGCACCTGCGCGCGCACGCGGTTGATCCAGCCGATCAGCTTGAGGTCGAAGTCGGCGTCGCGGCCGAGGTGGTAGTGCACCCGCCGCCGCCCTTCCAGCAGGCCGGGCAGGATGTCGTCGATGTCGGCGATCGGATACGCATCGTCCATGCCGAGCGCGTCCACCGCGCCATCGGGCCCGAGGCGCGGACCGTCCCAGCCTTCGCGCTCGGGATCGCGTTCGCGGCAGAACAGCAGCGATTCGCCGTGGCGCCGCCCGGGCACCAGCACCAGCACTGCCTCCGGCTCTGCGCAACCGGTGAGGTACCAGAAGTCCGAATCCTGGCGATACGGGTAATGGGTATCCCGGCTGCGGATGCGCTCCGGCGCCGCCGGCACGATCACGATCGCCCCATCGCCGACCGCCTGCATCAGCTGGCGGCGACGGCGCGCAAGCGCCTTGCGTTCGGCGGCGGAGGGCGTCATCGCCTCAGTGCAGGCGATTGCGCTGGCGCGGGCCGAGCGCGCAATCGGCGTGCAGCAGCAGCACGGCCATGCGCACGTACTCCTCGATCTCCACCAGCGATTCCTCGTCGCTCTCGGGATCGACTTCGTCGATGCGCGCGGCGGCGAGGTTGGCGATGTCGCCCAGCGCTTCCTGGTCTTCCTCGCCCAGGGCCTTGTCGCCCACCGCCAGCCCGAAGCCGCCGAGGAACGCACGGCACCAGGCGAACAGCGCGCCGGCGCGCACGGCGACCTGGTCGCCCTCGCCTTCCGGCAGCAGCAGGTCGAAGCCGAAGTCGGCGTCGCCCAGTTGGCCGACGGTCGCGGCGCGCAGGCGGTCCAGCGCATCGCCCTCGACCGGCGCGGGCAAGGCGGGATCGGCCATCACCTCGGCGATCCAGCCGGGCAGGTCCTTGCCGCCGGCGGCGAGCCAGCCGCTGAGGGCGCCATGCAGCTCCGCCGCGCTGGCGGCCAGCGCCAGGCGCACGACCTCGGCCTCGACTTCGTTCCAGGACGGCAATCGGATTTCGCTCACGCGATTCGCTTCCAGTGCAGGAATACCAGTGTACCAACCGCGCCCCGGGACCATCATTGGCGACTCCTCCGATGCGTGCCTACACTGCACAGATGAACCGGTCCCGCCACCGCCTGCAGGCACGCCACCCGGGGTGGCGCGTCGCGGCACCGGCGATGCCGCTCGCCACGGGCAACGCCATGCCGCTCTCGCACTACATGGCGCTGCTGATCGCCCTGCTGGTGCTGGCGATCGCTTTCCTGCTGATCGCCGGTCGCCGTCGCCGGGACCGCGAGCACCAGGCCCATGCGCGCGCGCTGCGCGAACGCGAGGACACGCTGCGCCTGGCGCTGTGGGCATCGAACGAACTCTACTGGCAGTACGACCTCGGGCGTCGCGAACTGGAGAGCACCCGGATCATGCCCGGGCCGGCCGGCGACCTCGAACTGCACCACCAAGTCGACCAGGACCCTGCGATCCATCCCGACGACCTGCCCCTGGTGGTCGAACGGCTGCGCAACTATGTGCAGGGCCACACGCCCATGTTCCTGTCCGAGCACCGGGTGCGCGACAGCGACGGTACATGGCTCTGGGTCCGCGCGCGCGGGCGCAGCGTGGGCCGCGGCGCCGATGGGCGGGTCACCCGGATCGCGGGCACGGCCCGCAACGTCACCGACATCCAGCGCCAGGAGCGCGAACGCCGGATCGCGGCGGAAGTCATGCGCAACATGGCGGAAGCAGTGGTCGTGACCGACGACGATTTCCGGGTGGTGACCATCAATCCCGCGTTCACGCGCATGAGCGGCTACGACGTGGACGACATCGTCGGGCGCGATGCCAGCCTCCTCGACAGCGGGCAGCACGACGCCGCCTACTACGAGGCGGCGCGGCGCACCGCGCGGGATACCGGCGTCTGGTCCGGCGAGATGTGGCAACGCCGTCGCGATGGCCATGAGTTCCTCTGCGCGATGCAGGCCACCGCGATCCGCGAACCCGGCGGGCAACGGCGGTTGTTCGTGCTGGTCGCCACCGACATCACGGACCGCCGCCGGATCGAGCAGGAACTGCGCTACCTCGCCAACTACGACACCCTCACCAACCTGCCGAACCGCACCCTGCTGTCCGAGCGCCTGTCGCGCGCGATCGTCCGTGCGCGCCGGCAAGGCACCCGCGCGGCCTTGCTGTTCCTGGACCTGGACCGGTTCAAGGACGTCAACGACTCGCTCGGGCACGCCACCGGCGACCGCATCCTGCGGATGGCGGCGCAGCGCCTCCAGCAGGCCGCGGGCTCCGCGCGTACGGTCGCGCGCATCGGTGGCGACGAGTTCACCGTGCTGCTGGAGGACCTCGCGGATGGCGGCGAAGCGGATGCCTGCGCGCAGCGCCTGATCGAGGCCTTCGACGAACCCCTGCGACTCGACGACCGCCAGGAGATCGTGATCACGCTCTCCATCGGGATCAGCGTCTATCCGGACCACGCGAAAGTCCCCACCGACCTGCTCAAGCACGCCGATACCGCCATGTACCAGGCGAAGTCCGCGGGCCGGAGGACGTTCCTCCGCTACACCGACGCGATGGACAGCGAGACGCGCCGCCGGGCCGCCATCGTCGCGGCATTGCGGCGCGTCGTGGAGCGGGGCGAACTGAGCCTCGCCTACCAGCCGCAAGTGTCGCTGGTGGACGGCCGCATCACCGGTGTGGAAGCCCTGTTGCGCTGGCACAGCCCCGAACTGGGCGATATCCCGCCTACCCAGTTCATTCCCCTGGCGGAAGAGGGCGGCACGATCCTGGCGATCGGCGAATGGGTCTTGCGCGAGGCCTGCCGCACCCTCGCCGATTGGCGGCAGGCCGGACAGCACGACGTGGCGATGGCGGTGAACGTGTCCGCGGTGCAATTGCTGCGCAGCGACCTGCCTCGCATCGTGGAGCGGACGCTGCGCGAGACTGGCGTCGAGGCTCGCCACCTCGAACTCGAACTCACCGAAAGCATGCTGATGGCCAACGCCGCACTCGCGGCCGAACGCCTGCAGACCTTCCGCAGGCTCGGCGTGTCGATCGCGGTGGACGACTTCGGCACCGGCTACTCGTCGCTGGCCTACCTCCGCCGCTTGCCGATCACCACGCTGAAGATCGACAAGGCCTTCATCGACGACCTGGGCGGTCCGTCCGACGGCGAGGATGCGGCGATCACCACCACCGTGATCGCGATGGCGCACTCGCTGGGCCTGCAGGTCATCGCCGAGGGCGTGGAATCGCCGCAGCAGCTCGCCTTCCTCCGTCAGCACCGCTGCGACGTGGTGCAGGGCTTCTGGCTGGCCCGGCCGATGCCGGCCGGCGAATGCCTGCAATTCCTCCGCGACTGGCCGCAGCGGGCGGCTGCATCGGGCCTGCGGGCGCCTTGACCCTGCCGCATGGCTGCGCCCATGATGGCCGGCATGGAAGCGCGCGACCTCGACGCCGAACTGCGGATGCTGCTTGCGCGGATCGACGTGCTGGCGCAGCAGATGCAGCGCCTGCAGGACGAGAACCGCAGCCTGCGCCAGCAACATGAGCAGATGGCCACCGAGCGCGCGCAGTTGCTGGCGAAGCAGGAACAGGCGCGGAGCCGGGTCGAGGCCATGATCAGCCGCCTCAAGTCGCTGGAGCAGCACACGTGAACACCCGCGACGCCGCCAAGAGCGAGCCGGCGAACGTCCGCATCCTCGACCGCGAGTACACGGTCGGCGTCAGCGAGGACGAACGCGCCAGCCTGGCCGCGGCCGCGCGCCTGCTCGACGCGCGCATGCGCGAGATCCGCGGCGGCAACAAGATGGTCGCGCTGGACCGGCTCGCCGTGCTCGCCGCGCTCAACCTCGCGCACGAGCTGCAGCAATTGCGCGATGCCGGCGCGCCCGCCGGCGGCGGCGCCTTCGCCTTGCTCGACGAGGCCAACCGCAAGCTCGACGCCCTGCTCGCGCGCAACGGCTGAACCGTTCCCGCCTGCACGCCGACGGATGGCGTTGCCATCCCGCGCGCCGCTCCTATACTGGTCGCGTCCTCTGCCGTGAGCGACGGCGTGCGCAACATTCGCCTTGTCCCTTAATGACGACCGCGGGGACGCACTGGCAGCCGGGAGTGCAAGTCCGCCCCGAGCGGGAAGCCCGATGGCCGCCACGCGTTCCCACTTGAACCCCGGGTTCAAGGTCGTTTCGCACGCATCGCCACGGCGGAGACCTTCCTCCTACGACCAGCCCGGCCCGCAGACCGCGTGAGCGCCCTCCCCGACGACCGCGCCGCCCTGCGTCGCCGCTTGCGCGAACGCCGTCGTGCACTGCCTGCCGCCGCCCGCATCGCCGGCGCGGAGGCGCTGGCCGGTCGCCTGCTCGCCCTGCCCGGGTTGCCCGCAGAGGGCTACGTCGCCGGCTATTGGGCGATGGATGGCGAGATCGGCCTGCATGCCTGGCAACTGCACCTCCCGCCCAGCCTGGTGTATTGCCTGCCCGTGCTCGGCGCCGACCAGCGCCTGCGCTTCGCGCCCTGGCGCCCGGGCGATGCGTTGGCCACCAACCGCTACGGCATCCCCGAACCCGACGTCGCCGCCACCGGCCTGCTCGATGCGAACGCGCTGGCGCTGGTGGTGATGCCGCTGGTCGGCTTCGACCCAGACTGCCACCGGCTCGGCATGGGGGGCGGCTGGTACGATCGCAGCTTCGCGTTCCGCCGGTCGCAGGCGACGCCGCCGTTGCTGGTGGGCGCAGGCTTCGACGAACAGGAAACCGAACCGCTCGCGTTGGCGGACTGGGACGTGGTTCCCGACGCGATCTGCACCCCCACCCGCACCCTGCATCGCCCATGACCGCGCGCAAGAAGACCTGGCTGATGAAGTCCGAACCCACGGACTTCTCGATCGACGACCTCGAGCGCGTCGGCACCGAACCCTGGACCGGCGTGCGCAACTACCAGGCGCGCAATTTCATGCGCCAGATGCAGGTCGGCGACACGGTCCTGTTCTACCACTCGAACTGCGACGTGCCGGGCATCTACGGGATCGGCAAGGTGGCGAGCGCGCCGTACCCGGATCCCACCCAGTTCATGCCGACGTCGAAGTACTTCGACGAAAAGGCGACCCAGGCGCAGCCGCGCTGGGACCTGGTGGACGTCGCCTACGTCCGGCACCTCGCGCGCCCGCTCGCGCTGGACGAGATCCGCGCGCACGCCGACGCGCTGGGCGAGGAATTCGCGTTGATCCGCAAGGGGTCGCGCCTGTCGGTGCTGCCGGTGACCGCCGCGCAGGCCAAGCTGCTGCTCTCACTGGAGTAACGCCATGTCGGACATGAAGCAACGCGCCGCCGAGAAGGCGATCGAGTACGTCGAGGACGGGATGATCGTCGGCGTCGGCACCGGCTCCACGGTCGCCTATTTCATCGATGCCCTCGCCGCGTGGAAGGACCGCATCGCCGGCACCGTCTCCAGCTCCGAGCAGAGCACCGCGCGCCTGCGCTCGCACGGCATCGAGGTGATCGACCTCAACGCGGCCGGACCGCTCTCGCTCTACGTGGACGGCGCCGACGAATGCGATCCGCACAAGCGCCTGATCAAGGGCGGCGGCGCGGCGCTCACCCGCGAGAAGATCATCGCCGAGGCCAGCGAGCGCTTCGTGTGCATCGTCGACCCGAGCAAGCGGGTGGACGTGCTCGGCAGGTTCCCGCTGCCGGTCGAGGTCATCCCGATGGCGCGCAGCCTGGTGGCGCGGGAAATCCTGCGCCTGACCGGCGGGCAGCCGGTGTGGCGCGACGGGGTGGTGACCGACAACGGCAACCTGATCCTCGACGTGCACAACCTGTCCATCGTCGACCCGGTCGCGATGGAGCGCGAACTCAACCAGGTGCCGGGCGTGGTGAGCGTCGGCCTGTTCGCGCGCCGGCCGGCCGACGTGGTGATCGTCGGCGGGGAGCCGCCGCTGGTGCTCTGAACGGCGCGCGCGCCTAACGCAGGTTGGACACGCTGTTCCTGGCGGTATCGTGCCGCACCTTCAACCTGCCCGCCTCCACCCGGAAGCCGACGACGACCTGCAGGCGCTCCGGCGCCTGCGTGCGCACCTGGGTCTTCAGCGTGTCCTTCAACCCGCTGGTCGCCTTCTCCACGACCAGGGTCAGCAGGTAGTCGCCGTCCGCCAGCGGGTCCACGACGTCGATTTCGCCCGGCCTCCGCGTCGTCGTCGCGAGCCCTTCCTTGCCGCCTTCCAGCTTGCGCCCGGTGGCCGCATAGCTCGCTGCAGCGGCCCCGCCACCGCTTCCCGCAAGGGTGCCGACCGACGAGACCGCCGCCGACACGATGCTGCCGCCCGGCAGTGCGCCGCCCAGCAGCGAGGCACCCTGGCCCGCTCCACGCGCGGCGTTCGCATCCGGGTCGCCGGTCTTGTTCGACTTCAGCACCTCGACGCGCCTGCGCTGCAGGTCCGCGCGGTAGCCCTCGCCATCCGGCAACACGATCATGCAGGCCGCTTGCCCGCATTCGATCGCGATCGACAGGGATGCGCCCTGGCTGATCGCACTGCCCGCGGCATGCAACCCGGCATTCACCTTCTCGCCGAAACTCGCGCCTTGCGTTTGCCTGGCCACGGTCACGTTCATCGAGATCCGGTTCGGCATCCCGTTGTCGACGCCATTGATCCCGCTTGCCGCCACGTCGCCTAGCGCGATGCACGCCACCGCGAGGATCCACCAGCCCTTGGACTTCATGCGCCGCGCTCCATTGATGGACCAAGTGGCAGTGTGGCGGGCGTGACTGCACGGCATCGCGCCGCTCGTCGGAAAGGGAATCCGTCCGTCTCGGTTCCGGAGACGGCAGCAGGGCAACGTTAGTCGAATCGTGAAGCCTCGCAGCCACCGCTGCGACGAGCGAAGCCGATACTCCCCGCCCTCCCGGAGCGCCTTCCGCCATGACCCTGCGCTGCCTGTTCGTCGACTTCGATTCGTTCTTCGCCTCCGTCGAACAACACGACGATCCGGCGCTGCGCGGGCGCCCGGTTGCGGTGATCCCGGTCGCCAGCACCACGACCTGCTGCATCGCCGCCAGCAAGGAGGCCAAGCGCGACTTCGGCATCAAGACCGGGACCGGCGTCGCCGAAGCCCTGGCCCGCTGCCCCGACATCGCCCTGCAACTCGCCCGGCCAGCGCGCTACGTGCGCGTGCACCACCAGTTCCTCGATGCCATCCAGTCCTGCATCCCGCACGGCAAGGCGGCCTCGGTCGACGAGGTCCCGTGCTGGCTGATCGGCCGCGAACGCGAGCGTCGCAACGCGGAGCGCATCGCGCGCGACATCAAGCAGGCCTTGCGCGACATCGGCTTCGGCGACAGCCTGACCTGCTCCATCGGCATCGCACCCAACAAGTTCCTCGCCAAGACCGCGTCCGACATGAACAAGCCGGATGGGCTCACCGTGATCGAGCAGGCCGACCTGCCCCATGCCCTGCACGGACTGGCGCTGCGCGACCTGTGCGGCATCGGGCCGTCGATGGAAGCGCGCCTGCAGCGGGCGGGGATCGCCACCACGGCGCAGTTGTGCGCGGCGTCGCGGGACCGCCTGCGCCGCGCCTGGGGAAGCATCGAAGGCGAACGCTTCTGGTTGCAGTTGCAGGGTTTCGACCTCCCGGAACGCACCACGCAACGCGCATCCGTCGGCCATTCGCACGTGCTCGGCCCGGAGCTGCGCACGTTCGCCGGCATGCGCTCCGTGCTGTTCAAGCTCCTCGCCAAGGCGGCCATGCGGTTGCGCGACGAAGGCCTCCTGGCCGGCGGCATGTCGCTCGCCATCCGTTTCGTCGGCATGGAGGCACGCTTCGAACGGCACCTGCGCTTCGCCCCGCTCGACGACACGCCGGCGCTGCTGGAACTGCTCGGCCGCAACCTGCAGGGACTCGAACGCGCGGCCCACGAAAGGCGCTGGCAGGTGAAGCGGCATCCGCCGCTCTCGGTGGCCGTCACGCTCGTCGATGTCTCGCCGCGCATCGCCGCCTGCGGGGAGCTCTTAGCGGACCGGCTCCGCGCTCGCCAGGCCAGCGCGCTGCTCGACCGGGTCAACCAGAAGTACGGCAACAACGCGCTCTACATGGGCTCGATGGCCGACGCGGTGGAACACAATGCCGCGCCGATGCGGATTCCATTCCAGCAGATCCCGAAACCGGCACTGGAGGAGGAGTCGCCCCTCCACGGCATCGAACAAGCGCCCACCGACGCCGCCGACCTGCTGCAGCTACGCATGAACCAATTCAAGGTGCTGGCGGAGAAAACCCATCGCGAGCGGGCGGCGAAGCGCCATCTTCCTGCGGGTGCGGGCGGCTGGGGAATGCCGAGACCCGTCCAATGCGGCCCGCAGCCTAGCCTGTTCTGAGCCGGATTCACGCAATGCCATCGCACGCTGGTTGGATGCCGTATATATGGCCAAACGCCCGGACTGGAGACCCGTGATGTCGCGATGAAATCGCCGCAACAACCGAGCTTTGAGTGCAGGTGGTTTGGTTTGAGAAGGGCCCTGGCGATGACCTGTTGCGGGTCGCGGCTGCGCGGCGCACCGCAACGCGATAGGCGGAGTATTGGCCATTCATCCGGCAAGCCTTGCGCAAGCCAAGTCATTGCCATGAACGCCATAAAAGACAAAACCCCAGCTCGATGAGCTGGGGTTTTG
>JAFLEB010000160.1 GCA_017302075.1 Lysobacterales bacterium
AGCGCCACGATCCACTGGAAGTGCTCCATCGACTTGCAGTTGATGAAGACCTCGAACGGGCGGCGGTGCTCGTGCTCGGTGCCGGCGTTGAGCACGATGTCGTTGATGGTCACGTACATGGCGTGCTCCACCAGCGGCGACTTGATCTTGTAGGTGCTGCCGACCAGGACCTCCGGGCGCTCGATGCGCTCGTGCATCTGGATGACGTTGTCCACGGGCTCCGCGGCGGGCGCGGCCTGCGGTTGCTGAGCGGCGTCGGCGCGCGCGGCTTCCTTGGCCTTGTCCTCGGCTGTGACGACGGCGTAGCCCTTGATTTTCTTGTCGATCCTGACGGCCATTGCGGTTCCGGTGCGTGGGTTGCGGTGGTGGGTCGGCGTACGGGTGGAGCGTGCGGGCGCGGGGCCCGCCGGCGACCCCCTCCCGGGCGGGAGGGGGCGCGGGTGGATCACTTCTTCTTGGCGGCCTTCTTCGCGGCCTTCTTGGCCGGCGCCTTCTTGGCTGCGGCCTTCTTCACCGGCGCCTTCCTGGCGGCGGCCTTCTTGGCCGGTGCCTTCTTGGCGACCTTCTTGGCCGGCGCCTTCTTGACCGCCTTCTTCACCGCCGCCTTCTTGGCGGCGGCCTTCTTGGCGACCTTCTTGGCGGCCTTCTTCACCGCGGCCTTCTTGGCGGTCGCCTTCTTCGCGACCTTCTTGGCGGCCTTCTTCGCCGCGGTCTTCTTGCCGGCGACCTTCTTCTTCAGGCTGGCCACTTCCTTCTTGGCCTCGGCGCTGGCCGACGCAAGCTTCTTCTTGGCGTTGGCGACGGTCTTCTTGACCGCCTTCTTCGCCTTGCCCACTTCGGTCTTGACCTTCTTCTCGGCGGACTTGGCGGCCTTCTTCGCCTTCGCCACGGTGGCGCTGGCGGTGCTGGCCACGGCGTCGCCGATCTCGGCGGCCTTTTCCTTGACGCTTTCGGCGGCGTCGGACAGCGTCGCCGTCACTCCGTTTCCGTTGCTCATGTGCCCTCCTCGTCGGGCATTGGTTGGGTGGGTACTACAGCGCGATCCTATACCCGGAAACGGCGTCCGTGCAGCGTGACGAATGCACGCCGGCGACGGCCGCGCCGGACCGGTCAGAACTTGCCGTAGTACCCCTCCTTGAGCGCGTCGAACAGGTTGGCCGCGGTGTGCAGTTCGCCGTCGTACTCGATCTGCTCGTTGCCCTTGACCTCGATGACCTGGCCGTCCTCCAGCTCGAAGCGGTAGGTGGTGTTCTCGAGGTCGGCTTCCTTGACCAGCACGCCCTGGAACGCGGCGGGGTTGAAGCGGAAGGTGGTGCAGCCCTTCAGGCCCTGCTGGTAGGCGTAGCGGTAGATGTCCTTGAAGTCCTCGTACGGGTAGTCGGTGGGGACGTTCGCGGTCTTGGAGATCGAGGAATCCACCCACTTCTGCGCCGCGGCCTGCACGTCCACGTGCTCCTTCGGGCTGATGTCGTCGGCGCTGATGAAGTAGTCCGGCAGCCTGGCGGCGGCGTCCTCGGCGTAGGGCATCGCCTTCGGGTTGACCAGTTCGCGGTAGGCCAGCAGCTCGAAGCTGTAGACGTCCACCTTCTCCTTGGTCTTCTTGCCCTCGCGGATCACGTTGCGGC
Source organism: Lysobacterales bacterium (assembly GCA_017302075.1). Taxonomy (GTDB): domain Bacteria; phylum Pseudomonadota; class Gammaproteobacteria; order Xanthomonadales; family Xanthomonadaceae; genus Thermomonas; species Thermomonas mangrovi. The sequence continues at coordinate 1,626 of JAFLEB010000160.1, forward strand.
TGTAGTGGTGGGCGAAGCTGGGCTCGATGCCGTTGCTGGCGTTGTTGGCCAGGCTCAGCGAGATGGTGCCGGTGGGCGCGATCGAGCTGTGGTGGGTGAAGCGGGCGCCGACCTCGGCCAGCTCCTCGACCAGCTCCGGGGCGACCTCGGCCACGCGCTGCATGTAGCGGCTGTAGCGGGCGTGCAGCAGCTTGCCCTCGATCTGCTGGCCGACCTTCCAGCCGTCGCGGACCATCTCGGGGCGCTTGCGCAGCATCTCGGCGGTGACGGTGAACGCCTCCTCCATGATCGGCGCCGGGCCCTTCTCGCGGGCCAGCGACAGGCCGGTTTCCCAGCCAGCCACCGCCATGTCGCGGGCGATGCGCTCGGTGAACTCGCAGGATTCCTTGCTGCCGTACTTCATCTTGAGCATGGTCATGGTGCTGCCCAGGCCCAGGAAGCCCATGCCGTGGCGGCGCTTGCGCAGGATCTCGTCGCGCTGCTGCTGCAGCGGCAGGCCGTTGACCTCGACCACGTTGTCCAGCATGCGGGTGAACACGCGCACCACTTCCTTGTATTCCTCCCAGTCGAACGTGGCCTGGTCGGTGAAGGGGTGCTTGACGAACTTGGTCAGGTTGACCGAACCCAGCAGGCAGGCGCCGTAGGGCGGCAGCGGCTGCTCGCCGCAGGGGTTGGTGGCGCGGATGGTCTCGCACCACCAGTTGTTGTTCATCTCGTTGACCTTGTCGATCAGGATGAAGCCCGGCTCGGCGTAGTCGTAGGTGGACACCATGATCATGTCCCACAGGTGGCGGGCGCGGATGTGCCCGTACACCTTGCAGGCCACCAGGCCGTCGTCGCGCACGATGTAGTTCTTGTGGGTGGGCCATTCGCGCCACACCACCTGCGCGGCGTCCTGCAGGTCGAGGTCGCCGGATTCCTGCGCGTTGATCGGGAACACCAGCGGCCAGTCGGTGTCGTGCTCCACCGCCTGCATGAAGCCGTCGGTGATCAGCAGCGAGAGGTTGAACTGGCGCAGGCGCCCGTCCTCGCGCTTGGCGCGGATGAAGTCCTTCACGTCCGGGTGCGAGACGTCGAAGGTGCCCATCTGCGCGCCGCGGCGGCCACCGGCGGAGGACACGGTGAAGCACATCTTGTCGTAGATATCCATGAACGACATCGGGCCGCTGGTGTAGGCGCCGGCGCCCGCGACGAACGCGCCCTTCGGGCGCAGCGTGCTGAATTCGTAGCCGATCCCGCAGCCCGCCTTCAGGGTCAGGCCGGCCTCGTGGACCTTGTCGAGGATGCCGTCCATCGAGTCCTGGATGGTGCCGGACACGGTGCAGTTGATGGTGGACGTGGCGGGCTTGTGTTCCTGCGCGCCGGCGTTGGAGGTGATGCGGCCGGCCGGGATCGCGCCGCGGCGCAGCGCCCAGGTGAAGCGCTCCATCCAGTACTGCTGCAGCTCGACGGTGGGCTCGGCGTCGGCCAGCGCCTTGGCGACGCGCTTGTAGGTGCCGTCGATGTCGGCGTCGAGCGACTGGCCCTGCTTGGTCTTCAGCCGGTACTTCTTGTCCCAGATGTCGACCGAGGCCGGCTGCATCGGGATGTCCTGCTTTGCGTTCGTGGCCACCGCTTCCAACCTCGCCGTGCTCATGCTCGTGTGCGCTCCTGTCCTTGTACCCGCGCGGCCGTGCCGCGGTCGTGAGTCCTGCTCGCCGTCGCGGCGGCGACGACGGGGCCACGCGCCCGAGGCACGCCGCCGTTGTCTGGTTTGTCTGTCCGCATCCCCATCCTGCGCCGCTCCCCAACGGACGCCGAACCATGTTTCGTGAAACACAACGCTTGGGTTTGTTTCACGCTACCAACCACAAGATGTAGTGGAGGCGCGGGAAACGACCATAGCCAGCGCCCGCGGCGAAGTCAACGCCGGAACCGGGTGGAAATCCCCTTGATTTCCGGGCATGCCGGCTGACACGCGCATGCCGCTTCGATTTCACCGAAGATTCAAGCGCGCCGGCCGAAAGTGTGAATGCGCGCCGACCGGCGCCGCCCCGATGCCCGCCCCCGGAGTCCTGCCGCAATGCAGCATTCGTCGCCCCCGTCCACCCCCCGTTCCAGCGCCCGCCGCACCCTGCTGGCGCTCAGTGCCGCCGCCGCGTTCGGCGGCTTCGCCGCGACCGGCATGCAGCTGATGCTGGACCGGCCCGCCGCGGCGGAACCCGCCCCGCCGGCCACCGCCGCCACGGTCCCGGCCGCGGCCGCGCTGCCCAACGTGGTCAACGGCACCCCGATGCCCTCGCTGGCGCCGATGCTCAAGCGCGTGCTGCCGGCAGTGGTCAGCGTCAACACCGAGCAGCGCGTGCGGGTGAACACCCCGTTCGGCGACGACCCGGTGTTCCGCCGGATGTTCGGCATCCCCGAGGAGCGCATCGCGCGCTCGCTGGGCTCGGGGGTGATCGTGGATGCGCAGCGCGGCCTGGTGCTGACCAACAACCACGTGGTCGAGAACGCCGACGCGGTGCAGGTGCAGCTGGCCGACGGGCGCACGGTCAAGGCCGAGTTCCTCGGCTCCGACCCCGACACCGACGTCGCCCTGATGCGCATCCCGGCGCAGAACCTGGTCGCGATCCCGCTGGCCAACAGCGACCAGCTGCAGATCGGCGACTTCGTGGTGGCGATCGGCAATCCGTTCGGCGTGGGCCAGACGGTGACCTCGGGCATCGTCTCCGCGGTCGGCCGCAACAACCTGCCGGGCGCGGGCTACCAGAACTTCATCCAGACCGACGCCAGCATCAACCCCGGCAATTCCGGCGGCGCGCTGGTCAACCTCAACGGCGAGCTGGTCGGCATCAACACCGCCAGCTTCAACCCGCGCGGCTCGATGGCCGGCAACATCGGCCTGGGCTTCGCGATCCCGGCCAACCTCGCCAACAGCATCAAGAACCAGCTGCTGGCCGGCGGCGTGGTCCGCCGCGGCACCCTGGGCATCGACAGCCAGGACGTGGACGCGCGCATCGCCAAGGGCCTGGGCCTGGCCGAGACCCGCGGCGCGGTGGTGACGCGGGTGTACCCGGGCTCGGCGGCGGCGGATGCCGGCCTGCGCGTGGGCGACGTGATCCTGTCCGCCAACGGGCAGGCGATCGCCAACGCGGAAGCGCTGCGCAACTTCCAGGGCCTGCAGGCGCCGAACGCGCGGGTGGTGCTGGACGTGCGCCGCGACGGCAAGCCGCTGCAGGTCACCACCGGCCTGCACGAGGCGCCGAAGGCGCTGGCCGGCACCCAGCT
>JAFLEB010000161.1 GCA_017302075.1 Lysobacterales bacterium
CGCTCTTCCGATCTCGGGCGGCGCTCACCGTCGACTGGCTGCGCGACGGCGCGAGCGCGCTGGCCGCGCTGCGCGACGGCGGCGTCGACCTGGCGGTGCTCGACCTCGGCCTGCCGCAGATGGACGGCATGGAAGTGATCCGCCAGGCCCGGCGCGCCGGCGTGACCACGCCGATCCTCGTGCTCAGCGCCCGCGAACGCCCCGCCGACCGCACGCTGGGCCTGGACGCCGGCGCCGACGATTACCTCGGCAAGCCGTTCGACACCGCCGAACTGCTGGCCCGCGTGCGTGCGCTGCTGCGCCGCACCGGCGGACGCGCGCAGCCGACGCTGCGGATGGGCGCGCTGGAGCTGGATGCGTCGCGGCTGGAAGTGGTCTGGCGCGGGCGTACGCTCGACCTGCCGCGGCGCGAGTTCGCGCTGCTGCGCCTGCTGATGGAGCAGCGCGGCCGGCCGATCTCGCGCGAATCCGCGCAGCAGCGCCTGTACGGCTGGGACGAGGACGTGAGCAGCAACGCGCTGGACGTGCACGTGCACGCGCTGCGCAAGAAACTCGATCCCGCGCTCATCCGCACCCTGCGCGGCGTCGGTTATGCACTGGACGAGCGGGTCGCCGCCGACCCCGCTGAGGGCAACGTCCCGGCATGAGCCGCACCGCACCGGCAGAGGTCGACGAACCGGCGCGACGGATCTCGATCCGCCGCGTGCTGCTGATCGGCTTGCTGCTGCCGACCGCCCTGCTGCTGCTCGCGGCGGCCGCCTTCAGCCACCACACCGGCCTGCAGGAGGCCGGCGAACTGTTCGACGCCAAGCTCGCGCATTCCTCGCGGGTACTGATGAGCCTGGTCGACGAATCCTTGGCCCGTCTCGACGACGCTCCCGGCGAGACGCGCGGGCAGCCGCTGGTGATCCGCGTCTGGCAGGGCCGGGCCACCGGCGTCGGTCCTGCACTGGCGCACACCGAAGGCCATGCCTACGAGACCAAGCTCGCGTTCCAGGTGCACGATCGCGCCGGCCGGCTGCTGCTGCGTTCCGACAGCGGCCCGAGCGAGGCGCTGGCCCCGCTGGTGCCCGGTTTCGCGGACCGCGTGATCGCCGGCAAGCACTGGCGCACCTTCACGCTGAAGGCACCGTCCGGACGCTGGTACCAGTCCGGCGAGCTGTCGGCGATCCGCGAGGAGATCGCCGAGGACATCGCGCTCGGCACGCTGCTGCCGCTGCTGATCGTCCTGCCGCTGATCGCGCTGCTGACCTGGCTGGTGGTGCGCTGGGCCAGCGGCAACCTCGAACGCGTGTCCGACGCGGTGACGCGCCGCGCACCGGAGCACCTGGAACCGATCCGGCTGGATCGCGTGCCGCGGGAGATGCAGGGGCTGGTGCAGGCGCTGAACGATCTGCTCGAACGCCTCCGCCGCGAACTGGCGCGCCAGCGCCGCTTCACCGCCGACGCCGCACACGAACTGCGCACGCCGATCGCCGCGCTGCGCGTGCACGCCTACAACGTGCGCCATGCCCCGAGCGACGACGAGCGCGCGCAGTCGCAGGACCGGCTCGACGCCGGCATCCAGCGCATGGAGCTGCTGGTCGCGCAGTTGCTCGCGCTGAGCCGCATCGAGAACGCCGGTGGGACCCGCACGCATGCCCCGGTGGACCTGGTCGCGCTGGTGCGCCAGCACGAACGCGACTTCGCCACGCTCGACATCGCCGCCGGCAAGCGCCTGCGGCTGGAACTCTCGCCGGCGGCCGTCTCCGGCGACGCCTCCGCGCTGGATGCGCTCGCGCGCAACCTGATCGACAACGCCTTGCGCTACACGCCTGCCGGCGGTGAGGTCCTGGTGCGCACGGCGCGCGATGGAAACGGCGTGGTGCTGACGGTCGAGGATTCCGGCTCCGGCATCCCGGAGGCGGCGCGCGAACGCGTGTTCGAACGCTTCCACCGCGAACTCGGTACCGGCGTCGAAGGCAGCGGCCTGGGCCTGGCCATCGTCGCCGAAGCGCTGCAGCAGCACGGCGGCCGCATCGCGCTGGACACGTCACCGACGCTCGGCGGATTGCGGGCGACGGTGATGCTGCCGGCGGTGTGAAACCAGATACAAGAAGAAAATTTCGCCTAATGACTTACCTCAACCTGCCTGACTCCAGTTTTTTTCCTGAAACCTCAAAATAAGCCGCGTTCATGGATTTGTAGTAACCCTCTTTTCTATCAAAGAGGATTCGAAAAAAAGAAATCATGGCCTCATCTGGACGAGACGAATCTTCCTTCAAGATGAAGGAAATTAATGTAGATCGGTAATGAGAAAGCTCTGCAATGTCTGAGTAAGCAGAACTCACAGAGACGAAGAGGTTCGCATCCAGCTCTGCCATGAGCAATATAAGCTTCTTGTATTGCTCATCATGGAAATGTGGAATCCACATCCCCGATTCAAAATTATCTTCAGGAAACCTCTTTGTCCTTAAGTGCTCCGTGCCATCATGCAATATGACGATTCGGTGCCGGGCATCCGGAAGGCTTTCGAAATCCATGGCAACAGAAGAAAAGGCTCGAAATAGAGATGAAAAAGCCCAATAATTTTTTTCAATCTCCTCTGTCATCAAATTCTTGATGGCGCTAATTTTCCTATGCCGCTCCTTCCTTCGCCTAGAAAACTCAAAAACTTCTTTGGTGAAGAAAATCGAAATCGCAACTAATACTGTTGCGGGAAAAAATTTTTCAATTTCACTTAGAAAAGCCATATAGGCATCTCTAGAACCGATACCCCGTATGGATCGCCACGATCCCGGCGGAGAGGTTCTTGTACGAGCAGCGCTCGAAGCCGGCGGCGGCCATCATGCCCTTGAGCTGGTCCTGCGGCGGGTGCTTGCGGATGGACTCGGCGAGGTACTGGTAGCTGTCGCTGTCGTTGGCGAACAGCTTGCCCAGCCGCGGCAGCACCTTGAACGAATGGAAGTCGTAGATCGGCCTGAACCAGTCGGCGGTGACTTCCGAGAACTCCAGCACGCGGGCCTGGCCGCCGACGCGCAGCACGCGGTGCATCTCGCGCAGCGCGGCGTCCTTGTCGGTGACGTTGCGCAGGCCGAAGGCGATGGTGACCAGGTCGAAGCTGGCGTCCGGGAACGGCAGCTTCTCGGCGTTGCACTGCACGTACTCGAAGCCGCGGACGTTGCCGCGATCGGTCATGCGGTCGCGGCCGACGCGCAGCATCGCGCCGTTGATGTCGCCGAGCACCAGTTCGCCTTCGTCGCCCACGCGTTCCTTCAGCAGCGCGGCGATGTCGCCGGTGCCGCCGGCGAGGTCGAGCACGCGGTCGCCGGGCCGCACCTGCGCGGTGGCGACGAAGTAGCGCTTCCAGACCCGATGGATGCCGAGGCTCATCAGGTCGTTCATCAGGTCGTAGTTGCCGGCGACCGAGGAAAAGACCTCGCCGACCAGCTTCTGCTTCTCGGCGACGGGCACGTCGCGAAAACCGAAGTGGGTGGTGTCTTCAGGCTTGGAATCGTGCGTCATCGCGACAGTTTACCGGCTCCCGCCGGGGCCGTCAGGACGATCCGCCCAATCGAAGCCCCGGCTTTTGATTTGCCGGGGCCCCTGGTCGCGACGGGCTTCGTGGATCAGGCCCGCAGGGCGCGCGGCAGGAGGCCGCGCGTTTTTCGACCAGCACAGGGATGTGCTGTCGAAAAACCCCGCGGAGCCCGTGCACCCGACGCGCAGCGTCGGGCGCGACCGATGGGGGCGAAGGCGCCCGCTTGCGCGCCACTGGCGCGCGGGCGACTGAGCGCCCATGCGCCATGCGCATGGGCCGGGAATGCTTTCTTTTGTTGACCTTTTCTTGACTCGCACCTCCGGCGCTCACCCTTCGGGCCGGCTTCGCCGTTCGCGCCGCAAGCGGCGCAGTGCACAAGCAAAGAAAGGTGACTCGCTCGCGGCAGCGAGCGAAACAAGAGAACAATGGCAAAGACTTCAAAGCGGATCTCGGCGGCCACCGACGCTCACACCGGTTTGTGCACCATCAGCCAGAAGATCGCGATCACGCTGAGGAACGCCGGCCAGCCCAGCCAGAACCACCACCGCATCGCCCGGACATACGCCGGCGGCAGCGGCGTGCCGGCGGCGGCCGCGGCGCGGGCCAGGTCGCGGGCACGCAGCTGCAGCCACAGCACCGGCAGCCAGCAGGCGCCGATCACGAAGAACAGCACCAGCGCCGTCTTCAGCCAGAACATCGTCAGCGGCAGGCCGGCCATCTGTGCCAGCCACAGGCCGCTGGCGAATTGCACCACCACCGCCGGCGCGGTGAAGCAGGCGTCGGCGAGCACCACCGTGGACGCCGTGGCGGCGATCTCGCGCGCATCGCCGCGACGGTGCGCCATCCACAGGAAGAACGCGATGCCCAGGCCCGTGCCGAACAGCAGGGTCGAGGACAGGATGTGGATCCATTTCAGGGTGAAGTAGTCCATCTCATCTCCGGTCGGACAGCGCCCACAGTGCGGCCAGCGCGGGCAGCACGACGAGGTTCTTGGCGAGGCCGCCCAGCGGGTCGAGCCACTGCGCCGGCAGCAGCAGGCCGAACGCCAGCGTGTAGGCGAGCACGCTCGCCAGCATCAATGCGAGGCAAGCGCGAGGCCGCCAGCCGCTGGCGAGCCACAGGCCGAGGATGAGGTCGAGCCCCGCCCCACCGCGGGCGAGCGCCACCGGCGCGGCATCGGCCAGTGGCGAACCCGCGGCAAGGCGCGCGATCTCCGCCGCCGGGGTCGCGAACCCCGCCCACGCCGACAGCAGCCACAGCGCGACCACGCCGGCCTTTTTCAAGGTGCTTGACCAAATTGCGAACCGAGTCCCTGCTGGGGCGAATGGTGTCATGTACACGCCTTGGATTTGGGG
>JAFLEB010000162.1:0-1141 GCA_017302075.1 Lysobacterales bacterium
TGGTCAACAGCAGCGTGGACGGCGTGGAGTTCATCACCGCCAACACCGACGCGCAGGCGATCAAGAACTGCGGCGCGAAGCTGCAGCTGCAGCTCGGCGGCAACGTCACCAAGGGCCTCGGCGCGGGGGCGAACCCCGAAGTCGGGCGCCAGGCCGCGCTGGAGGACCGCGACACCATCATCGACGCGCTGACCGGCGCGGACATGGTGTTCATCACCGCCGGCATGGGTGGCGGCACCGGTACCGGCGCGGCGCCGGTGGTGGCGCAGGTCGCCAAGGAGATGGGCATCCTGACCGTCGCCGTGGTCACCAAGCCGTTCCCGTTCGAAGGCCGCCGCCGCATGCAGGTCGCGCTGAAGGGCATCGAGGAACTGAGCCAGCACTGCGACTCGCTGATCACCATCCCCAACGAGAAGCTGATCACCGTCCTCGGCCGCAACGCGACCATGATCCAGGCCTTCCGCGCCGCCAACGACGTCCTGCTGGGTGCCGTGCAGGGCATCGCCGACCTGATCGTGCGCCCCGGCCTGATCAACGTCGACTTCGCCGACGTGCGCACCGTGATGTCGGAAATGGGCCTGGCGATGATGGGCACCGGCAGCGCCCGCGGCGACGACCGCGCGCAGGCCGCCGCCGAGTCCGCCATCCAGAACCCGCTGCTGGACGACGTCAACCTGACCGGCGCCAACGGCATCCTGGTCAACATCACCGCCGGCCCGGACTTCACCATGGCCGAGTTCGACGAGGTCGGCCGCACCGTGGAGCAGTTCGCCTCCGAGGACGCCACCGTGGTGATCGGCACCGTGCTCGACCCGGACATGCAGGACGAAGTGCGGGTGACCGTGGTCGCCACCGGCCTGAACCGCGCCACCGGCCGCGCCACCGCCGGCCGCGACCGCACCGAAGCCCGCTTCGAGACCGGCTACGACGCCCCGCGTCGCCCGCAGGTGCAGTTGATCAACACCCAGGGCAAGCGCGACGGCACCACCGGCCTGATGATCGACGAGGTCGCCGACCCGTTCGTGCCGAACCCGTCGATCGGGATCGCCGGCAGCCTGCGCCGCGGCGCGGAGTCCGCCCCGGCGGTCGCCGAACTGCCGAAGGACGATTACCTGGACATCCCGGCGTTCCTGCGCCGCCA
>JAFLEB010000162.1:1241-4824 GCA_017302075.1 Lysobacterales bacterium
ACCCGTTCGTGCCGAACCCGTCGATCGGGATCGCCGGCAGCCTGCGCCGCGGCGCGGAGTCCGCCCCGGCGGTCGCCGAACTGCCGAAGGACGATTACCTGGACATCCCGGCGTTCCTGCGCCGCCAAGCGGACTGATCCAAACGCACCCCTCCCCTCCGCCTGCGGCGGAAGGGAGGGAGCCAGCGTGTCCCTGCACGCATCGGGTCGCCCGCCCGTTGCGTTTCTCCGGTCGGTCGGCACCTGCCGACCGGCCTTTTCCCTTCCGTTGCAGGCATGGAACAGAGCGGTCTTTTCGTTCAGGTTCAGGGTCCTGCGTGCTACCCTCCGCCGATGCTGCGCCAACGCACCCTCAAGACCGTGATTCGCGCCACCGGCGTGGGCCTGCACAGCGGCGACAAGGTCTTCTTGACCCTGCGCCCGGCCCCGGTCGATACCGGCATCGTGTTCCGGCGCACCGACCTCGAACCCGTGGCCGAGATCCCGGCCAACGCCGAGCTGGTCAGCGAAACCACCCTGTGCACCGGCCTCAGCCGTGGCCCGGCCAAGGTGCAGACCGTCGAGCACCTGCTGTCCGCGCTGGCGGGCCTCGGCATCGACAACGCCTACATCGAACTGACCGCCGCCGAAGTCCCGATCATGGACGGCTCGGCCGGCCCGTTCGTGTTCCTGCTGCAGTCCGCCGGCATCGCCGAGCAGGACGCGCCGAAGCGTTTCATCCGCATTCGGCGGCCGGTCGAGGTGCGCGACGGCGACAAGTTCGCCCGCTTCACCCCGCACGACGGGTTCCGGATCGGCTTCACCGTGCGCTTCGACCACCCGGCGATCCCCGACACCCTGTCGCGGGCCGAGGTCGACTTCACCACCGAGTCCTATATCCGCGAGGTCAGCCGCGCCCGCACCTTCGGCTTCATGCGCGACCTCGAGTACATGCGCGAGCGCAACCTCGGCCTGGGCGGCTCGATGGACAACGCGATCGTGCTCGACGAGTTCCGCGTCCTCAACGAGGATGGCCTGCGCTACGCCGACGAATTCGTGCGCCACAAGATCCTGGACGCGGTCGGCGACCTGTACCTGGCCGGCCGCCCGATCATCGGCGCGTACGAGGGCTACAAGTCCGGCCACGCCCTGAACAACACCCTGGTCCGGGCCCTCTTGGCCGACGTCGAGGCCTGGGACGAAGTGACCTTCACCGACCCGGTGGCACCGGCCCCGGTCGCCTACGGCGCGCCGCTCGCCGCCAGCTGAACCGCACGGACCGCGTCGCCGGGACGTGAACCGGCGCACGCATTCAGCGTCCGCATTACGGTTTATTTAACAAAATCACGGACTTGTGAAGTTAGGATGCCCCGCTGGCCGTTCCGGGGGGCGCTTTCCGTGCCCTCCGACCCGCGGCCCGGCGGTCCCCCCCGGCGTCTTCCCGCGCTTCAGACCGCAGCAGTGCCAGGGCGGCTTCCAACTGCGGTTGGGGCCTGCCCCGGATCGAAGGCGCGGGGCGTGCGGCCGGTAGCAGGGGTCGCAACGGCTGCAGGCTGGTCCTGACGGTCACGCCCGCCACTTCGAGCCCGAGGGACCGGGCAGCGTCGATCAACCCGGGTCCGGCAAGCCGCAGCTTGGCATGCCAGACCGGCGCATCGACGACGAACACGAGCCTGTCGCCACGGACATTGGCCAGCCGCGCATGCGCGGCCATGCCCGGCGGCAGGTGGGGTCGAAACAGTTGGTCCAGCGCGTCGAGCCACAGGGCCCGGCGCAGCGGGTTCCCGGCATCGTCCGCCAGCAGCGCGTCCAGCGCCGCACGCGGGCCGACGGGGGATCCGGCCTTTCCGTCGGGAGGGGTGGACCGCGAACGAGGCATGGGCATGACCGAAAACACCAGGCAACACGATACCCGCCGCCGCGTGGGCGCGCTCGTCCAGCGCCTGCGCTTCGAGGCGATGCGGCGGCCGCTGGCCGCGGCCGGCGTGCTGCTGGCGCTGGGTTCGCTGGTCGGGGTGGGTGCGCGCAGCGCGGTGGGCATGGCCCAGCTGGAGGCGATGCAGACCGCCGAGACCGACCGCAAGGCCGAAGTCGAGCGCGTGCGCCGCGACGCCCAGCGCGAGGTCAATGCGCTGGCTGCCCGGCTTGCCGAGCTGCAGGCCCAGGCCAACCGCCTGAACGCCCTCGGCGCGCGCCTGACCCAGGCCGGCCAGCTGCAGGACGGCGAGTTCGAGTTCGACAAACCGGTCGGGCAGGGTGGCGCCGGGCGCGCCAGCGACATGCCGCCGGGCGAATTGCGCCAGCGCCTCGCCGTGCTGGAGGGCCAGTACCGCACCGCCGACACCCAGCTCTCGGTGCTCGAGCAGTTGTTGTTCAACCGCGCGCTGGACCGCAATGCGGTGCCCTCGCGCGATCCGATCGCCAACAGCTACGTCACCTCCGGCTTCGGGGGCCGCGCCGATCCGTTCGGCGGCGGCACCCAGTTCCACAAGGGCATCGACTTCGAGGCCGACGTCGGCGACTCGGTGCTGGCGGTGGCCGACGGCGTGGTCAGCTATGCCGGCGTGCGTTCCGGCTACGGCAACGTGGTCGAGATCGACCACGGCAACGGCTACGTGACGCGCTATGCGCACAACTCCAGGCTGGAACGGCAGGTCGGCGACCTCGTCCGCGCCGGCCAGGAAATCGCCAAGGCCGGCTCCACCGGCCGTTCCACCGGTGCCCACGTGCACTTCGAGGTCTGGCAGGACGGCTTGGTGGTCAATCCCCGCAAGTTCCTGGGCCATAACGACGCGCTCGCGCGCCACGGGCCGACGCGCGGCTGACAACGCGCAGGGGCTTGCGAACGCCGCAGGCCGCCTCCAGCTACACTAACGACCCTCGAACGGGCGCCCGGCGCCCGTTTTCGTTGTCATTGCCATGCCCGATGCCGCGCCCCCGGCGCGCATCCCCCAGAGAACCCGGACCCATGCTGAATTCCCTGCTCACCGGCCTTTTCGGTAGCCGCAACGAACGCCTGCTCAAGCAACTCGGCGGCCTCGTCAAGAAGATCAACGCCCTCGAACCGCAGATGCAGGCGCTGTCGGACGACGCGCTGAAGGCCAAGACCCAGGAGTTCAAGGACCGCGTCGCCAAGGGCGAGACCCTGGACAAGCTGCTGCCGGAGGCCTTCGCGGTCTGCCGCGAGGCCAGCGTCCGCGTGTTCGGCATGCGCCACTTCGACGTGCAGCTGATCGGCGGCATGGTCCTGCACACCGGCAAGATCGCCGAGATGCGCACCGGCGAGGGCAAGACCCTGACCGCGACGCTGGCGGTCTACCTCAACGCACTGGAAGGCAAGGGCGTCCACGTCGTCACCGTGAACGACTACCTGGCCCGCCGCGACGCCGCGCAGATGGGCAAGCTGTACGGCTGGCTGGGCCTGAGCACCGGCGTGGTGTACCCGGGCATGCCGCACTCGGACAAGCACGCCGCCTACGGCGCCGACATCACCTACGGCACCAACAACGAATTCGGCTTCGACTACCTGCGCGACAACATGGCGCTGGCCAAGGAAGACCGCTACCAGCGCGGCCTGCACTACGCGATCGTGGACGAGGTCGACT
>JAFLEB010000163.1 GCA_017302075.1 Lysobacterales bacterium
CACCTCGGCCAAGGCATGCCGCGCGACCCGCTCGGCTTCCTCCAGGTGCAGGCGCGAGGCCGCGGCGTCGCGGTCGGCCAGCTTGCGCGCGAGCTCCAGCTTCAGCGCGATCAGCGACAGCGTGTGCCCGAGCAGGTCGTGCAGGTCGCGGCCAATGCGCTCGCGCTCCGCGGTCGCGGCGAGCCGGCGCACCTCGTCCTGCGACAGCCGCAGCGCGGCCTCGCGCGCGTGCACGGTGTGCTCGACGTTGACGATGATGCCGATCACCAGGGTCATCGCCGGCACCCAGACCCACATCTGCCAGGGATAGCCGATCTGCCACGCGGCGAGGATGTACACCGCGTTCAAGGCCAGCACCTGCCCGAGGTAGGGCAGCAGGGCGAGCTGGCGGCGGCCGGTGTGCAGCATCACGCAGCCGAACACGAAGTAGCTGAGCCCCGCCGGATACCAGGGCAGCAACGCCAGGCACAGCGCCACCATGCCCAGGGCGTAGCGCTTGGCCGCATGCGCCGGCGCCAGCAGCACCATCGCGTAGAGCCACAGGAACAGCGGGTAGGACAGGCCGGTGAGCACCGCCCAGCGCGCGGTGAAGCCGCCGCCGAACAGCGGGGTCAGGAACACCCACACCGACCACAGCAGGTGCACCCCCTCCGCCCACGGCGACCTCCCACTGCGCAGCGCGTCGGCCACGGCGGAGTCGGGCGCGGGCGCCATCCAGCGGCGGAGGGAGGCGATCGGATGCATGCGCGGATGCTACTGCAAGCCCGGCTCAGCCATGCCGGCGCAAGCGCCGCGCGGCAAGCAGCAGGAAACCCAGCGCGAACCCGCCCAGCGCGAGCACGTGCGCCACGGTGGCGCCCCGCGACGGCATCCCCACCGCGTCCTGCGCGAGCTGGTTGAGGTGGTAGCTCGGCCAGATCCACGCGATGTCGAGCAGCGTGCCCTTCAGCGGGAACCACAACCCCGACAGGAAGGCCATCGGCAGGTACAGCATGTTGATCAGCGCCGGCGCGCCCTGGCCGCGCACCAGGGTGCCCAGCAGCAGGCCCATGGCACTGAACGGCAGCACGCCGAGGACACCGACCGCGAACAGGCGCGCGACCTGCGCCGCCGACAGCACGACCCCCGCCGCCTGGGTGGCGAGCAGCAGCAACAGCGAGACGATGGTCGCGGCCACCACCATCGCCATCGCCATCTTGCCGAGCAGGTAGGCCGCCGGCGGCATCGGCAGGGCGCGCTTGAGCACCAGCAGGCCGTTGTCGCGCTCCAGCGCCAGCGACACCCCGAAGCCGAACAGCCCGGGCGCCATCACCCCGAAGCTGGCGTAGGAGGCCAGCAGGTAGGCGGCGATGTCGAGGCCGCCGCGCTTGCCGCCCATCAGGATCCCGAACATCACGTAGAACACCACCGGGAACAGGATGGTGGGCAGCAGGAAGCCGGGGCTGCGCAGGTAGCGCAGCACTTCGCCGCGGGCCTCCTCGAGGTAGGCGCGCAGCACGCGCCTGCGCGGCATCTCGGCATAGGCCGGGCGTTCGGAGAGGACGGACAGGTCGAGGCGGTGCGGGGTCATGCGGCCTCCGGCAGCGTGGCGGGATCGCGGGTGAGTTCGGTGAAGGCTTCGGCGAGGCCGGCGGCGCGCACTTCCAGCGCGGACAAGGCGGGATCCTCGGCGAGCAGGCGGCGCACCAGGCGCTCGGGGACCTCGGTGGCCAGGCACAGGCGCTCGCCCTCGCGGCTGGCCTCGGCGACCTCGTCCCACTCGGCGACGCGGGCCAGCGGCAGGGCGGTCGTGCACCACACGCGCTTGCGCGCGATCCGTGCGCGCAGCGCATCGACGCTGCCTTCGCTCACGATGCGCCCGCGCGCGAGCACGCAGACACGGTCGGCCAGCGCTTCGGCTTCCTCCAGGTAGTGCGTGGTCAGCACCACCCCGCAGCCGTCGCCGACGAGCCGGCGGATCGCCGTCCACAGGCCTTGCCGCGCCTGGATGTCCATGCCCACGGTGGGCTCGTCGAGGAACAGCAGGCGCGGCCGGCCGCACAGCGCCAGCGCGAACTGCACGCGCCGCTGCTGGCCGCCGGACAGCTTGCCGTAGGGTCGGGCGAGCAGGTCCTCGATGCCGGCGATGGCGGCGGCCTCGGCCACGCTGCGCGGGGTCGGGTAGTAGCTGGCGGCCTGGCGGATCAATTCGCCCACCCGCAGGGTCGGCGGCAGGTCGGCATCCTGCAGCATCACCCCCACGTGCCTGCGCAGGCGGATGTCCTGGGGGTCGCCGCCGAACAGCGTGGCCTGCCCGGCATCGGCGCGGAGCAGGCCCAGCAACAAGCCGATCGCGGTGGTCTTGCCCGCGCCGTTCGGCCCCAGCAGGGCCAGCAACTCGCCGCCGCGCAGCACCAGGTCCACCCCGTCCAGCGCCTGCAACGCGCCGTAGCGCTTGCGCACGCCCTGCAACCGCGCCATCGCCTCGCCCTGCCCTTGCATCGGCCCGTCTCCGTGGAAGTCGCGGCCATGCTGCGCGGCCGCCGCCCGCCGCGACACGCGCAGGCATCAGCGAAAGCGCATGACAGGCGTCACATGACGCGGCGCACCGCACGGCCTAGCCTGCGTCGCCATGGGACACCGCGGGGCGCATGGCGCAGGCCACCACGCTCGGTCACACTCTCCCGCCTCCCATTCGCTTGCAGGACCGTTCGATGAGCAGCAACGCCGATCTGCTGAAATCGCTGAAGATCGACCGCAACGCGGCGCCGCCCCCGGCCCCGCGCACGGGCCTGTGGATCGGGCTGGCGGTGGCCGGCGCGGTGCTGCTCGCGGCCGGCGGCTGGTTCGCGTTCGGGCGCGGCAAGGACCTCGAGGTGCGCACCGCCGAGGTGGTGGCGATCGGCAACGGCAACGCCAGCGCCTCGGTGCTGGATGCCACCGGCTACGTGGTCGCGCGGCGGATGGCGACGGTCTCGGCCAAGGTCACCGGGCGCGTGCGCGACGTGCGCATCGAGGAGGGCCAGCGGGTCGAGGAAGGCCAGGTGCTGGCCACGCTGGACCCGGTCGATGCCGACGCCCAGCGCGCGCTGGCGGCCTCGCAGGTCAACGCCGCGCAGAGCCAGATCGGCAGCGTGCAGGCGCAGCTGAAGGAAGCCGAGGCGAACGCCGCCCGGCTCGGTGCGCTGGTCGGGCAGAAGTTGATCAGCCGCGCCCAGTACGAACAGTCCGTGGCCGCGCGCGACGCCCTGCGCGCCCAGCTCGCGACCGCGCAACGCAACGCGCAGGTGGCGCGCGACGGCCTGCGGATCGCCGACAACGGGGTCGACAACACCGTGGTGCGCGCGCCGTTCGCCGGCGTGGTGATCGCCAAGTCGGCGCAGCCCGGCGAGATCGTCTCGCCGCTGTCGGCCGGCGGCGGCTTCACCCGCACCGGCATCGGCACCATCGTCGACATGCAATCGCTGGAGGTCGAGGTCGAGGTCGGCGAGGCCTTCATCGGCCGGGTCAAGCCGGGCATGCCCACCGAAACCATCCTCAACGCCTACCAGGACTGGAAGATCCCGGGCAAGGTGATCGCGATCATCCCCACCGCCGACCGCGGCAAGGCCACGGTCAAGGTGCGCGTGGGCCTGGACGCCAAGGGCGATCCGCGCATCGTGCCCGACATGGGCGCGCGGGTCGGCTTCCTCGAGGACGCCAAGCCGGCGCAGGCCGCCAAGCCGGGCGTGCTCGCGCCCGCCGCCGCCATCGTCCAGCGCGACGGCAAGGACGTCGCCTTCGTGGTGGTCGACGGCAAGGCGATGCAGCGCACGCTGGCCCTGGGCCGCACCCTCGGCGAGGACCGCGAAGTGCTGCAGGGCCTGGCCGGCGGCGACGCGGTGGTCCTCGATCCGCCCGAACAACTCGTCGACGGCGTCCGCGTGCAGCCTGCGCGTGAGGACGCGTCCGCCGACGCGAACAACGACTGACACGCCCGCCACGGAGCCCGCTATGACCGCACTCGTCCGCATCCGCAACCTGTCCAAGACCTATCGCCGCGGCCCGGAGCAGGTGCACGTCCTGCATGGCATCGACCTCGACATCGCCGAGGGCGACTTCGTCGCGCTGATGGGGCCGTCGGGCTCCGGCAAGACCACCCTGCTCAACCTGATCGGCGGGCTGGATTCGCCCACCGCGGGCGAGATCGCGGTCGCCGGCCAGCGCATCGACGCGATGAGCGGCGGCCAGCTGGCGCAATGGCGCAGCGACCACGTCGGCTTCGTGTTCCAGTTCTACAACCTGATGCCGACCCTGACCGCGCAGAAGAACGTCGAGCTGCCGCTGCTGCTGACCAAGCTGTCGTCGGCGCAGCGCAAGCGCAACGCCGAGGTCGCGCTGGAGCTGGTCGGCCTGAAGGACCGCGGCAAGCACCGCCCGGCGGAGCTGTCGGGCGGCCAGCAGCAGCGCGTGGCGATCGCCCGTGCGATCGTCTCCGATCCCACCCTGCTGATCTGCGACGAGCCCACCGGCGACCTCGACCGCGCCTCGGCTGAGGAAATCCTGGGCCTGCTGCAGACGCTCAACCGCGAGCACGGAAAGACCATCGTGATGGTGACCCACGACCCCAAGGCCGCGGAGTACGCCACCCACACCCTGCACCTGGACAAGGGCAACCTGGTCGGCGACGCCGACCTCGCGGCCTGACGGGAGCGCGCGATGAAATACCTGCACCTGATCTGGGCCGCGCTGTTCCGCAGCAAGACCCGCACCCTGCTGA
>JAFLEB010000164.1 GCA_017302075.1 Lysobacterales bacterium
GCCGCGCGCGCTGCGCGACGCCGGTTGCGACATCGTGGTCTGCGACGATGGCCTGCAGCACTATCGGCTGGCGCGCGACATCGAAATCGAGGTGCTGGACGCCCGTCGCCGTTACGGCAACGGCCTGCTGATGCCGGCCGGCCCCTTGCGCGAGCCGCTGGAGCGCGCCGCCGACTGCGCCTTCCGCGTGCTCAACCTCGGCGCGGTCGCGGAGGATGCGCTCGCGGCGCAGGCCGGCCTCGGCGAATGGCCGATGCGCCTGGAGGTGCAGGTGGCGATGCCGCTGCAAGGCGGGCGTGCGCAGCCGCTGGCGGCGTTCGCCGGACAGCGCGTGCACGCCGTCGCCGGCATCGGCGACCCCGAGCGCTTCTTCGCGACCCTGCGCGATGCCGGGATCGCGGTGGTGCCGCATGCCTTCCCCGACCACCACGCCTATGGTCCGGGCGACTTCGCCTTCGGCAGCCCGTTGCCGGTGCTGATGACCGAGAAGGATGCGGTGAAGTGCCGGGGCTTCGCGCAGCCGGGCTGGCATGCGGTGCCCGCGGATGCGCGGCTGCCCGAGGCCTTCTGGGTGGCGTTGTGTGCCAAGTTGCCGCGCCGCGCCTGATTTTCACCTCTCCCCTTGTGGGAGAGGTCGATGCGCGCAGCGCATCGGGAGAAGGGCGAACGCACGCCCATTCCCCTCTCCCGCCCTTCGGGCACCCTCTCCCGCAAGGGCGAGGGAAGATCAAAAGCTGCGTCGTAGATAATGCCGGCATGACCGTTCCCGAATTCGTCGTCGCCATCCCGGCGCGCCATGCCTCCACCCGCTTGCCGGGCAAGCCGTTGCTGCCGATCGGCGGCGAGCCGATGGTCCTGCACGTCGCCCGTCGCGCACTTGCCGCGGGTGCGCGCGAGGTCTGGGTCGCGACCGACGACCAGCGCATCGCCGACGCCCTGCACGGGCGCGGGGTGCAGGTCGCGATGACCTCTTCCGGGCACGCGTCGGGCACGGACCGCCTGGCCGAATGCGCGGCGATCGCCGGCTGGGCCGACGACGCCATCGTGGTCAATCTGCAGGGCGACGAACCCTTCGCGCCGGCCGACGGCATCGCCTGCGTGGCGCGCACGGTGGCCGACAGCGGCGCCGGCATCGCCACCCTGTGCACGCCGATCGACGATGTGGCCCTGCTGTTTGACCCGAATGCGGTGAAGGTGGTGCGTGCCGCGAATGGCGATGCGCTCTATTTCAGCCGGGCCCCGGTGCCATGGCCGCGCGATGCGTTCGCCCGCGACCGCGGGACGCTGCCGCCGGGCGAGTGGTTGCGGCACATCGGCCTCTACGGCTACCGGGTCGCGGCGCTGCGCGCGTTCGCCGGGTTGCCGGCGGGCCGGCTGGAACAACTCGAGGCGCTGGAACAGTTGCGCGCGCTGGAAGCGGGATGGCGGATCGCGGTGGCGATGGCCCCGTCGCCGTTCCCGCCCGGCGTCGACACGCCCGAGGACCTCGCCCGCGCCGAGCGCCTCCACGCATCGATGCAGGCTTCCCATGGCTAGGCCGATCGGGATCCTGATGGTGTGCATGGGCAACATCTGCCGCTCGCCGATGGCCGAGGGCGCGTTGCGCGCACGGTTGGAGGCAGCCGGCCTGGGCGAACGCGCGCGGGTGGATTCGGCCGGCACCAGCCGCGCCCACGCCGGGCAGCCGCCGGACGAACGCGCGATCGCCTGCGCGGCGCGCCATGGCGTCGCGATCGACGCGCAGCGCGCACGCGCTTTGTCGGTCGACGACTTCGACGGGTTCGACTTCATCCTGTGCGCGGACCGCACGGTCCTGCACGATGCCGGCATCCGCAAGCCGCGCACCGCGCATGGGCAGGTCGAGCTGTTGCTGGACTGGGCCGGGGTGGGGCGCAAGGACGTGCCGGATCCGTACTACGGCCATGCGCGCGACTTCGAGCGTGCCTGGTCGCTGGCCGACGCCGCGGCCGAGGGGATCGTCGAGCGCATCCGCCAGGGCCGTTTCTGAGCGGCCCGTGGTGAGCAAGCGCAAGCCCGACGACGCAACCCGGGCCTTCGACGGCAAGGCCGCCGCCGCCGCGCTGCCGCTGGCCCCGGGCGTGTACCGCATGCTCAACGGCGCCGGCGACGCGCTGTACGTCGGCAAGGCGCGGGCGCTGCGCAACCGCGTCGGCAGTTACTTCAACGCGACGCCGAAGCCGACCCGCATCATGGCGATGCTGGCGCAGGTCGCGCGCATCGAAGTGACCGTCACCCGCAGCGAGGCCGACGCCCTGCTGCTCGAGAACCAGCTGATCAAGTCGCTGCAGCCGCGCTACAACGTGATGCTGCGCGACGACAAGAGTTATCCCTTCGTCCTGCTCACCCGCGAGGCGTGGCCGCGGATCGCCTTCCATCGCGGCCCGCGCGCGACCGGCGGCCGCTACTTCGGCCCTTACCCGAGCGCGGCCTCGGTGCGCGAGACGCTGAACCTGATGCACAAGCTGTTCCGCCTGCGCAGTTGCGAGGACAGCGTGTTCAAGAACCGCAGCCGGCCCTGCCTGCAATACCAGATCGGCCGTTGCAGCGGGCCGTGCGTCGGCCTGGTCGAGCCGGGCGATTACGCGGAATCCGTGCGCCGCGCCGCGCTGTTCCTGGACGGGCGCAGCCAGGAGCTCGGCGACGAGTTGGCGGACGCGATGCAGCGCGCCAGCGATGGGCTCGAATTCGAGGAGGCCGCGCGCCTGCGCGACCTGATCGGCACCATCCGCAAGCTGCAGGCGCGGC
Organism: Lysobacterales bacterium; assembly: GCA_017302075.1. Taxonomy (GTDB): domain Bacteria; phylum Pseudomonadota; class Gammaproteobacteria; order Xanthomonadales; family Xanthomonadaceae; genus Thermomonas; species Thermomonas mangrovi. The sequence goes on from JAFLEB010000164.1 coordinate 2,767, forward strand.
AGACCATGGACGGCCGCAACGCCGACCTCGACGTGCTGGCGGTGGCGATGCAGGGCGCCAGCGCCTGCGTCCTGCTGCTGGCCTTCCGCGACGGCCGCAACCTCGGCACCCGCGCCTTCTTCCCGCGCACCAACGGCGAGGACAGCGCGGAGGAGGTGCTGGCGGCGTTCGTCTCGCAGTACTACGCGGAGCAGCCGCCACCGGCCGAGATCGTGCTGGACCGCGAGATCCCGGAGCGCGAGCTGATCGAGCAGGCCTTGTCCGGGCACGCCGGGCGCAAGGTCGAGCTGCGCAGCAACGTGCGCGGGGAGCGCGCCGCGCACCTGGACCTGGTCCGCCGCAACGCGGAACTGGCGCTGGCCACCGAGATGACCAGCAGCAGCGCGCAGCAGGCGCGGGTGGAGGCATTGCGCGACTTGCTGGGCCTGGCCGAGCCGCCGCAGCGGATCGAATGCTTCGACATCAGCCACACGCTGGGCGAGGCGACCGTGGCCTCGTGCGTGGTGTTCGACGCGAATGGCCCGGTGCGCAGCCAGTACCGCCGCTACAACATCGCCACCGGCGGCAGCGACGGGATCGCGCCCGGCGACGACTACGCCGCCATGCACCAGGCCCTGCGCCGGCGTTTCCGCCCGGCCGCGGAGGGCGAGGCCGAGGCCGTGCTGCCCGACGTGCTGCTGATCGACGGCGGGGCTGGGCAGGTGGCGCAGGCGCGCGAGGTCCTGCAGGAGAGCGGCGTCGCCGGGGTGGCCCTGGTCGGCGTGGCCAAGGGCCCGGAGCGCAAGGCCGGCGCCGAGGCGTTGCTGTTGCCGGATGGCCGCGAGGTGCGCCCGGGCGCGGCCTCGCCGGCGCTGCAACTGGTCCAGCAGGTGCGCGACGAGGCCCACCGCTTCGCCATCACCGGGCATCGCGGCAAGCGACAGAAGGCACGGACCACCAGTCGCCTGGAGGACATCGCCGGGATCGGGCCGCGCAGGCGGGCGGCCCTGCTGCGCCACTTCGGCGGCTTGGGTGGGTTGAAGGCGGCTGCGGTGGACGACATCGCCCGGGTCGAGGGGATCAACCGCCCGCTGGCCGAGCGCATCTGGGCCAGCCTGCACGGACTGGCGCGAGACGGGCAGGAACCGGCGCCGGGGGCATAGAATCGCCGCATGAAGCTCACCATCCCGACGTGGCTCACGCTGGCGCGGATCGCCCTGATCCCGGTGCTGGTCGTCGTGTACTACCTCGACTACCGATGGACCAACGTCGCGGCGACCGCGATCTTCGTGTTCGCCTCGATCACCGATTGGCTGGACGGCTGGATCGCGCGCCGCTACCAGCAGTACTCGGCGTTCGGCGCATTCCTCGATCCGGTAGCCGACAAGCTCATGGTCGCGGTGGCGCTGGTAATCACCGTGCAGTACCACCACACGGTGTGGATGGCGTTGTGGGCCAGCGTGATCATCGGCCGCGAGATCGCGGTGTCGGCGCTGCGCGAATGGATGGCCGAGCTCGGCCAGCGCGCCAAGGTGGCGGTGGCCACGGTCGGCAAGATCAAGACCATCGTGCAGATGGTCGCGCTCGGGTTCCTGCTGTACCGCGAGCCGCTGCTCGGGATCCCGGTGTTCGTGGTGGGCGAATGGCTGCTCGCGGCGGCGGCGATCCTCACCCTGTGGTCCGGGTTCGAGTACGCGCGCGCGGCGTGGCCGGCCCTGCGCGCGGAAGAAGCAAAAACTGTTGACAGCCCATGAAAGGCCCGTAAAATGGCGGGCTCAACGCGGGAATAGCTCAGTTGGTAGAGCACGACCTTGCCAAGGTCGGGGTCGCGAGTTCGAGTCTCGTTTCCCGCTCCAGGTTCCGCACAAGGCCCCGTTCGCGGGGCCTTGTCGCATCCGGGCTTCGCATGCACGGACGCTTGTGGAAGAATGC
>JAFLEB010000165.1 GCA_017302075.1 Lysobacterales bacterium
TGCTCGGCGCCGTCGAGTTCGCCCAGCGGCATCAGGTAAGACGCCAGCCACGGATACCAGAGCGCCTGCAGCGGATCGCGCTCGAGCGCGCGCCGGGTCAGCGCCACCGCTTGCCGCAGGTCGCCCTGGCTGGCCCGGGCCACGCCCAACTGGTATAGCGCGTCGGCATCGTCCGGGGCGGCCTGCACCGCACGTTCGAACTCGGCCTGGGCACCACGCCAGTCGAGGTCGCGGGTCATCAGCAGCCAGCCGCGTGCGATCCGGGTGGAAGCCGCCTCCGGCGCCAGCCGCATCGCGGCGGCGACCGCGGCGTCGGCTGCGGCATAGGCGTCGCGGGCCTCCGCGCCCGCCATCTGCGAGGCCGCCGCGACCAGCGCGCGCGCCTTCTTCGCATGCGCGAGGCCGTAGGCCGGATCGAGGGCGATGGCCTCGTCGAACGCGGCAAGCGCCTCCGGCAATTCGGCAGCGGCCACGCCGCGCAGGTAGGCGTTGTAGGCCTCGACATTGCCGCCCGGCGGCCGGTCGTTGCCGCCCGCCTCCCGCGCCGGCGGGCGCAACTTCGCCTGCAACGCCTTGGCCACCGCCGCCGTCACCTGGTCCTGCAGCGCGAACAGGTCGCGATAGGGGCGATCGTACTGTTCGGCCCAGACCGTGCTGCCGTCGTCCGCCTTCACCAGGCTCGCGCTGATGCGCACGGTATCGCCCAGCCTGCGCACGCTGCCCTCGAGCAGGTGGGTGACCCCGAGGCGCGCGGCGATGGCCTGGCTGCCCTCGCGGCTGTCGCGGAACTGGAACGAGGAGTTGCGGCCGATCACGCGCAGGCCGTCGATCCGCGACAGCGCGATGATGAAGCCTTCGGAAAGGCCATCGGAGAAGTATTGCTGGGCATCGTCGCCACTCTCGTTGGCGAGCGGCAGCACCGCGATCGAGCGCTCCCCGGGCACTGCAGCAGCGCGCGCGGGCGCGACGGGCGCGGGGCGTTCGACCAAGCGGTCGGTGAGCAGGAGGACCACGGCGATCGCGAGCACGCCGATGATCGCGAGGTCCGCGCGCCGGTTGGCGGTGCAGCGTTCGGCCGCCGGCGCCTGGGCCGCCTCGCTGTCTGGCTTGATCCCGTGCGCGGTGAACTCGAAGCGCCAGGAGAACACCAGCCAGAACGGGAAGCCGATGGCGGCCGCCGCCAGGAACCATCGGGTCACGCCTTCAGGGGCGCCCACCACCGGTGCAAGCGAAGCGATGCCCTGGGCGAGCGCCCATACCGAGCCGATGTAGAGGATGGCCGCACGCGGCACGTTGCGGCGCTTCAGTTCGCCGAAGAATCCACCGCCCATGCGTCGCCCCGTGCCGCCCCTGCCAAGATTCTTGCACGACGCACCGGCGCCGCCTCCTCACGCCACCTCGAATCCCGCCACCGCTTCCACCGCCGCGGGTTCGCGCACCACGCCATCCACCCGCGCACCCGGCGGTCCCTGCTGCAGCCACGCGGCCAGTGCCTCGATCGCGTCGGCATCGCCGACCGCCAGCACGTCCACCCGCCCATCGGCAAGGTTGCGGGCATGGCCGGAGAGGCCAAGCCGGGTCGCGACATCGCGGGTGCTTGCGCGGAACCACACGCCCTGCACCCTTCCACGCACGAAGAAGCGGGCGGCGGCCATCAGCCCGTCGGAGGGCCGCCAGCGGCGGCGATCGCGGCCTCGATGTCGCGTGCGGTGACCGGCCCGGTGAACTTGCGCGCGACCTTGCCGTCCGGCGCCAGCAGCCAGGTCATCGGCAGCCCGCGCGGGACCTCGAAGTCCTTCGGCGGCGCGTACACGTCGACCAACGCGACCGGATAGACCACCGGGTGCTTCTCGAGGAAGGCGCGCATCGCCTCGGGCGTGGTGTCCTCGTAGGCCAGGCCGACCACCTCGATGTGTTCGCGCATCGCGTCCAGCGCCGAGAGCTCCGGCATCTCCTTCAGGCAGGGACCGCACCAGGTCGCCCAGTAGTTCACGACGACCCACTTGCCGCGATGCGCGGCCAGGTCGAAGGTGCCGCCATCCACGGTCGCAAGCCGCAACGCCGGGAAGTCGGCGGTGGCCTCGCGCGGCGCGGCGGCGGCCGGCGCGGGCGTGACCGCCGGGGCTGGCTTGGCGGGAGGCGCCTGGGCAGGTTCGCGCTTGCAGGCCGCGAGGGCGGCGAGGCAGAACATGGCGGCGAGCGCCCTGCGCTGGATCGCATTCAAGGTCAGGTCACTCCTTCGTAGATGCTGGACACCGGCTGCTTGAGCAGGTCGCGCAGCGGCATGCGCAGGCCGTCGAGGACGCGCATCACCGCAATGCCCAAGGGATCTTCGTGGTGCGGCAGGCGCGCCTCGGCCACCGGCACGCGCAGGCGCGCGGCCTCGTAGAGCTCGCCCAGGCTGACATCGTCCAGGTCGCGGGCGAGCAGCCATTCGCCGCCCTCGGCGCGGCTGACCACGCCGATCTCGCACAGCTGGCCGAGCAGACGTTGCACCAACTCGTCGGTGAGGATCGGCTCCTGCGCCTGGATCTCGTCGCTGTGCAGGCCGCGGCCACGCTCGCGCGCCTGGTGGAAGCGGCCGAGCATCCGCAGCAGGCCATACAGCTCGAATCCGTGCGGCAGCCGCAGCGCGGCGGGCTGGTAACGGAACGCGGACATCGACGACGCAAACGACGCGCCGAACAGGATCGTGGCCCAGCCCAGGTAGATCCACAGCATGAGGATCGGCACCAGCACGATGGCGCCATACACCTTCTGGTAGGAATCGACGCTGCCCAGGTACAGGCCCAACCCGGCCTTTACCGCTTCGAACAACAGCATCGACAGCAACGCGCCGGCGAAGGCATGGCGCCACGCCACGGTCCGATGCGGCACGACCTTGAACAATGCCGCGAAGGCCAGCAGTTCGATCGCCATCGGGGTCAGCCGCAGCATCAGGGCTTCCGCCCAGCGGCCCGGCTCGGTCTCGAACACCTCCAGCGCGAAGAACCGGGTCGAGAGCGCCAGGCTCGCGGCAGCGACCAGCGCGCCGAGCGTCAGCACCGTCCAGTACACCAGGAACCGGCTTAGCTTCGGGCGCGCCGTCGGTACCCGCCAGATCCTGTTGAAGACCGCCTCGACGCTGCCCAGGGTCACCAGCAACGAGACGATCAGCGCCAGCGCACCGAAGGCGGTGAGTTGCTGCGTGTTCTGGATGAAACCCATCAGGTAACCCGAGACCGCACTGGCGGCGCTGGGCACGAAATTGGCGAAGATGTAATCGCTGAGGCGGGTGCTCCAGACATCGAATACCGGGAACGCCGACAGCACCCCGAACACCACCATCGACAACGGCACGAGCGCGAACACCGTGGTGTAGGCAAGCGCGCCGGAGGCCTCGAACAGGCGATCGTCGAGGAACCGACGCAGCACGAAGCGGGCGAAGCTGCCGGCGCGCACCGGGTCGCGCAGGCGTTCGCTCCAGCGATTGAGGGAATCCAGCGGCTCCATCCGGCAAGCCTAACCGATGCCCCGCGGCCGACGCGTGGTCGGCTGCCGGGGCGCGGCGCTGCATGCGACACTGCGCGCCCGCCCCGCCGACACCGCCGCATGCCCGAGATCCTCGTCCTGTACTACAGCCGCGGCGGCTCGGTCGCCCGCCTGGCGCGCCAGGTGGCGCGCGGCATCGGCGAGGTGGACGGGATGCAGGCGCGTCTGCGCACGGTGCCGCCGGTCGCCCCTGTCACCACGATCGCCGCCCCGCCGGAACCCGAGGACGGCGCGCCCTACGTCGAACGACGCGACCTCGCCGAATGCGCCGGCCTGCTGCTCGGCAGCCCGACCCGGTTCGGCAACATGGCCGCGCCGATGAAGCACTTCATCGACACCCTCGGCGCGGAATGGGCCAGCGGCACCCTGGTCGGCAAGCCGGCCGGCGTGTTCACCTCCACCGCCACCCAGCATGGCGGGCAGGAGTCCACCCTGCTGACGATGCTGGTGCCGCTGCTGCACCACGGCTGCGTGATCGCCGGCATCCCGTTCACCGAACCGGCGCTGAGCACCACCCGCGGCGGTGGCACGCCCTATGGCGCCAGCCACGTGGCCGGCGCGCAGGACGCGCCGGAACCCACCGACGAGGAAGCGCAACTGGCCCGAGCACTGGGCCGGCGGATCGCGCTGCTGGCGTCGAAACTCCACGCATGAGCATGGCCCGTCCGCTCGCCCTGGTGCTGTTCGCGCTGGCCGTGCTGTACGCGGCGTGGTTCGCGCAGGACAAGCATCGCGAGGCTGCGCTGCTGGTGTTCGCGGCACCGCCGCTGGTGCTGGCGCTGCTGGCCTGGAGAGCCTGGCCGCGCGCTGCCTTCGTGGCCGGGCTGTTCGCGCTCGCGTGGTTCAGCCACGGGGTGATGGTGGCCTGGAGCCGCCCCGCCGAACGCCTGCCCGCCCTGCTGGCGATCGCACTGTCGGTCGCGGTGATCCTGTTGCCCAGCCTGCCGCGCCTGCGCGCCCGCCAACGCCGGTGAGCGCCGCCAACCCGCGCATGGCCGGGCTGGGCGCGGCCGATATCGAACGCCTGCACGCCGCGGCACGCGCCATCCGCGACCGCCAGCCCGCGCTCGCCGACCGCCTGCTGGGCGAGGTCCTCGCGGCGCATCCCGCGCACGCGATCCTCAGTCTCAGCTACCTCCGTGGAAGTTGCTCCGGGCAACCCGCATGCCATGACGAAAACAAGAGC
>JAFLEB010000166.1 GCA_017302075.1 Lysobacterales bacterium
AGGCCGAAGCGGCGCGCCAGCGCGAGGCCGAGCGCAAGACGCGCTGCGCCGCGCAGCAGGGCTGGCTCGACGTGCTGCGCCGCGACCCCGACTGCCGCGGCGGCTGACCGCGATCAAGTCGCGGCGATGGCGCGGGCGTAAACTCGCGGCATGAACGCCAAGCCCGCCCGCCTCGAGAACATCGTCACCGACAAGGGCAAGGTCCCGGTCTACGCCACCGGCGTGGTGGACCAGCCCTGGGACGACTACAGCGACGTCGACCACGGCGTGTGGAAGGCGCTGTACCAGCGCCAGCGCGAGATCCTGGTCGGCCGCGCCTCCGACGAGTTCCTGCAGGCGCAGGACATGATGGGCATGAGCCCGGACCGCATCCCGCGCTTCGCCGAGCTCAACGCGGTGCTGGAAGCCGCGACCGGCTGGACGATCGTCGGCGTCGAAGGCCTGCTGCCCGAACTCGATTTCTTCGAGCACCTGGCCAACCGCCGCTTCCCGGTGAGCTGGTGGATCCGCCGCCCGGACCAGCTGGACTACATCGAGGAACCCGACCTCTTCCACGACCTGTTCGGGCACGTGCCGCTGCTGATGATCCCGGCCTTCGCCGACTACATGCAGGCCTACGGCCGCGGCGGGGTCAAGGCGCACGGCATCGGCGCGGACGCGCTGGCCAACCTCACCCGCCTGTACTGGTACACGGTCGAGTTCGGCCTGATCCGGCAGCACGACGGCCTGCGCATCTACGGCAGCGGCATCGTGTCCAGCAAGGGCGAATCGATCCACTGCCTGGAGAGCGCGGCGCCCAACCGGATCGGCTTCGACCTGGAGCGGATCATGCGCACCCGCTACCGCATCGACAGCTACCAGAAGACCTACTTCGTGATCGACAGCTTCGAGCAGCTGATGGACGCGACCCGCCCCGACTTCACCCCGATCTACGCACGGGTGGCGACCCAGGGCGCGATCCCGGCCGGCGACGTGCTCGATTCCGACCACGTGTTCCAGCGCGGCAGCGGCGAGGGCTGGCCCACCGACGGCGACGTCTAGCGCTTGTCCGCCGCGAAGGCCCGGGCGGTGACCCCCTGGATGGTCAGGCCCTGCACGAGGATCGAGAACACCACCACGGCATAGGTCATCGCCAGCAGCAAGTCACGCGACTCGCCGGCGGGAAGCGCCAGCACCAACGCCACCGAGATGCCGCCCCGTAAGCCACCCCAGGTCAGGACCTTCCACGCGCCGCCCGGCAACCGGAACCAGCCGGGCAGGAGCTTGACCGGGAGGCCGACGGCGAGCAGGCGTGCGCCCAGCGCGACCAGTACCGCCACCAAGCCGGCAAGCAGGTAGGGCTGGTCGAGGTCCACCAGCACGATCTCCAGGCCGAGCAACACGAACAGGACGGCATTCAGGATCTCGTCGAGCAACTCCCAGAACAGGTCGACGTGGTGGCGCGTGGTATCGCTCATCGCGAGCTTGCGGCCGTGATGGCCCACCAGCAGGCCGGCGACCACCATGGCCAGGGGACCCGAAACATGCAGGCGCTGGGCCAGTTCGTAGCCACCGAGCACGCCGGCCAGGGTCAGGAGGACCTCGACCTTGTAGTGGTCCACCGAGCGCAGCAGGGCGAACATCGCCCCGCCGAGCACCGCCCCGAGGAGCAGGCCACCACCCGCCTCCCAGGCCAGCAAGTGCAATGCATCGGCAGCCGACGGCGCCTGCTGGTGCACGACGACGCCGAGCAGCAGGGTGAACACGACCACGCCAACCCCGTCGTTGAACAGCGACTCCCCCGACACCACCAGGCCGACGTTGTCGGGCGCACCCGCCGACCTCAGGATGCCCATCACCGCGATCGGGTCGGTTGGCGAAATCAGGGCGCCGAAGACCAGGCAGTACCCGAGCGAAAGGGGCAAGCCGACCACCGGCAGCAGCAGGTACAACCCCAGGCCGACGATGGCGGTGGACAGCAGGGTTCCCGCGACGGCGAGCGTCCCGACCTGCCAGCGATAGCGACGCAGCAGGCTCATGTCGACGTGCAGGGCGCCTGCAAACAACAGCACCGACAGCATCCCCTGCATCAGCACGTCGCTGAAATCGATCTCCGCGAGCAGGCGCCGCTCATAGGCGTACCAGGCGCCGAAGCCGAGGCGGTGAGCGCCGAGCAGGGAGAGCGACAGCACCATCGCGATCGCCATCACCCCGATGGTGTTCGGCAAGCGGATGAAACGGACGTTCAGCCATGCAGCCAGCGCGGTGACGACGAGGCAGGCAACGGCGATGTCGAACATGTCGGGTGCTCTTCGGGAGGATACCTGCGTATTTGAGCAGAGGTGGCGACGGCCGTCCGGCCCTCGCTATCCTGCGCGGATGGACCACGCCCCCGATCTCGCATCCCCCGCCGCCTGGTGGCGCTGGGCCCGCCAATGGCGCAAGACCCGGCTGGTCGACGGCGTCGACCGCATCGCCGTGCTCGAGCACGTGCACGAGGGCGGCGAGTTGGGCCCGCGCTACGCCTTCATGGTGGTGATGTCCTGCGGGATCGCCGCGCTCGGGCTGCTGCAGGACTCCGCCGCGGTGATCATCGGGGCGATGCTGATCTCGCCGCTGATGGGGCCGATCATCAACCTCGGGATGGGCCTGGCGACCTTCGATCTGCGCACCGTGCGCGAATCGCTGCGCACGCTGGGCGCGGGGGTCGCGCTGGCCTTGGCGATCGCGATCCCGCTGGTCTGGCTGTCGCCGCTGCAGGAGGCGACCGGCGAGATCCTCGCGCGCACCCGCCCGACTTTCTTCGACCTGCTGGTCGCGGTGCTCTCCGGCCTCGCTGGCGCCTACGCCACCATCACCCGCAAGGGCGAGACCATCGTCGGCGTGGCCATCGCCACCGCGCTGATGCCGCCGCTGGCGGTGGTCGGCTTCGGCACCGCGGTGGGCAACTGGGACATCGCGCGCGGCGCCGCGTTCCTGTTCATGACCAACCTGCTGGCGATCGCGCTGTCGGTGACCATCGTCGCGCGCTGGTACGGCTTCGGCGGCGACGACACGCCCAAGCAGTCGGCCTGGCAGGCGCTGCTGATCGTCGGCACCTTCGTGCTGCTGTCGATCCCGCTGGGCCTGGCGCTGAAGCGGATCGCGCTGCAATCGCAGACCGAACTGACCGTGCGCACGACCCTGGACGCGGCCGCCGCCGGCGTCAACGGACGCGTCTCGGCCTTGCGGGTGGACACCGCCGGCGACGGTGTCGGCGTGGACGCGGTGGTGCTGGTGCCCACGCACGCCGCCGGCCTCGAGGCGCGGCTGCAACGCACCCTGGGCGAGCGCCTCGGGCGCCCGGTCGCGGTGCGCGTGCGCGAGGTATTGACCGCCGACGATGCGACCGTGGCGCGCCAGCAGGGCACCCTCGCGGAACTCAAGCGCAGCGTGCTGGCCCTGCAGGATGCCGAGAGCGTGCGCGCGCAGAAGCTGCAGGCGGCGCAGGCGCAGCAGGCGCGGGTCACCGCGGCCTTGCTGCCCTACCTCGGTCGGTTGCAGCGCGCGACCAGCGGACCCGGGTGGGAACTGTGGCTGGCGGCCGACGCGCGGGTGCCGCTGGCCCGGGCGCAGCGGATCGAGCGCGAGATCGACGCCGCGCGCCAGGAAGGCGACGACCCGCTGCGGGTGGTGCCGGCCCTGCAGGGCCTGCCGCCGATCGCGCTCGGCCCCGCGACCGACGACGCCATCGGCCCCGATCCCGCGCAGCAGGCGGCGCTGGAGGCCCAGGCCTGGGCACTGCAGCGCTGGCGGGCGACGCGCGTGGACGTCGTCCTCGCCGGCGTCGACGACGCCCGCGCGGATGCGTGGGAACAGGCGCTGCGCAGCGTCCTCTCGGCGCGCGGCATCGCCATCGGCGAAGTGGAACGCCGCCGCGGCGGCGAAGCCACGCTGCAGCTGGCCTTGCCCGCGTCCTGAGCCCGCTCAGCCGTCGGCGGCGGCCGGCGGTTCGGCCGCGCCCGCCGTGAGGTCGATGCCCGCCAGCGCCTCGCCGGGGGCCAGTGACAGTTCGACCAGGGCATCGGGCGGGCACGGTGCGCGGATGCAACGGATCCGGCTCGCATGGGCGAAGCGCAGGCCCGGGTCGTCCTTGGCCTGGGCCACGACCACGTAGCGACCGGGCGCCAGCGCAAGGCGGTACGCGGTCGCGCCCGGCGCGGTGTCGATGCAACGTGGCTTGCCGCCATCCAGCGGATGCGCGCAGACCCGCAGCGCGGGCGGGACGCGGTTGCCGTCACGGATCGCGCCCGCGATCTTGGTTTGCGTTTGGCCGTCGAGATACGGGTGCATCGGTAGGGCGAGCACGCGGTGGCAGATGGTCTCGCTCACCTTCAAACCGCCAGCGCCGACAGGGAAGCTCTCGTAAGCCGTCTGCTTGTGTAGCGGCTTCGGATAATACTGCGCCGTCGGAATGCCAGCCTCGCGCAGATGCGCCGCCAAGCCATCGCGATCATCCGCCTCGATCACATACTGGGCCCATGTGCTCACGCCGCCTTCGATCACGGTCGGTGTCGTCACAAGGCCCTCAAGCATCTGCGCGTAACGATCTGCGACTTCGTTCCGCATCGTGATTTCTTCAGCGAAAATC
>JAFLEB010000167.1 GCA_017302075.1 Lysobacterales bacterium
TGCCGCGCTGCTGGCCGATGCCGGCGTGGACGAGGCCGCCCGCAAGGCCCTGTTCGCGCAATTGCCGGGCCAGGTGTTCCAGCGCAGCCGCGCCGACGCGGTAGCCTGGCAGGCATTGCAGTTGCGCGATGCCGCGCCCGCGGAGCTGCGGGTCGGTGCGCGCCAGGTCGGTGCGCATGCGGGTGCGCTGGAGGTGTTCGTGCGCTCGCCCGACCGCGACGGCCTGTTCGCGGCGATCGTCATCACCCTCGACCGCCTGGGCTTGGCGATCCAGCGCGCGCGCCTGCTCGATGCGCCGGCCGACTGCGTGGTCGACAGCTTCGAGGTGGTGCCCGCCGACGGCCAGCGCGCGGTGGCCCCCGACGCGGTCGCGCAGCGCCTGCGCGAGGCGCTGGCCAGCCCCGACCTGGACCGCATCCGCCCGACCCGGCGGACCCAGCCGCGCCACCTGCGGCATTTCCGGATCGCGCCGCGGATCGCGTTCGCCGACGCCGAGCAGGGCCGTACCCAGCTCAGCCTGTCCTGCACCGACCGCCCCGGCCTGCTCGCCGACGTCAGCCGGGTGCTGCGCGAGTGCCGCCTGCGCGTGCACGACGCGCGCATCGCGACCTTCGGCGAACGCGCCGAGGACCTGTTCCAGATCAGCGACGAGCGCGACCAGCCGTTGCGCGACGAACCCCAACGACAGGCCCTGCGCGATGCGCTGCTGGCCGTCCTCGACGGAGACCCTCGATGAGCCCCGCCAAGCCCCGGAAGAAGACCGAAGACGCCAAGCCCTCGCCCGCGAAGGCGCGCGCTGCCGCCCGCGCGGCCGAGCTCGAGGTGCTGCGCTTCGAGATCGAGAGCGCCTGGGAACGCCGCGCGATGCTGACCCCGGAGGAGATCGAGGGCGCGACCAGGCCCGCGGTCGATCGCGCCATCGCCGGCCTCGAGCAGGGGCGCCTGCGCGTGGCCGAGCCCGACGGCAAGGGTGGCTGGCGGGTCAACGAGTGGCTGAAGAAGGCGGTGCTGCTGTACTTCCGCACCCAGGAGATGGAACTGGTGGAGGCCGAGCCGGCGCCGTTCTGGGACAAGGTCCCGGCGCGCTTCGCCGGCTTCGACGAGGCCGATTTCCGCAAGCTCGGCGCGCGGGTGGTGCCCGGCGCGGTGGTGCGCGCGGGCAGCCACATCGGCAAGGACGTAGTGCTGATGCCGAGCTTCGTGAACATCGGCGCCCACGTCGGCGAGGGCAGCATGGTCGACACCTGGGCGACGGTCGGTTCCTGCGCGCAGATCGGCAAGCACTGCCACATCTCCGGCGGCGTCGGCATCGGCGGCGTGCTGGAACCGCTGCAGGCCAGCCCCACGATCATCGAAGACCATTGCTTCATCGGCGCGCGCTCGGAGGTGGTGGAGGGCTTCGTCGTCGGCCACCACAGCGTGGTCGGCATGGGCGTGTTCCTCGGCCAGAGCACGCGCGTCTACAACCGCATGACCGGCGAGGTGAGCTACGGCTCGGTGCCGCCGTACAGCGTGGTGGTCTCCGGCCAGTTGCCGGCCAAGGACGGCAGCCATTCGCTGTATTGCGCGGTCATCGTCAAGCAGGTGGACGCGAAGACGCGCAGCAAGACCGGCATCAACGAATTGCTGCGCGGCCTCGCGGACTGACCGCGGCCGCTGGCTGCTACCGGGAATGACGATGACGACCCTGTACGGACTCTCCAACTGCGATACCTGCAAGAAGGCCCGCAAGTGGCTGGACCGCTTCGGCGTCGCGCACGCGTTCGTCGACTACCGCGACCAGCGCCAGCCGCCGGAGGCGCTGGTGGCCTGGAAGGACGCCGTGGGCGGCTGGGATGCGCTGGTCAACAAGTCCTCGACCACGTGGCGCCAGCTGCCGCCGAACCGCAAGGCGCCCGGCAGCGATGCCGAATGGAAGCTGCTGCTGCGCGAGTATCCGCAACTGATGCGCCGCCCGGTCGTCGTGTTCGACGACGGTCGCGTCTCGCAGGGCTTCAGCGACAAGGGGTTCAAGGCGCTGTTCGGCGTCGCCGCATGAGCGACGTCCTGCAACTGACCTGCGACCTTATCGCGCGGCCTTCGGTCACCCCCGACGATGCCGGTTGCCAGGCGCTGGTCGCGCGGCGCCTGCAGGCCGCCGGGTTCGCCTGCGAGCACCTGCGCTTCGGTGCGGTCGACAACCTGTGGGCCACCCATGGCGACGGCGACGGCCCGGTGCTGGTGCTGCTCGGCCACACCGACGTGGTGCCGCCGGGACCGCGCGACGCGTGGGCCAGCGATCCGTTCGTGCCCGAGGTCCGCGAGGGCCTGCTGTACGGCCGTGGCGCCGCGGACATGAAGGGCAGCGTGGCCGCGTTCGTGGTCGCGCTGGAAGCGTTCGTCGCCGCGCATCCGCGGCATGCGGGCACGCTCGCGCTGCTGCTGACCTCGGACGAGGAGGGCGATGCCATCGACGGCGTGCGCAAGGTCGCCGAGGTGCTGCGCGCGCGCGGCCAGCGCATCGACTGGTGCATCACCGGCGAGCCCTCGTCGAAGGCGGTGCTCGGCGACCTGTTGCGCGTCGGCCGGCGCGGCACGCTGTCGGCGACGCTCGCCGTGCGCGGCATCCAGGGACATGTCGCCTACCCGGAGAAGGCGCGCAACCCGATCCACCAGGCGATGCCGGCGTTGGCGGAACTCGCGGCCCGTCGCTGGGACGAGGGCTACGAGCGCTTCCCGCCGACCAGCTTGCAGATCAGCAACATCAATGCCGGCACCGGCGCCAACAACGTGATCCCCGGCGAACTGCAGGTGCTGTTCAACCTGCGCTACAACCCGAACTGGCAAGCCGCGCGGCTGGAAGCCGAATGCGAGGCGGTGTTGCGCGCGCATGGGCTCGAGTACGACATCCACTGGCACCGCGGCGGCGAACCGTTCTACACGCCGGAGGGCGAGCTGCGCGACGCCGCCCGCGCGGTGCTGGCCGCCAGCGCCGGCATGCCGCCGGAGGAGAGCACCGGCGGCGGCACGTCGGATGCGCGCTTCATCGCGCCGCTCGGGGCGCAGTGCGTGGAGATTGGCCCGGTCAACGCGAGCATCCACAAGGTCGACGAGCACGTGCGCGTGGCCGACCTCGAGGCCCTGCCGGGGCTGTATCGCGCGCTGCTGGAACGCCTGCTGGCGTGAGCGCTCAGCCGCCGGGCAGCGGCAGCTGGCGGGTGGCCTTGATCGACATCAGCGAGAAGCTGGAGTGCAGCTCGCGCACGCCGGGAAGCGCCTGCAGCACGCTGCGCGCGAACTCGCCATAGGCGGCGAGGTCGCTGGCCACCACTTCCAGCAGGAAGTCGTACTCGCCCGACACGTTGTGGCAGGCGATTACCTGCGGGATGTCCTGCACCGCGGCTTCGAAGGCGCGGGCGACATCGCGGGTATGGCTGCCCATCACCACGCTGACGAAGGCGGTGATGCCGAAGCCCAGCTTCTCCGGCGACAGGCGTGCGTGGTAGCCGGCGATGTAGCCCGCCTGCTCAAGCCGCCGGATGCGCCGCCAGCAGGGCGAGGTGGAGAGCGACACGCGCTCGGCGAGCTCGGCCACGGTGAGGCGCGCGTCGTCCTGGAGCAGGGCGAGCAGGCGACGATCGATCCGGTCCAGCGGCGCGGTCATGGCATGGAATTCCTGCAATGCGGATAAATTGGGCAAAATTTACCGCAATGACGGCCGATGCGCAGCAGGATGGACAGCGCATGCCCCGGCGAGGGGCATACGCTGTTGCCAATCCCCGGCGGATACGCGCATGAACGGCTTTTCGACCACGGCCATCCACCACGGCTACGATCCCGCCGACCACCAGGGCGCACTGGTGCCCCCGGTGTTCCAGAGCGCGACCTTCACCATTCCGAGCGCGGCCGAGGCCAGCCGCCGCTTCGCCGGCGAGTCCGCCGGCTACGTCTACACCCGCATCGCCAATCCCACGCTGGCGTTGTTCGAGGCGCGGATGGCGGCGCTGGAGGGCGGCGCCGCCGCGGTCGCATTCGGCTCCGGCATGGGCGCGATCACCGCCACCTTGTGGACCCTGCTCCAGCCCGGCGACGAGATCCTGGTGGACAAGACCGTCTACGGCTGCACCTTCGCCTTCCTCCACCACGGCATCGGACGCTTCGGCGTGCGCACCACGCATGTCGACATGACCGATCCCGCAGCAGTCGCCGTGGCCCTCGCGCGCAAGCCGCGGATGGTCTACTTCGAAACGCCGGCGAACCCGAACATGCGCCTGGTCGACATCGCCGCGGTCGCCACCGCCGCGCATGCGGCGGGTGCGCTGGTGGTCGTCGACAACACCTACTGCACGCCCTACCTGCAGCGGCCGCTCGCGCTCGGTGCCGACGTGGTGGTGCACTCGGCGACCAAGTACATCAGCGGGCACGGCGACGTCACCGCCGGCGTCGCGGTCGCCGCGGACACCGGCATCGCCACCCGGATCCGCATGGAGGGCCTCAAGGACATGACCGGCGCGGTGCTGTCGCCGCAGGACGCCGCGCTGCTGCTGCGCGGCCTGAAGACGCTGGCGCTGCGCATGGACCGGCACTGCGCCAACGCGATGGCGGTGGCGCGCGTGCT
>JAFLEB010000168.1 GCA_017302075.1 Lysobacterales bacterium
CTACGCCGAAGTCAACGACCACCTGCCCGACGACATGGTCGACCCGGAGCAGATCGAAGACATCATCGGCATGATCAACGGCATGGGCATCGAGGTGCACGAGGTCGCGCCCGACGTCGAGACCCTGTTGCTCGCCGGCCAGCAGGCCGGTGGCCGCGAAGTCGACGAGACCGCGGCCGAGGAAGCCGCGGCCGCGCTGACCTCGCTCGACACCGAGGGTGGCCGCACCACCGACCCGGTGCGCATGTACATGCGCGAGATGGGCACGGTCGAGCTGCTGACCCGCGAGGGCGAGATCGCCATCGCCAAGCGCATCGAGGAAGGCCTCAACCAGATGATGTCGGCGCTGGCCACGTTCCCGTGGTCGACCGAGCTGCTGCTGGAGGACTACGAGCTGCACAAGGCCGGCAAGAAGCGCCTGGCCGAGATCGTGGTCGGCTTCAACGATGGCGAGCCGGAACCCGAGCCGGTGCCGGTGGCGCCGGTCGAGGCCGACGATGCCGCGGAGGACGACGAGGACGAGGCCGCCGACGGCGACGCCGAGGAAGCCGGTCCGACCGGGCCGGACCCGGCCGAGGTCGCCGCGCGCATGGAGGCGCTGGCCGCCGCCTATTCGCGCTTCCAGAAGGGTTACGCCAAGCAGGGCCCGGAGGCGAAGGCGGTGCTGAAGGCGCGCGCGGAGATCGCCGAGATCTTCATGACCCTCAAGCTGCCGCTGCCGCTGACCGACACCCTGGTGCGCAAGCTGCGCGACGTGGTCAACCAGGTGAAGGACCACGAGCGCCGCATCCTCGACCTGTCCACCCGCGTCGCCAAGATGCCCCGAAAGGATTTCATCAAGGCCTGGGAAGGCAACCAGACCAACCTCGAGTGGGTCGACGAGCTGCTGAAGCGCAAGCAGAAGTGGGGCTCGGGCCTGCGCGACGTCAAGGACCAGGTGGTCGCCGAACAGGAGGCCACCATCGCCATCGAGAAGGCGATGCAGCTGTCGCTGGCCGACCTCAAGGAAATCAACCGCGCGATGGCCTATGGCGAGGCCAAGGCGCGCAAGGCAAAGAAGGAGATGGTCGAGGCCAACCTGCGCCTGGTGATCTCCATCGCCAAGAAGTACACCAACCGCGGCCTGCAGTTCCTCGACCTGATCCAGGAAGGCAACATCGGCTTGATGAAGGCGGTCGACAAGTTCGAATACCGCCGCGGCTACAAGTTCTCGACCTACGCGACGTGGTGGATCCGCCAGGCGATCACCCGCTCGATCGCCGACCAGGCGCGCACCATCCGCATCCCGGTGCACATGATCGAGACCATCAACAAGCTCAACCGCATCTCCCGCCAGATGCTCCAGCAGTTCGGCCGCGAGGCCACGCCGGAGGAGTTGGCGAAGGAGATGGACATGCCCGAGGACAAGATCCGCAAGGTCATGAAGATCGCCAAGGAGCCGATCTCGATGGAGACGCCGATCGGCGACGACGAGGATTCGCACCTCGGCGACTTCATCGAGGACACCAACGTGATGTCCCCGATCGACGCCACCACCGACATCAACCTGACCGAGACCGTGCGCAACGTGCTGGCCGGGCTGACCCCGCGCGAGGCCAAGGTCCTCCGCATGCGCTTCGGCATCGACATGAACACCGACCACACCCTGGAAGAGGTCGGCAAGCAGTTCGACGTCACCCGCGAGCGCATCCGCCAGATCGAGGCCAAGGCCCTGCGCAAGCTGCGCCACCCGAGCCGTTCGGAGACGCTGCGCAGCTTCCTCGACATCGACTGAGGACGCCCGTCGGCGATCTCCCCGAAGCCCCGCCCCGGCGGGGCTTCGCATTTGCGGGCGGCGTACACTCCGGCCACTGTCAGCGAGGGAGTGCTTCCATGCGCGGGTTCGCAGCGTCCATCGGGGTGTCGTTGCTGTTGTTCGGTTGTGCCAGCACGCCGCCCGCGCGGTCCATCGCCATCGACCACATGATCATCCCCGCGGTCGCCGAAGCGGGTGGCCCGGTAGCCGCCTACGCCGGCTTCGACAATGCCGGCGCGCCCGACCGCCTGCTCGGCATCGAGTGCGCGTGCGCGCGGTCGGTCGAATTGCATCGGGTGGTGCGCGATGCAGGCGGCGGACGCATGGAGACCGTGTGGCCACTGGCGCTGCCGACCGGCCGCACCGAGGTCAAGCCGCCCGGCATCCCGCTGCACTTCATGCTGATCGACACCAACCGCCCCTTCATGGTCGGCGAGCGCGTGCCGATGCGGCTGCGCTTCGAACGCGCCGGCACCGTCGAGGTGAGCTTCGAGGTGACGACCAACAGCCAAGATGGCTGGGCCGCGTGGGTGCGCAAGTAGGCGCAAGCTCGGCCGTCAAGCCTTGGCCTGTTTCGCCAGCCGTTTCGCAAGACGATCTAGTCGCATGTCCGGCGAATGGGTTTCGGCGTGGCAATTCGCGCATAGAAGGACGCACTTTCCAAGTTCGTGCGTGATGTCGCGTTCGCTCCGGTTGGACAGGTTGCGCAAGTCGAGCTGGAACGCCTTGTTCCTCGGATCAGTGTGATGCCAGGTGAGTGCCGCCAGATTGACCGCATAGCCGCATCTTGAGCATCGTCCGCCGGCTGCCTGCACCAGATCGAATTTCCGACGTAATCCGCGCGCTTGCTGCGCCAAGTAGTTCTGGTGTCGGTGGTTGGTATCGAGGTTCTTGCACGTGCGGCCGCAGAAGCGGCGCTGGCGACCTTGCAGCGGTGCTTTGCAGATGATGCACGCACGAATGGATTTCATTCAATCAGGATAATCCGATTTGCGCACTGGATGGCGCATCAGCCCGTTGTTACGATGTCTTCACGGGCCTATAGCTCAATGGTTAGAGCAGGGGACTCATCGAAAGGTGCCGCCACGCAGGAATGCGTGGACGGGAACGGGATGAATTCAGGGGAACCGCAGCGGCGCGCATGGCGCGGACGGCGGCAATCCTGAGCCAAGCCGGCGGTACACCGCCGGAAGGTGCAGAGACTACCTGGGGGCTGCAGTGCCCTTGATCACAGGCTAGAGCGTCCCGCACCCCACTCGCCTCGCGCGGAGGGTGAAGAGATAGTCCGCGCCGTGGAGAAATCCACGGAACACGCGAATCCCTTGGTTCCAGGTTCGAGTCCTGGTGGGCCCACCAACCGTGACCAACGCACGCGATCGCGGGACGGACCGCATCGCGTGCCGCCGCATCGGCCATGCGGAGCCCGGCGCTGGCTAGCATCCGCAGCCACCGCCACCACAGGGATGTCGCATGACCAAGCCGCTCTCCGCGCTCGCGCTGTGCGCGCTGGCGCTGCCCGCCGTCGCCATGGCCGACGAATGCGAGGCCAACTTCAAGAAGTCGGGCAACCCGATCGTGATGACCACGTACAGCAGCGCGATCACCGTCCCCAACCTGTCGACCGGCGATGCCTTGTCGCAGATGCGCGGGATCCTGGTCGCCGAGAAGATGGACGTCATCGCCGAGAACCGCGAGGAAGGCACCCTGCTGGTCGAGCAGCGGCAGAGCGACAAGGCCCGCCCGATCCCGACCACGATCAATGTGAGCACGGTGCCGGCCGGCACCCGCGTCGACATGGCGATCAAGATGGAGCGCGGGGTGTTTTCCAAGGTCGAGCAGATCCGCCCCTACATGTGCGGCTTGCTGGCCAAGGTCAAGGGCGGCAAGGAGGGGGTCGCTGCGGCGAAGCGTGGCGCGGGCGCGGACAACACCGAGGCGACCGGCAACCAGGACGTGTTCTCGTTCTCGCGGATGATCGCCAACGAAGCCAACAAGAACGCGATCGCGGTCAACGCCCGCCACAAGGGGCGCAAGTACACCCTCAGCGGCCGCATCGAGACCCTGATGGAGGATGGCGAGGACTACAACCTGATCTTCGAGGTGCCGGAGATCCGCGACATGGTGATCAAGCCGTTCCCGCACGAGGCGCAGTTCAAGGTCAGCGTGTCCTGCCTGTTCAAGCCCGACCAGCTCACCACCGTGCTGGCGATGCGCGAAGGGCAGAAGGTCAAGCTCACCGGCACGGTGATGAAGTACGACAACTTCCGCCGGGTCATCTGGCTGGAGAATTGCGTCAAGGCCAAGTGACGCCGTGCCCGGGCGGCCCGGCATAATGCCGGCGACCGTTTCCCGGGGACTGCGATGGCGCTGGACACTGTCGAACACGAGAGCGGCGCGCAGCCGCGCTGGAGCGTGCTGTGGCTGCACGGCCTGGGCGCCGACGGCCACGACTTCGCGCCGATCGTGCCGGAGCTGGTGCGCCGCGAATGGCCGGCGCTGCGCTTCGTGTTCCCGCATGCGCCGGTGCGCCCGGTCACCATCAACGGCGGGATGCGGATGCGTGCGTGGTACGACATCCGCGACCTCGACCTCGCCCATCGCGCCGACCTCGAGGGCGTGGCCGCGTCCGTCGCCGAGGTCGAGGCGCTGGTCGCGCGCGAGGAGGCGCGCGGCGTGCCGCCGGAGCGGCTGCTGTTGGCGGGCTTCTCGCAG
>JAFLEB010000169.1 GCA_017302075.1 Lysobacterales bacterium
TCACCCGTCGCGGCGCCGCCCGCCGCGCCGGCGCGGATCGCCTGCGCCAGCTGGTGCACGGCCAGCGCATACATGGGCGAACGGTTGTAGCGGGTGATCACGAAGTAGTTGCGGTAGCCGATCCAGTATTCGCGGCCGGCGTCGCCGTCCAGCCCGACCACGGTCGCGCCCTGGGTGGCGGGGTCGCTCGGCCGCGGCTCGCCGGCCATCGGCCGGTAGCCGCGCTCGGCCAGTTCGGCCATCGGATGCACCGGTTGCAGCGACTCGGGGACGAACTCCTCGCGCCCGGCGTCGAGCGTCGCCCGCGCCACCACCGGGCCGTCGGCCTGCCAGCCATGCACCACGAAATAGTTGGCGATCGACGCGAACACGTCCGGGCGATGGGTCAGCAGGTCGCGGCGGCCGTCGCGGTCGCCGTCCTTCGCCCACAGCCGGTAGCTGGAGGGCATGAACTGGCCCATGCCCATCGCCCCGGCATAGCTGCCCTTGAGCGTGAGCAGGTCGAGCTGCGGTTCTTCCTTGGCCAGCGCGAACAGTTGGGCGAGTTCCCCGGCGAAGAACGGCGCACGCTTGGGATGATCGAAGGCCAGCGTGTACAGCGCGTCCAGCACCCGGTAGCTGCCGGTGTTGCGGCCGTAGAAGGTTTCCACGCCGATGATCGCGACGATGTACTCGGCCGGCACGCCGGTTTCGGCGGACACGCGGTCGAGCGCGGCGCGGTTGTCGCGATAGAACGCGACCCCGCCGTCGATCCGCGCCGGGGTGAGGAAGATCTGCCGGTAATCGCGCCACGGCTTCACCGCCTCGGCCGGACGGGTGATGGCGTCGATGATGCTCTGCTTGTACTCGGCCTGCGCCAGCGCGTCGCGGATATGCTGCGGCTCGATGCCGTAGGTGGTCGCGGCATAGTCGACGAACGCAGCGATGCGCTGCTCGCGCGGGATCGCCGGATCGGTGACCGACGGCGGCGCCACGGGGCGCTCCTGCGCCGCCGGCACTTCGGGCAGCAACCGCGGCGCCGGCGCCGGGACGGGCACAGGCTCGGCCGGCGGCTCCACGACCGGCGGCGGCGGCGGGGACGGGGTGGCACAGGCGGCCAACGACACCACGGCCGCGACCGCGCCCATACGCAGCAAGCTACGGAAAATCAATGGCTTGCGCCTCTTTCTTGGACTGGACGGCGAGAGGGTAGCACGGGGACGGGCTTGTCCCCAGCTATCAGAAATCGCTCTGGCTGACCTGATCAGAGCTTGCGCAAGCTCTTGATGACATTGGCGAAGCCTCCCAGGAACGAGGCGACCAGCGTGTTTTCCGGTGCGAGCCACATGGCCAGTGGAAAAACCAGCAGCGTCAGAACGATGACGATCGTGCGGCAATAGACCGTGACTTTTACCGCTGACAGCCGGTGATCGTCGCTCTTGAACGGCCCAAAGGGATTGTCGGGATGGGGCATGGCATGGGTTCCGGTAGAAGCGTTGGGATCGAAGGGGCTTGATCACGTGTTCGACAGATAGGAATTGCTCCGTCCGCCAAGCGAAAACTGCGGTCGGCACGAAGGCCATGCTGCAGTGATCGCCCTGATCGGGTCTGTTGACGCGCGTCAAAAAAGTGATGCCCGTTGGGGACCTTCTCCCGGAACAAGCAGATCCCTCACCTTCGGTTCGGGATGACATCCGGAAAGGGTCGGGCGAAATCCGGAAGGGCTCGCGGTGACTGCCGCTGATGGACGAGAGACCAGGGCGACGACCGATCCGGCCAAGTCGGGCCCAGTGCGGCCGTGGACTGTCCGTGCCGAAAACGAATGCAAGTGCCGGGCGGGAGAAGCAGGACGACCCGGCGTTGCTTTTCCGGCTTCGACCCCCGACGCTTCCCGCCTGCCCGACACCGCCGCCCGCCTGCCCATGTCCCACCCGATGCCCGTCTCCGAGCTGTTCCTGATCGCGATGACGATCATCTTCTCGGTGCCCTACCTGATCTGGCGGCTGGGCCGCACCGATTACTTCGCACCGCTGGTGGTGGTGCAGATCATCACCGGCATCCTGCTGGGCCCCGGCGTGCTGGGCGCCGCCTTCCCCGACTATTACGCCTTCGTGTTCACCAAGGACGTGATCCAGTCGCTCAACGGCGTCGCGTGGTGGGCGGTGATGGTGTTCGTGTGGCTGGCCGGCATCGAGCTGGACCTGGGCGAAGCCTGGAAGCATCGCCGCGAGAGCGCGATCACCGCCGGGCTGGCGCTGGGCACGCCGCTGCTGGTGGGCAGCCTGGTCGCGGCGGGCATGCTCGGTTTCCCGGGCTGGCTGGGCGAACAGGGCCACACCTGGCAGTTCGTGCTGGGCGTGGGCATGTCCTGCGCGGTCACCGCGCTGCCCATCCTGATCCTGCTGATGGAGAAGCTGGAGATCCTGCGCCGACCGATCGGCCAGCGCATCCTGCGCTACGCCAGCCTCGACGACGTGGCGATCTGGGGCGTGCTGGCGCTGGTGCTGATGGACTGGGAGCGGATCGGCCGGCAGGGCGCGTTCATCGCGATCTACGCGCTGGCCTGCGTGGGCTTCCGCAAGCTCATGGCGCGGCTGCCCGAGCGCGACCGCTGGTACGTGGCGCTGGTGTGGCTGGCGGCCTGCGCGTTCGGCGCCGACTGGTCGGGCCTGCACTTCATGGTGGGCGCGTTCCTCGCCGGCGTGGTCATGGACCACCACTGGTTCGACCGCGACCGCCTGGACACCCTGCGCCACAACGTGCTGCTGGTGATCATGCCGGTGTTCTTCCTGAGCACCGGCCTGCGCACCGGCTGGAGCATGGGCGGCGGCGCGGTGATCGCCGCCGCCGCGGCGCTCCTGGCCGCGCAGGCGATCGGGAAGCTGGCCGGGGTTCATGTCGCCGGCCGGATCCTCGGCTGGAAGCCCGGCGAGGCCACGGTCATCGGCTGGCTGCTGCAGACCAAGGCGCTGATCATGATCATTTTCGCGAACGTGCTGCTGGACAAGGCGATCATCACCAGCGCCACCTTCACCGCGCTGTTGCTGATGGCCGTCGCCAGCACCATGCTGACCGTGCCGATGACCGCCCCGCGCCTGCGCCGCATGCAGGCGCTGCTGGGGCGCGATGCCTGACCCCTTCTTGACAGGACCCACCGGAGCCTTCCCGCATGACGCTTTCGTCCCGCCTGCCCGCCGCCGCGCGCCTGCTGCTGCCGGTACTCCTGTTCGCCAATGCGGCCGTCGCCTCCGCCGCGGAGCGGGTCCGCGTGCCTTCGCCGTGGACCGCCGGCCAGACCGTGGTCTACGAGGACGAGGCGCTGCAGCGGGACGCGGTCGGCGAGGGCGGCCCGTCGACCCGCCGCGTCACCGACCGCACCGAGATCCGGGTCGACGCGGCCGGCCGCGACGGCATCGCGCTGGCCTGGACCACCCGCGACAGCCGGGTCGAAGCGGTCGACGGCGACCGGGTCATGGCCGACCTGCTCGCGCCAGTGCTCGCCAGCCTCGACGAGGTGCCGGTCACGATCGAACTCGACCGCGACGGACGCTATCGCCGCGTGCGTGATCTCGACGCCCTCACCGAGCGCGTCCGCGCCGCAATGCTGCCCGCCTTCCTCGCCAACCTCGAGCACTCGTTCGGCGGCGACGACAAGGTCGGCAAGTACGACCGCGATGTCGCCATCGACGCGGCACGCAAGGACCTGCAGGCGAACATGGACACGATCGTCAGCCGCGACAGCGTCGAGTCCGGCGCGGCGATGCAGCAGCGCCTGCTGTCGGCCTTCGTCGGCAAGACGCTCGTCGCAGGCCGCCGCTACACCGACCGCGCGCCGATCCTCTCGCCGATCGAGGGCCATGCGCTGCCGGGCCTGCGCGAGTACACGCTGGAGATCGACCGCGAGGATCCGTCGCTGGCGCGCATCCGCTGGACCCACCGGCTCGACACCGACGGCGACCCGGCGGCGCTGTGGTCGCTGGCGAAGGAACTCGGCGCCGAGGCCCTCGGCGAAGGCCGCCCGCGCGACCTGGTGCTGGAAGAGACCGGCACCCTGCTGTTCCGGCGCGAGACCGGCCTGGTCGAGCTGCTGGAAACCACCGATCGCTCGAAGTACGGCGCCGTGCACGACGAGGAAGGACGCCATCGCATGCGTCGCGTCGGCACCGACCGCACCTGGGCGCAGGAAGAGGTGGCGCGCCGGCGCTGAGGCCGGCCGCCGGGATGGCATGACCTTCCGCCGGATCGCGCTCATCGTCGCACCCGCGGTCGTGCTGGCGCTCGCCGGAGCGCCGGCCGAGGCGCGCACGATCTATCGCTGCGTGCGCGAGCGCACGGTCAGCCTGTCCACCGCGCCGGAGCCCGGCTCGCAGTGCGAGGCGAAGGACATCCCCGACGACGCCGTGCAGACGCCCAACCTCTGGGGCGAGATGGGCGTGTTCAGCGGCACGCTGTACGAGCGCGAGCAGGACGGCAAGCTGGTCTACGGCACCCGCAACCTGCCCGGGTCGCGGGTGTACCTGAAATTCAC
>JAFLEB010000017.1 GCA_017302075.1 Lysobacterales bacterium
CCGCGCGCAGCGCCGCGGCATCGCAGCCGCGGATCGCGCGCCGCACTTCCAGCAGGGTGCCGGGGTGCAGGCTGAGCTCGGTCAGGCCCAGCGCCAGCAACAGCGGCGCGAACAGCGGGTCGCCGCCGATCTCGCCGCACACCGCCACCGGCTTGCCACGGCGCGCGGCCAGCCGCACCACGTCGCGCAGCAGTTGCAGGACCGCCGGGTGCAAGGGGCTGTACAGCTCACCGAGCGCTTCGTTGGTGCGGTCCGCGGCCAGCAGGTACTGGACCAGGTCGTTGGTGCCGATCGACAGGAAGTCGCAGAGGTCGATGAAGCCGCGCAGCGCCAGCGCCGCCGACGGCACTTCGATCATCGCGCCCAGCGGGACATGGTCCGCGACCTCGTGGCCGTCCGCGCGCAGGCTGGCATGCACCTCGCGCAGGGCGTTGCGCACCGCGCGCATCTCCTCGATGCCGCTGACCATCGGCACCAGCACGCGCACCGGGCCATAACCCGAGGCGCGCACGATCGCCCGCAGCTGCGCGTGCAGCAGGCCGTCGCGGGCCAGCGACAGGCGCACGCCGCGCAGGCCGAGCGCGGGATTGGGCTCGTCGCGCAGGGCCAGCCCGGTGTTGTCGGCCTTGTCCGCGCCGAGGTCCAGGGTACGCACGGTCACCGTGCGCCCGGTCATGCCCAGCACGAGGTCGCGGTAGGCGCGGAACTGGGTTTCCTCGTCCGGCAGCGTGCGGCTGTGCATGAACAGGAATTCGGTGCGGTACAGGCCGACCCCGGCCGCGCCCAGCGCATGCGCCTCGGCGACGTCGTCGCGCGACTCGGCGTTCGCCCACAGCTTGATGTCGACGCCATCGAGGGTGCGGCTGGGCTCGCGGCGCAGGCGGTTGAGCTGCTTGCGTTCGCGCTTGGAGTCGGCGACCCGGGCGCGGTGCGCGCGCAGGTCGTCGGCATTCGGTTCCAGCACCACCAGCCCGCTGGCGCCGTCGATCACCAGCACGTCGCCGTCGTTGACCTTCTGCAGCGCCAGCGGCGCGCCGACCACCAGCGGCAGGTGCAGGCTGCGGGCGAGGATCGCGCTGTGCGACAGCGCGCTGCCGCCCGCGGTGACGATGCCCATCACCCCCTGCGCCTGCAGCTGGGCGAGCTCGGCGGGCGCGATGGTGTCGGTGACCAGGATCTCGCCGGCCACACCCTGCAGGTCGGCGGCGCGGCGGTGCAGGGCCGCGTGCAGGCGGCCGATGACCTGGTCGATGTCGTCGATGCGGCTGCGCAGGTAGGCATCGTCCATGCCCTCGAACACCGCGGCGATGCGGTCGCGCTGCAGGCGCAGGGCGTAGTCGGCGGCATACAGCCCGGTGCGGATCAGCGCGTCGATGCCGCGCAGCAGTTCCGGGTCGTCCAGCAGCAGCGCATGCAGGTCGAGGAATTCGCCGACCTCCTGCGCCAGCGCGCCGTGCAGGCGTTCGCGCAGGTCGTGCATCTCGCCGCGCACGGTCTCCACCGCGGCGTGGATGCGCGCCAGTTCCGATTCGACCTCGGCCGGCTCGATCCGCGCTTCCTGCACGTCCAATGCATGCGGCAGGCGTACGCGGGCCCGTCCCAGCGCGCTGCCGCGGGCGGCGGCGGTGCCGGACAGGACCTTGCGCATCAGGCGTCCTCGTCGAAGCGGCGCTCGAACAGGGCCGCCGCGGCGTCTGCGGCGGCTTCGGCATCCTCGCCATCGACACGCAGCACGACCGTGCTGCCGGGGCCGGCGGCCAGCAGCATCACGCCCATGATGCTCTTGGCGTTGACCTCGCGGCCGCGGGCTTCCAGCGTGGCCTGGCAGCGGAACGTGGACAGCAGCTGCACCAGCTTGGCGGTGGCGCGCGCATGCAGGCCGAGGCGGTTGACGATGGTCAGGTCGCGGCGGATCACGACGGCATCCCCGGGGCTTCAGGCTTCATCGATGATCGCTCCGTTACGTGCGCCGGCCGCGGCGATCGCGGGCAATTCGTCCAGCGGCAGGTCGGCGTAGTTCATCACCCGCAGCAGCATCGGCAGGCTGAGCGCGGAAACCCGCCGCACAGGCGTGCCGAGCCGCGCCACGCGCTGCCCGAGGTTGCTGGGCGTGGCGCCGTACAGGTCGGTCAGGACCAGCACGCCGTGCCCGCCATCGACCCGGCGCAGCGCCGCGCTGGCAAGCGGCAGGAGGCTCTCGGCGTCGCCGTCGAACGGCACTTCCAGCGCGGTGGTGTCCAGCGGCAGCTTGCGCAGCAGCCGCGTGGCCACCGCGATCATCGCGTTGCCGATGCCTTCGTGGGTAATGAGCAGGATGCCGACGGCCATGCCGGCAAGTTAACAGACGTGAATGACGCTGCGGAAGCGCGTCAGTCCAGCTCGCGGTGGTGCACGGCGACTTCCGGCCAGCCGCCCTCGCGGAAGTGGCGGGCGAAGCGCTCGGCGAGGTAGACCGAGCGATGCCGGCCGCCGGTGCAGCCGAACGCCACGGTCGCATAGCTGCGGGTCTCCGAGCGCAGCTTGGGCAGCCAGGTGTCGAGGAAACCTTCGACCTGCGCCACGTAGGCGACGACGTCGGCATCGCCGTCGAGGTGCTCGCGGACTTCGGCATCGCGGCCGGACAGCGGGCGCAGGCGCGCGTCCCAGTGCGGGTTGGGCAGCACCCGCGCATCGAACACGAAGTCCGCCTCGGGTGGTACCCCGCGCTTGTAGGCGAAGGATTCGAACAGCAGCGACAGGCCGACGCCCGACAGTCCGAACTCGGTCAGCACCCGGCGCCGCATCTGGTGGACGTTGAGGTCGCTGGTGTCGAGCACGGTGTCGGCGATCTGCCGCACCGGGCGGAGCGCTTGGCGCTCCAGCGAGATCGCGTCCGGCAGCACCAGCCCGAGGTGGCTCAACGGATGCCGCCGGCGGGTGTCTGCGTAGCGTCGCAGCAACACCTCGTCGCGGGTGTCGAAGAACAGCAGGCGCGGGTCCAGGCCCTGCGCGCCGACCTGCGACAGCACGTCGGGGACTTCGGCGAGGTCGCCCAGGCTGCGTGCGTCGATGCCGACCGCGATCCGGTCCGGCGGGTTGTCGCCGGCCAGCAGGCGGCGCACGAACTCCGGCAGCAGCTCCGCCGGCAGGTTGTCGACGCAGTAGTAGCCGAGGTCCTCGAAGGTCTTCAGCGCCACCGACTTGCCGGAGCCCGACAGGCCGCTGACGATCACCAGCGCGGGCGCGGCGCTCACTGCGCCCGCTCCAGGAAATGGCTGTGCCGGGCCATGAAGGCGGCGGCGGGATCGACGCCCTTGCTGCGCAGGATGTGCATGCGGGTGGCGGCTTCGGTCAGCACCGCGAGGTTGCGGCCGGCCATCACCGGCAGGGTGATCATCGGCACGTCGAGGTCGAGCACGCGGCGGGTGCCGATGTCGCCGGTGAGGCGCTCCAGGCCGGTGGGGCTGGGCTCGAGCGAGGGCTTGCTGAGGTGCACGATCAGGCGCAGGTACTTGTTCCGCTTGACCGCGGTGTCGCCGAACATCTCGCGGATGTTGAGCACGCCCAGGCCGCGCAGTTCCAGCATGTCCTGCAGCAGCTCCGGGCAGGTGCCGTCGAGCACGTCGGGCGCGATCTGGGTGAATTCGGGGGCGTCGTCCGCGACCAGCCGGTGGCCGCGGGTGACCAGTTCCAGCGCGAGCTCGCTCTTGCCGGAGCCGGACTCGCCGGTGACCAGCACCCCCATCGAGTAGATCTCCATGAACACGCCGTGCAGCGTGACCCGCGGCGCCAGCGTGCGCGCCAGCTTGTACTGCAGGTGGTTGAGGAGTTCATGCCCGCGCTTGGGCGAGCTCCACAGCGGCGTCTCCGATTCCTCCGCGGCCGTGCGCAGGTCGTCCGGGCAGCTCTGGTCCTTGCTTATCACCAGCGCCAGCGGCCGGAAATCCATGATCTTCTGGATCGTCTCCCAGCGCTGGCGGGCGTCCAGCCCGTCCAGCCAGGCCAGTTCCTCGCTGCCGAGGATCTGCACCTTGTTGGGATAGATGATGTTGAGGTAGCCGGCCAGCGACGGGCGCCGGGCGACGGTTTCCACCGCCTCCAGCACCCGCCGGCCGGCCTCGCGCTCGCCGGCGATCCAGCGCAGGCCGAGCGCGTCCTGCTGCAGCGCGAACAGTTCGGCGGCGGTGATGCGCGCGGCGTTCATCGGGTCGCGTGGACGCGGGCCGGCGCGTCAGGCCGCGTCCTGCGGGAGGCCCTCGCCGCGGTGGTGGTCGACCATGCGTTCCTTGTGCTTCATTAGCAGCCGGTCGAGCTTGTCCGAGAGCAGGTCGATCGCGGCGTACATGTCCTGTGCGGAGGCGTCGGCATGCAGGGTCTTGCCGGAGAGCGCGACGGTGGCCTCGGCCTTGTGGTCGGGCTTGTCCAGGCCCAGTTGCACGCGGACCTGGCAGGGATGGTCGAAATGCCGGCCGAGGCGGGAGAACCGGTTGTCGACGTACTCGCGCAGGGCGGGCGTCACTTCGATCTGCTGGCCATGGGTTTCGATCTGCATCTGGACCTCCTTCGACGTGGTGCGATCCGGGCCGGGCCCGGGTGGGGCGATGCCGCTGCGTCAGCCGATCCGCACGCGTTCGTGCGAGGCGGGGATCTGCAGGGCTTCGCGGTACTTGGCGACGGTGCGTCGTGCGACCGGCACGCCTTCCGCCTTCAACGTATCGGCAAGCCGCGCGTCGGACAAGGGCTTGCGCGGGTCCTCGGCGGCGACCAGCTTGCGGATCATGTCCTGGATGGCGGTGCTGGACGCGCTGCCGCCGTCGCCGGTCTCGATCCCGGAGGCGAAGAAGTCGCGCAGGGCGATGGTGCCGCGCGGGGTCCGCACGTACTTGCGGGCGATCGCGCGGGAGACGGTGGATTCGTGCATGCCCAGCTCTTCGGCGACCCGGCGCAGGGTCAGCGGGTGCAGGGCCTGCGCGCCGAACTCCAGGAAGGCGGCCTGCTCGCGGACCAGGCAACGCACGACGCGCAGCAGCGTGTCGGCGCGCGACTCCAGGCCCTTGAGCAGCCAGCGCGCCTCCTGCAGGCGTCCGCGCAGGTAATCGGCGTCGCTCGGCCGCGCGTGCCGGATCATCTGCTCGTAGCCGCGCTGGATCGCGATCCGCGGCATCGCGTTGCTCGCCAGCGCCACCCGCCACATGCCCTGCTGGCGCCAGATCACGCAGTCGGGGGTGACGTAGGTGCCGGGGGGCAGCTCGCCGTAGCGCGAGCCGGGACGCGGGTCCAGGCTGCGCAGCAGCTGCACGGCGGCGTCGGCGTCCTCGCGCCTGCAGTCCAGTTCCGCGCACAGGCCATCCAGGCCCATGCGCGGCAGGCGCGCCAGCGGTCCGGCGGCCACGTCCAGCGCGAGCGCGCGTCCGGCGGTGTCGGTGGGGAGCGCCAGCAGCTGCAGGCGCAGGCATTCGCCGAGGTCGCGGGCGCCCACGCCCACCGGGTCGAACTGCTGGATCCGGTGCAGCACCTGCTGGATCTCGGGGTGGGTGGCCCGCACGCCAGGCAGCAACACGTCCGCGATCGCGTCGAGGCCGTCGCGCAGGTAGCCGTCGTCGTCGATCGCGTCGATGATCGCCAGCCCGATCGTCGCGTCGCGCTGGCTGAAGTGGCCGAGGTGGAGTTGCCACAGCAGGTGGTCGCGCAGGGTTTCCCCGCTGCTCGCGCGGTCGCCCGGGTCGCCCATGTCCTCGTCGCCGTCGCCGCCCGGGCCGATGCGTTCCTGCCAGGGCTCCGCATCGCGATCCCAGCGCTCCTCGGGAGGCGCGTCCTGCGGCGCGGCATCGGGCATCTCGGCGGACGGTTCGCCGGGGAAAGCATCGCCTTGGTCGGTCTCCTCGGTCCAGTCGAGCAGCGGGTTGCTCGCCACCGCGTCGGCGACTTCGGCTTCGAGCTCCGCGGTGGACAGCTGCAGCAGCCGGATCGCCTGGCGCAGTTGCGGCGTCAGGACCAGGTGCTGGTGCAGCGCGGGGGACAGGCGCGGCTTCATGCGCAGCCAGCATAGCCGCATCCGCGTGGAATTTGACCGTCGGGCACCCGCCCGCGGCGTTTACAGCGTGAAGCCCTCGCCCAGGTAGACGCGGCGCACGTCCGGGTTCTCGAGCAAGGTGGCCGGTGCGCCCTGCGCCAGCACCGCGCCCTCGGCGAGGATGTAGGCCCGGTCGCAGATGCCGAGGGTCTCGCGGACGTTGTGGTCGGTGATCAGCACCCCGATCCCGCGGTCCTTGAGGTGGCGGACGATGCGCTGGATCTCGTTGACCGAGATCGGATCGACGCCGGCGAAGGGCTCGTCCAGCAGGATCATGCGTGGCTTGCCGGCCAGCGCGCGGGCGATCTCCACGCGCCGGCGCTCGCCGCCGGAGAGGCTGGCGCCGGCCTGGTCGGCCACGTGCCCGATCTGCAGTTCGTCGAGCAGGTCGGCCAGTTCGCGCTCGCGGCCGTCCTCGTCGAGGTCGGGGCGCAGCTCCAGCACCAGGCGGATGTTGTCGGCCACCGACAGCTTGCGGAACACCGAGGGTTCCTGCGGCAGGTAGCCGACGCCGAGCTTGGCGCGGGCGTACATCGGCTCGCCGGTGATGTCGCGGCCGTCGAGGGTGATGCTGCCGGCATCCGCCGGGACCAGGCCGACGATCATGTAGAAGCAGGTGGTCTTGCCGGCGCCGTTCGGGCCGAGCAGGCCGACGACCTCGCCATCCCGCAGCTCCAGGCCGAAGTCGCGCACGACCTCGCGCGACCGATAGCGCTTGCGCAGGCCCTTGGCGACCAGCATCAGTTCGACGCCTTCGCCGGGGCCGGCTGCGCCTGCGCACTCTTCGGCAGGATCCGCATCTTGACCCGGCCGCCGCCGGCGCCACCGCCGCTTTCGACCTGCCCGGTCTTCATGTTGTAGACCACGCGCTGCCCGCTGAGGCTGCCTCGCTGCTGGTTGATCACCACGTTGCCGGTGAACACCACGACCTCGGTCCTGAGGTTGTAGTCCACGTTGCTGGCCTTGGCGTCGATCTGGTTGCCGTCGTCCAGGGTCTGGCGCAAGGTCACGCCGCCGCTGAGCAGGGCGCGGCTGGGGTCGCCGCCGCTCTGCTCGATCACCGCCTTGGCCGCGACCACCCGCAGGCTGCCCTGGGTCATGGTGACGTTGCCGGTCAGCGTGCAGCTGTCGTTGGCGCCGAGGCTGCAGGTGCTCTGCGCCGCCTCGATGTCCATCGGCTGGTTGCGGTCGGAAGTGCGCGCCGACGCGCCCGCCGCGAACGCGAGCGAGGCGAGGGCGAGCAGGGCGGCCGCGAAGTCAGCGGGGCGTGGGGACATAACGGGTGCGCACATCGGAGAGGAGGGAGACTTGCTGGCGGTCGAACTCCGCGCGCAGGCCGCGACCCTGCATTGTAAGGCCGGGCCGGGTGATCCTGACGGTGGCGGCCGACGTCGCGCGATTCTGGCGCGGGAACAGGTCCAACGCCTCGGTTTCGATCCGGGTCGGCGGCGGCACCGCGGCCGGGCTGGTGGCGACCACGTTGCCACGCAGCCGCAGCTGCTTGCCGTCGTCGGGGACGTGGCCGCTGCGCGACCGCACTTCCCAGTAGGCACCCTGGCGGTCGGGTACCAGGAACAGCGGGGTCTCGAGGGTCATCGACTTCGCCCCCGGATCGCGCTGCAGGCGGGGGCCGCGCAGGGTGAAGGATTCCTTGCCGGCAGAGTCGAGCGCGACCAGCTCGAAGTCGCGGAGGATGAAATCCGAGCGGGGAGAGGCGGTCGTCGGTGCCTGCCGCGCGACATGCCGCCACACCGACCAGCCGGTGAGGACCGCGGTCGCCAGCAGCACGAGGGTGAGGCCGCCGCGCCAGGTCACGGGTGTTCCCCGTGGGCGAGGATCGCCTCGACCCGGCCCTGCGCATGCAGCAGCAGGTCGCAAGCGTCGCGGGCCGCGCCTTCGCCGCCCGGGCGCGGGGTGACCCAGTGCGCCGCGGCGCGCGCCCACGGGTGCGCGTTGGCCGGCACGATCGCCAGGCCGGCGGCGCGCAGCGCGGCCAGGTCGGGCAGGTCGTCGCCCATGAACGCGACCGCGTCCATGCCGATGCCCATCCCGGCGGCGATGCGCTGCATGCAGGCGAGCTTGCTGCGCTCGTGGGTGTGGACGTGCGCGATCTTGAGTTCGCGGCCGCGCTGTTCGACCACCGGGCTGATCCGTGCGGTCACCAACGCCAGTTCGATGCCGGCATGCCGCAGCAGGGTCAGGCCCATGCCGTCCTGCACGTGGAAGCTCTTGGCCTCGTGGCCGTCGGTGCCGTACAGCAGGCGGCCGTCGGTAAGGGTGCCGTCGACGTCGAAGCCGACCAGCCGGATGCGGCGGGCGCGCTCGAGGACATCGGCAGGGTAGGCGGGCATCGACGCGTCCATCAGACCACCCGCGCGCGCAGCAGGTCGTGGATGTTGAGCGCGCCGACCACGCGTGCGCCGGCATCGACCACCAGCAGCGCATTGATCTTGTGCGCCTCCATCAGCTGCGCGGCCTCCACCGCCAGCGCGTCGGCATCGATGGTCTTCGGCGCGCGGGTCATCACCGCGTCGATCCGGGTCGTGCGCAGGTCGACGCCGGCATCGTCCAGGCTGCGGCGCAGGTCGCCGTCGGTATACAGGCCCAGCAGGCGGTCGTCGGCATCGACCACCGCAGTCATGCCCAGCCGCTTGCGGCTCATTTCCACCAGCGCCTCGCTGATCGTCGCCCCGGGACCGACGCGCGGCACGTCGTCGCCGGCGTGCATGACGTCGGTGATGTGCAGCAGCAGGCGGCGGCCAAGCGCACCGGCCGGGTGCGAGCGGGCGAAGTCGTCGGCGGTGAAGCCGCGCGCCTCCAGCAAGGCGACCGCGAGCGCATCGCCCATCGCCAGCGACGCGGTGGTGCTGGAGGTGGGGGCGAGCGCCAGCGGGCAGGCTTCGGCGGGGACGCCCACGTCGAGGTGGATGTCGGCCTCGCGCGCCAGGGTGGAGCCGGCGCGGCCAGTCATCGCCAGCATCGTGTTGCCCTGGCGCTTGATCGCCGGCAACAGCAGCAGCAACTCGTCGCTCTCGCCCGAGTAGGACAGGGCCAGCACGACATCGGCATCGGTGACCATGCCGAGGTCGCCGTGGGCGGCCTCGCCGGGGTGCATGTAGAACGCCGGGGTGCCGGTCGAGGCCAGGGTCGCCGCGATCTTGCGCGCGACATGGCCTGACTTGCCCATCCCGGTGCAGGCCACGCGGCCGCGGCTGGCCAGGATCGCCCGGCAGGCAGCGGTGAAGGCACCATCGATGCGTCCCGCGACGGCAGCCAGCGCCTCGCCCTCGATCGCGAACACGCGGCGCCCGCTGGCGGCGAAATCGAAGTTCTCCGTGCTGGCGGGCGGGGCTGGGGACACGC
The DNA here is from genome assembly GCA_017302075.1 of Lysobacterales bacterium. Taxonomy (GTDB): domain Bacteria; phylum Pseudomonadota; class Gammaproteobacteria; order Xanthomonadales; family Xanthomonadaceae; genus Thermomonas; species Thermomonas mangrovi. Next base: position 9,416 of record JAFLEB010000017.1, read on the forward strand.
GCATCTTCCCGGGGGAGGTTCCGTTAGACTTGTCCGTTCAGTTTACGCGAGCACGCCCACCCCGCCATGAACGCAGACACCATCCGCGACCTGATCGAATCCGGCCTGCCCGGCGCCCGCGCGCAGGTGCGCGGCGACGATGGCGTGCATTTCGAGGCGACCGTGGTGTGCGCCGCGTTCGCCGGCAAGCTGCCGCTTGCCCGCCACCGCATGGTCTATGCCACCCTCGGCGAGCGCATGGGCGGCGAGATCCATGCCCTGCAACTCCGCACCCTGACCCCGGACGAGGCCAACTGATGCAGAAGATCGTGGTCCAGGGCGGGCAGCGCCTCGAAGGCGAGGTCCGCATCTCCGGCGCCAAGAACGCGGTGCTGCCGATCCTGTGCGCGACCCTGCTGGCCGACGCGCCGGTGCGGATCACCAACGTGCCGCGCCTGCACGACGTGCTCACCACCGCCAAGCTGCTCGCCGGCCTGGGCGCGGGCGTGGTCCACGAAGGCGACGTGCTGTCGGTGGATCCGCGCAGCGTCGACCGCCACGTCGCGCCCTACGAGCTGGTGAAGACCATGCGCGCCTCGGTGCTGGTGCTCGGCCCGCTGCTGGCGCGGTTCGGCGATGCCGAGGTCTCGCTGCCCGGCGGTTGCGCGATCGGCTCGCGGCCGGTGGACCTGCACATCAAGGGCCTGCAGGCGCTGGGCGCCGAGATCGTGGTCGACCACGGCTTCATCAAGGCTCGCAGCGATGGGCGCCTGAAGGGCGCGCGGCACGTGTTCGAACTGGTCAGCGTGGGCGCGACCGAGAACGTGATGATGGCGGCGGCGCTCGCCGAGGGCACCACCGTGCTCGAGAACGCGGCGATGGAGCCGGAGATCGTCGACCTTGCCGACTGCCTCAACGCGATGGGCGCGCGGGTGCGCGGTGCCGGCACCCACACCATCACGATCGAGGGCGTGGCGTCGCTGGGCGCGTGCGAACATGCGGTGGTGGCCGACCGCATCGAGACCGGCACGTTCCTGGTCGCCGCAGCGATGACCGGTGGCCGCATCGTCGCCACCCATGCGCGGCCCGACACCCTCGACGTCGTCCTCGACAAGCTGCGCGAAGCGGGTGCCGAAGTCACGACCGATGGCGACCGGATCAGCCTGGACATGCACGGCAAGCGCCCGCGCGCGGTGAACATCACGACCGCGCCGCATCCCGCGTTCCCCACCGACATGCAGGCGCAATTCATGGCGCTGGACTGCATCGCCGACGGCGTGGGCGTGGTGAACGAAACGATCTTCGAGAACCGCTTCATGCACGTGAACGAGCTGCTGCGGCTGGGTGCGGACATCCGCGTCGATGGGCACACCGCGGTGGTGCGCGGCGTGCCGCAGCTCAGCGGCGCGCCGGTGATGGCGACCGACCTGCGCGCCTCGGCATCGCTGATCCTGGCCGGCCTGGTGGCGGACGGGGAGACGGTGATCGACCGCATCTACCATCTCGACCGCGGCTACGAGAACATCGAGGCCAAGCTGTCCGCGCTGGGCGCGCGCATCCGCCGCGTGGACTGAGGGGCGATCCCTCCCGCGCACGAAGAGCCCCGCGTCGCGGGGCTTTTTCATTGGGGGAGCGGGCGGCTCAGCGCACCGATTTCAGCACCAGGTCGAGCTCGTCCTTGCCATCCTTCTTCTGCAGGATGCGCGCGGGCACCGGGAGCCCCTCGACGACCCACACGATGACCTGCTTGTTCTCGCTGGTGCGGCTGACCTTGGTCGCCTCGCGCGGCTTGCCGGCGATGGTGACGGTCTCCTTGCCCAGGGTCTGGTAGGCCTGCGCGCGCACCACGCCGTTGTCGACCATGCGGTACTTCAGCGGCTGGCCGGCGCCGACGTCGCGGACCAGGGCGAGGTTGAGCAGCATCGCGTCGAGGTCGCCTTCCTGCAGGCGCACCGGACCCATGCGGTCCGCCTTCACGTCGCCGCTCCAGCGCGCCTCGCCCTTGCCCCAGTCGTAGGTCGCGTTCTTCTGCGACTTCTTCATCAGGAACTGGCTGGAGTCCTGGCCCGACAGGGGGCGCCAGGCGCCGTTGCGCTCCTCGAACACCGTGGCCTGGCGCAGGGTCGCGACCGGGCTGTCGATGTCCAGCGCGTAGGTCCAGCGGTCGCCGCCGTTGGACGACAGCGACATCCGTGCATCCGCGCTCACGCCGCCCATCACGCTCGCGCGGTATTCGGCCACGAACGGCTTGGCGGCCCATGCCGGCGCGACGGCGAGCGCCAGGGCGAGCAGGGCAGAGGTGCGGAACAGTTTCATGTCATGGTCCCTCGATGGCGTGGGGCGCCATCCTTCAGGCGGGGGCGAACCTTAGCCGCCGCGGCGTAAATAGGGGCTGACCATCCAGGCAGGCCTGCCCATCGCATTCAGAAATGCGGCCTGCGGCGGCCCATTGCAAGACCGCCAGCAGCAAGGGGTGTTCCAGCGCCAGCACCCGGGTGGCGAGGCGTTCAGGCGTGTCGCCGGGTTCGACCGGAATCGCCGCCTGCGCCAGCACCGCGCCGGCATCCAGCTCGGGGCTGACGAAGTGCACGCTGGCGCCGTGCTCGGCATCGCCCTCGGCGAGCGCGCGGGCGTGCGTGTGCAGGCCGCGATGGCGGGGCAGCAGGGACGGGTGGATGTTCAGCAGGCGCCCGCGGAAGCGGCGCACGAAGGCTTCGTCGAGGATCCGCATGTAGCCCGCGCAGACGATCCAGTCCGGCCGCGACGCGGCAACGGCCTCGGCCAGCTCGGTGTCGAAGCGGGCGCGATCCGCATAATCCTTCGCCTGGCGCGACCAGCGCAGCGGCGCCGGCACCCGGCCCAGGGCGGGCGCCCCGGGCTTGTCGGAGAACACGCCGACCACCTCCGCATCGAGGGTCCCGGCGGCGATAGCGTCGAGGATCGCCTGCAGGTTGCTGCCGCGACCGGAGGCCAGCACGGCGAGGCGGAGGGCCATGGCCGCGCGGCTCAGACGATGCGCAGGCGCTCGCCCTCGCCGGGCGGCAGCACCTGGCCGATCCGCCAGTGCGCCAGCCCCAGCCGGTCGAGGTCGGATGCGATCGCGCCGGCATCGGCCGGATCGACCATCAGCACGTAGCCGATGCCGCAGTTGAAGGTGCGCCACATCTCGTGCGCGGCGACGTTGCCCTCGCGCTGCAGCCAGTCGAACACCGCCGGCAGCGGCCAGCTGGTGGTGTCGATCTCCAGCCGCAGCGGCGCCGGCACCACGCGCAGGACCTTCTCCACCAGCGCGCCGCCGGTGACGTGCGCCATCGCGTGGATGTCGTGTTTCGCCAGCAGTTCGAGGACCGGCTTGACGTAGATGCGCGTGGGTTCCATCAGCGCATCGGCCAGCGTCACCCCGCCGAGGTCGAGGTCCAGGGGGTTGCCGGCTCGCTCGAGGATCTTGCGGATCAGCGAATAGCCGTTGGAATGCGGGCCGCTGGAGGCGATGCCGATCAGCACGTCGCCCGCGCGCAGCCTGCTGGAATCCACCAGCTTCGATTTCTCCACCGCGCCCACGGTGAAGCCGGCCAGGTCGTACTCGCCCGGCGGGTACATGTCGGGCATCTCCGCCGTCTCGCCGCCGATCAGCGCGCACCCGGCGAGCTCGCAGCCCTTGGCGATGCCGGCGACCACGTCAACCGTGGTCCCGACGTCGAGCTTGCCGGTCGCGAAGTAATCGAGGAAGAACAGCGGTTCCGCGCCTTGCACCAGCACGTCGTTGACGCACATCGCGACCAGGTCCTGGCCAATGGTGTCGTGGCGGTTCAGTTGCTTGGCGAGGATCAGCTTGGTGCCGACGCCGTCGGTGCCGGAGACCAGCACCGGCTCGCGGTAACGGCCGGCGAGGTCGAACAGCCCGCCGAACAGGCCCACCCCGCCGAGCACCTCGGGGCGCATCGTGCGGCGCACCAGCGGCTTGATGCGTTCCACGACCTCGTTGCCCGCGTCGATGTCGACGCCGGCGTCGCGGTAGGTCATCCCGGCCGGTGCGGGGGTGGGGGTCTGGGTCACGGGAGGCCTCGGGGCGGTGGCGCGGCGCGCCTGCGGAGGCCGCCATTTTAGCGCGGGGGGCGCGTTCACGTGGACGTCCCCGGCCCGCTGCGGCACCATTCCACGGCAGCCGGAGACGGCGACCGGCAAGGACAGGCCATGCAAGCACAGGCGATGCACGCGGTTCGACGCGGATGGGGGTGGGCGCTGGCGACTGCGCTGCTGCTGTGCGCCGGCCATGCCGCGGCGCAACGGACCGAGGGCGATCGCGCCGCGGCCAATGGCCCGTACGAGGCCGAGGTCGCCGTCCGCAACCAGACCGAGCCGGAGCGCCGGGCGGCGTTCGGGCGCGCGCTGGCCGCGACCCTGGCCAAGGTGACCGGCGACCGCCAGGCCGGCAGCCGGCCCGGCGTGCGCGACGAGCTGGCCAAGGCCAAGGACTATGTCGCCGGCTTCGACTACCGTCAGGACGAGGGCGTGTCCGCGACCGGCGCGCCGAGTTTCCAGACCACGCTGGTGGTGCGCTTCAAGCAGGAGGCAGTCGACGACCTGATCGACATGCTCGGCATCCCGGTGTGGCCGTCGCCGCGGCCGAAGCCGGTGCTGTGGCTGGCGATCGACGACGGCAGCGGCCCGCGCCTGGTCGGCCTCGGGCAGGTCAACGCAGCGCGCGCCATCCTCGACCAGGCCAAGGCACGCGGCTTCGCGCTCGGCCTGCCGGGCGGCAATGCCGCCGAGCAGGCCGCCGTGGGGGCGATCGGGCGTGGCGATACCGCCGCGATTGCCTCGCTCTCCAGCCGCTACAGCCCGCCGATGCAGCTGATCGGCAAATTGTCGCGCGGCGGCGCGGGTTGGGTCGCCGACTGGCGCTTCGTGGACCGCGGCAAGGTGCTGTCGACGTGGTCGACCAGCAATCCCGACGCACGCCGGGCGATGGCGGGCGGCGCCGACGGTGCCGCCGATGCGCTGTTCAAGCGCTATGCGAAGGCCAGCAGCAGTGGCGCGCCCGGCACCTTCCGCGTGCGCATCCTCGGCCTCCGTTCCAGCGACGACTACCTGCGGCTGATGGGCTACCTAGACGGCCTGTCGATCGTGAAGGGCGTGCGCCCGGTGATGGCGACCGCGGACGCGCTGGAACTGGACCTCGACCTCGCCACCGGCCTGGCCGGGTTCGGGCGGATCGCCGGACGTGGCGGCCTGCTGTCACCGGTCGCGGGTGCCGCGCCGGACGGCGATGCCGGCACCGCCGCGACGCCGGCGCCGACCAGCACGTTCCGGTTGGGCGCCGAATGAGCGAGCGCCAGGACGACCTCGCCACCATCGCGGCGTTCTACCGCCGCGTGCAGTGGACTGCCGTCGCGCTCGGCGTGCTGTGGCTGCTCTGGCTGCTCGCGCCCGTCCTCAGCCCGTTCGCGCTCGCCGCCCTGCTGGGCTGGCTGGGCGATCCGCTGGTCGACCGCCTGGAGCGCGCGCGGTTCAAGCGCAACACCGCGGTGATCCTGGTGTTCAGCGCGATGAGCCTGCTGCTGCTGGTCGCCGCGGTGATCCTGGTGCCGATGCTGGAACAGCAGATCGTGACCCTGGTCCATTCGCTGCCCGGCTACCGCGACTGGTTCGTCGGTACCGCGCTGCCCTGGGTCGAACAACGCACCGGCCTGGAGATCCTGTCCTGGCTCGATCCCGAGCGCCTGTTCACGCTGATCCGCGAGCACTGGGAGCGCGCCGGCGGCATCGCCGCCACGGTGCTGGGCTACGTCTCGCGTTCGGGCTTCGCCCTGCTTGGCCTGCTCGCGAACATCGTGCTGCTGCCGGTGCTCACGTTCTTCTTCCTGCGCGACTGGGACCTGTTGGTGGCGCGCGTCGGCTTGCTGGTGCCGCGCGACCACGCGGACACGGTGCGCACCCTCGCCAGGGAATCCGATGCCGTGCTCGGCGGTTTCCTGCGCGGCCAGTTCCTGGTGATGCTGATCCTCGGCGTGCTGTATGCGATCGGGTTGTGGGGCGTGGGCCTCGACCTCGGCATCCTGATCGGCATCCTCGCCGGCCTGCTGACCTTCGTGCCCTACCTCGGGCCGGCCTCGATCGTGGTGTTCGGCGGCATCGCCGCGATGGTCCAGTTCGGCGACTGGCAGCACCTGGCCGGCGTCGCCGTGGTGTTCACCGTCGGGCAAATCATCGAGAGCTACTGGCTGACCCCGAAGCTGGTCGGCGACCGCATCGGCCTGCATCCGATGGCGGTGATCTTCGCGGTGACCGCGGGCGGCACGCTGTTCGGCTTCCTCGGCATGTTGCTGGCGCTGCCGGTGGCGGCAGTGGCCAACGTGCTGCTGCGCTACGCGCACGAACGCTACACCGCCAGCAGCCTGTACGCCGGCGAGCAGCCGCGGATCGTGCTCGCGCCCGATGCCGCCGCGCCGGGCGACGGGCCGTCGCCGCAGGCCTGAGCATGGCCGACGTGGAGGCCCTGGGGCCGCAGTTGCCACTGGCGCTGCGGTTCCCGCCGGACCAGCGGTTCGACGCCTTCGTCGGCATGCCCGCGGCGCGCGCGCAACTGGAGGCCTTCGCTGCGTCGCCCGCGGGGCAGGCGCTCTACGTGCAGGGCCCGCCGGCCAGCGGCAAGACCCACCTGCTGCTGGCGACTTGCGCCGCGGCCGAGGCGCAGGGCCACGCGGTCGCCTACCTGTCGCTGGCGCGGCTGCGCGGGCGCCTGGCCGCCGCCACGGAAGGCCTGGAGCACGCGGACCTGGTCGCGTTGGACGATGTCGATACGGTCGCCGGCGATGCGGCTGACGAACTGTCGCTGTTCGACCTGCACAACCGCCTGCGCGATGCCGGCCGTGGCCTGTTGTATGCGGCCCGGGAGACGCCGGAGGGCGTCCCGCCCGACTTGCCCGACCTGCGCTCGCGGCTGGCCCACTGCACCCGCATCGCCCTGCAGCCGCTCGACGACGTGGGGCGCGCACGACTGTTGCGCGAGCGGGCGGCCGCGCGTGGCCTGGCGTTCGAGGATGCCGCGCTGGAGTGGATGCTGCGCCGCTGCAGCCGCGACCTGCGCAGCCTCACCGCCTTGTTCGAGCGCCTGGACCACGCCTCGCTGGTCGCCCAGCGCAGGCTGACCGTGCCGTTCCTGCGTCAGGTGCTGGCCGCGGACTGAGCGAGCGCCGCATCGAGCTGCGCCAGCCGTTCCGGCGTGCCGACATCGGTCCAGCGCCCGCGATGGTGTTCGCCGGTGACCAGCCCGGCCTGCATGCGCGCGCGCAGCAGCGGCGCCAGCGGGAACTTCGGCTTGCCCTCGACCACCGCCGGCGCGGCGACGATGTCGCGCCAGCCGTCGAACAGCTGCGGGCGATACATGCCGATGCCGGCATAGGTCAGCAGGTGCGGGCCCTCGGCGTGGAGCATGCCGTGGTCGTCCAGCGCGAAGTCGCCCTGCTTCGCGTGCGCCGGTCGATCGACCATCACCAGGTGCGCGAGTCCCGCGGGTTCGGCAGGCAGGCGCGCGAAGTCGTAGTCGCTCCAGACATCGCCGTTCACCAGCAGGAAGGCTTCATCGGTCCCGTGCGCGCCGCCGAGCAGCGGCAACGCATTCCACATGCCGCCGCCGGTCTCCAGCGGGGTGCCGCCCTCGTAGGCATACGTGATGCGCAGGCCCCAGCGCGCGCCGTCGCCCAGCGCCTGCGGGAACTGCGCCGCGAGCCAGCTGGTGTTGAGCACGACGTCGCGGACGCCGAGTGCCGCGAGTTTCTCGAGGTGCCATTCGACCAGGCGCTTGCCGCCCACCCGCAGCAGCGGCTTGGGCGTGGTGTCGGTGAGCGGGCGCATGCGCTCGCCCAGTCCGGCGGCGAACACCAGCGCCTTCATGCGTCGGCGACCGCGGCGAGGCGGGCCATCGCCGGCTTGACCTTGTGCGCGATGAAGCGCTGCAGGTCGTGCAGGCCGGGATGTCGCGGCAGCACCGCATCGAGGTAGGCGAAGAAGCGCGGGACGTCGGCGAGGTATTTCGGCTTGCCGTCGCGATGGTGGAGCCGCGCGAAGATGCCGATGACCTTGAGGTGGCGCTGCACGCCGATCAGGTCGGCATCGCGCAGGAAGCGGTCGAGGGCGGGGACCGGCAGGCCGGCGTCGCGCGCGCGCTGGTGGTAGCGCGCAAGCCAGGCGCCGACGCGGTCCTCGGGCCAGCTGAGGAAGGCGTCCTTGAACAGGCTGAGCGCGTCGTAGGCGATCGGGCCACGCACGGCGTCCTGGAAATCCAGTACCGCGGGGCCGTCGTCCGCCGGCATCAGGTTGCGCGGCATGAAGTCGCGGTGCACCAGCACCTGAGGTTGCGCCAGCGCGCTGTCGACCAGCAGGCGGTAGGCGGCGTCCAGCGTCTCCAGGTCGCCGCAGTCCAGCGCCATGCCGAGGTGGCGGCCGCAGAACCATTCGTCGAACAGGCGCAGCTCGCGGGCCAGCAGGGCCGCGTCGTAGGCCGGCATGCCGTCGGGCGGGGCGATGGCCTGCAGGCGCAGCAGCTGGGTGGTGGCGTCCTCGAAGAAGGCGTCGGCATTGCCGGGGTGGATCGCGTGCAGGTAGGTCTCGGTGCCGAGGTCCTCCAGCAGCAGGAAGCCTTGCGACGCGTCTTCGGCGAGCACGCGCGGGACGCGCACGCCGCCGCCATCGAGCAGCGCATGCACCTTGAGCCAGGGGCGCACGTCCTCGAGGTCCGGCGGCGAATCCATGACGATCCGGCTGCCGTCCGCGGTCGCCACCCGCCAATAGCTGCGGAAGCCCGCGTCCATCGAGGCGCGCACCGCCTCGGCGGTCGGATCGCGCAGGGTCGCGCGGATCCACTCGGTGCGCAGCGCGGCGCGCGGGTCGGGGGGCGATGCGGGGTCGGTCATGCGCGGGTGGCGTGGCGGAAACGCACAGCGTACCCGCAACGCCGAGGCCCGCCTATGCCGTCACAGCGTCGCCAGCCAGTCCTCGTCGGAGCCTTCGTTCACGCCCTCGAACAGGGCGGTGGAGAGATAGCGCTCGCCGGTGTCGGGCAGCATCGCCAGCAGGACCTCGCCTTCGCCGGCCTGTTCGGCGACGCGCAGCGCGGCGGCCACCGTGGCGCCGGCCGAGATGCCGACGAAGATGCCTTCCTCGGCGGCCATGCGCCGCGCGGTGGCGATCGCCTCGGCATCGTCGATCGACAGCACCGCATCCGCGATGTCGCGGTTCAGGACGTCCGGCACGAAGTCCGGGGTCCAGCCCTGGATCTTGTGCGGCGACCACGGCTGGCCTTGCAGCAGCGGCGCCGCGGCGGGCTCGGCAGCGGTGATCCGCACCTCCGGCCGCGCGAGCTTGAGTACCTCGCCGACGCCGGTGAGGGTGCCGCCGGTGCCCCAACCGGTGACGAAGTGGTCGAGCCGGCGCCCGGCGAAGTCGCGCAGGATTTCGGCGGCCGTGGTGCTGCGGTGGTAGGCGGGATTGGCGGGGTTGGCGAACTGCCGGGCCAGGAACCAGCCGTGCTGCGCGGCCAGCGCCTCGGCGCGGCGGACCATGCCGCTGCCGCGTTCCGCCGCCGGGGTGAGGATGACCTTGGCGCCGTAGGCGCGCATCAGCTTGCGGCGCTCGATCGAGAAGGTCTCGGTCATCACCGCGACGAACTTGTAGCCGCGCGCCGCGGCGACCATCGCCAGCGCCACGCCGGTGTTGCCCGAGGTCGCCTCGACGATGGTGTCGCCGGGCTTGAGCAGGCCCTTGCGTTCGGCGTCGAGCACGATCGCCAGCGCCAGCCGGTCCTTCACCGAGCCGCCCGGGTTGAAGGACTCGACCTTCGCGTACAGGTGCACGTGGCGCGGACCGATGCGGTGCAGGCGGACCACCGGGGTGCCGCCGATGGTGTCGAGGATGCTGTCGTGGAGGCTCATGGATGTGCCAGGGAGAAGGGAAAGGCGGGTGCGCCGTGGGGATCCTGCCCGCAGCGGGATCAACGCCGCGCGAGGGACAGTGGCGGCCAAACCGCTGCGGTCCACGGTAGGCGCCCCGCCTCCGGGAGGGAAATGCCGGGGTGGTCCAGTTACATGCCTTGGGTGCATAAGCCACGTTTGGCAAAGCCTGCAGCGGGCGGTATGCTTCATCGCAATATCTTGATACAGCGATATTTAGGGCTTTCCCCATGACCCTGACCCAGCTCCGCTATCTGGTCGCGATCGCGGATTCCGGCCTGAACATCACCCAGGCCGCTGAACGCGTGCACGCCACCCAGCCTGGCCTGTCCAAGCAGCTGAAGGCGCTGGAGGACGAGCTCGGCTTCCAGTTGTTCGTGCGCCGTGGCCGCAGCCTGGAAAGCGTCGCGCCTGCCGGCGTACGAGTGATCGAGCATGCGCGCAAGGTGCTGGCCGAAGTCGCCAACATCCGCAGCTACGCCGCCAACGAGCGCGGCGAGCTGAGCGGCCGCCTGCTGCTGGCGACCACCCATACCCAGGCGCGCTACGTGCTGCCGCCGGTAATCGCGGCGGTCAAGCGCGAGTTCCCGCAGGTCAACGTCGACTTGCTCGCGGCCGGCGATGCCGAGGTATTGAACTGGCTGGACCAGGCCGACCTTGCCTTGATCAGCACCGCGGGCAGCGTGCCGCAGGGCGGGGTGGCGGTGCCGCTGTACCGCTGGCGGCGAGTGTTGCTGGTGCAGCGCGAGCATCCGCTGGCCCGGCTCGCGCATGCCCCCACCCTGGCCGGGCTCGCCGCGCATCCGCTGATCAGCTACGAGTCCTCGACCCGCGCGGATTCCTCGCTGCAGCGCGCGTTCGCAGGTGCCGGCGTGGTCCCGCAGGTCGGCATGACCGCGCGCGACGCCAACCTGATCAAGACCTACGTGCGCGCCGGCCTGGGCGCGGGCTTGTTGGCCGAGATGGCGGTGGACGCCAGCGACGAGGACCTGCGGATCCTCCAGGCGCCGCCGGAAATCCCCGAATGCGTGACCTGGGCGGTGGTGCCGCGCGGGCGGGTGCTGCGCGAGTACGCCCTGAGCCTGCTGCACCGGATGGCCCCGCAGCTCGATCGGCGCGACCTGCGACGCGTGCTGGAAGGCAACCAGGGGGCGGCGTGGCCTGCGCCGCCGCACTGGGGCGAGCTGCTGCACGCCAACAGCGCCTGAGTCCGGCGCAAACGACGACGCCCCGCAGCGCGGGGCGTCGCAGATGGCAGGCCAGCGCGCTTACTTCTTCTTGCGCATCGCCTCGTAGATGAAGAGCAGGACGATCGCCGCGACCACCGCGGCCACCCAGGTCATCGCGCGCCCGAGGCCGAAGTTGGCCGAGGCCCACCCGCCTGCGACCGCGCCGACGATGCCCAGCAGGATCGTCATGATCCAGCCCATGGGATCCGCGCCGGGCTTGAACAGCCGGGCCAACAGGCCGATCACCAGGCCGCCGATCACGTAACCGAGAATGCCGTCGAACATGCTCCCTCCCCGATGGTTGATGGATGACGCGCGGCCATCCTAGCAGCCAGCGGGGAGCGCCTTCGTTGCGCTGCAGCGACGCCCGCTCAGCAGCAGCCGTGCTCGCCGTGGTGGCTGCCGCCGGCGACCGCGGCCACGCCGGTGGTCTCGCCACGCAGGCTGGCGGCATGGTGCTCGGCGATCACCCGAGCCACGCAGGCGGTCACGCCCTTGCCCATCGGGATGTGCAGGAACTCGTTGGGGCCATGCGCGTTGGAGTGCGGGCCCAGCACGCCGGTGATCATGAACTGCGCGCCCGGGAACTTCTCGCCGAGCATGCCCATGAACGGGATCGTGCCGCCTTCGCCCATGTACATCGCGGGCTTGCCGAAGACTTCCTGGCTGGCCCGGTCGATCGCGCCTTCCAGCCACGGCACCAGCGCCGGCGCATTCCAGCCGGTGCTCGCCTTCTCCAGGTGCAGGCTGACCTCCGCGCCGTTCGGCGGGTCGCGCAGCAGCACGTCCTGCAGCAGTTCGCCGCCGCGCTTGCCGTCGAGGGTCGGCGGCAGGCGCAGGCTCAGCTTGAGCGCGGTATGCGGGCGCAGCACGTTGCCCGCCGAGGCGAGCGGCGGGATGCCGTCGGCGCCGGTGATCGACAGCGCAGGCCGCCAGGTGCGGTTGAGCACGAGCTCCTGCAGGTCGTCGCCCATCGGCGTCATCCCGGGCAGGAACGGGAACTTGTCGTACACCTCGGTGCCCAGCACCTCGGCAACCTTCGCGGCCTGCGCGCGGCGTTCCGCGGGGATCTCGACATGCAGCCCGTCGACCAGGATGCGGCCGGTGTCTTCGTCCTCCAGTCGCGACAGCAGTTGGCGGATGATGCGGAAGCTCGACGGCACGATGCCCGAGGCATCGCCGGAGTGCACGCCTTCCGAGAGCACCTTCACGGTCAGGTTGCCACCGGCGAGGCCGCGCAGCGAGGTGGTGCACCACAGCTGGTCGTAGTTGCCGCAGCCGGAATCCAGGCAGACCACCAGCGACGGCTTGCCGATCCGCGCGGCCAGGTGGTCCACGTACGCCGGCAGGTCGTAGCTGCCGGATTCCTCGCAGGCCTCGATCAGGACCACGCAGCGCGCATGCGGCGCGCCCTGCGCCTGCAACGCCATCACCGCCGCCAGCGAGCCGAACAATGCATAGCCGTCGTCCGCGCCGCCGCGGCCGTACAGGCGGTCGCCTTCGATCACCGGTTCCCACGGGCCCTTGCCCGCGTCCCAGCCGGTCATCTCGGGCTGCTTGTCGAGGTGGCCGTACAGCAGCACGCAATCGTCGTCGCGCCCGCCGTTCGCGGCCGGCACCTCGATGAAGATCAGCGGGGTGCGTCCTTCCAGCCGCACCACCTCGAGGGTCATGCCGGGGATGTCCTGTGCACGCGCCCAGGCTTCCATCAACGCGACCGCGCGATCCATGTGGCCGTTCGCCACCCAGTCGGCATCGAACATCGGCGACTTGTTCGGGATGCGGATGTACTCGACCAGTTGCGGGACGATTTCGGCGTCCCACTTGGCGTCGATGAACTGCTTGGCCTGGCTGGCATCCATGGCATCGGGTCCTGCGAAAAGAGGCGCCCATTCTAGCGCCCGGGGGTAAGGGTTTCCTGACGCCACGGCGGGGCGAAGCCGGCGCGCGGCGTGGGTCGTGGGCCGATACGACGGATCCGGCGCGCGCGGCATCGTGTCTCCACCGGGTCGCACCGCGGCCCGCCATCCCGACACCCGACAAGGAGCACGACATGAAGTCCCTGGCCATCCTGCTGTCCTCGCTGGTCCTCTCGCTCGCCCTGGCGGGCGCCGCCATCGCCGGCGAGACCGTGAACATCAACACCGCCGACGCCGCCACCATCGACCGCGTGCTGCTCAACGTGGGTCCGGCGAAGGCGCAGGCGATCGTCGACTACCGCAAGTCCAACGGCGCGTTCCGCAGCGCGGAGCAACTGGCGATGGTCAAGGGCATCGGCCTGAAGACGGTCGAGAAGAACCGCGACCGCATCGTCGTCGGTGGCGCGCGCGCGCCGGCCAAGCCGGCCGCCGCCAAGCCCGCGCCGAAGCAGGTCGCCCGCCGCTGACCGGGCGCTGCAGCGCGGCTAGACTGCGGCGATGGAGAACCCGTCGCCGCAGTCGTCGTTCGTGGTGCGCGCCGCCGGCCAGCGCCGCATGCGCTGGAAGAACGGCGCCGGCTGGACTTCGGAGATCCTGCGCGCGCCCGACGTCGACGACTGGGACTGGCGGCTGTCGATCGCCGAGATCGAGGCCGATGCGCCGTTCTCCGCGTTCCCGGGCGTGGATCGCGAACTGGTGCTGTTGTCGGGCAACGGGCTGCGCCTGCGCTTCGACGATGGCGAGGTCCGCACGCTGCATCCACCGCACGATCGCCACGCGTTCGCCGGGGAACGGCCGTTGCTCGGTGAACTGGTCGATGGCCCGACCCGCGACTTCAACCTGATGTGGAAGCGTGGCCGGGTCGATGCGCGGTTGTGGGTGCGGCCGCTGGTGGGGCCGATGGTGGTGTTCGTCGAACCCGGGCAGGCCTGGGCCCTGCACCTCGTCGCCGGGCATGCGCGCTTCGCCGACGGATCCGCGCTGGGTGCGCTGGCCGCCGGCGACACCGCGATCCTGCACGCGGGTGCGACCCGCAGCCGCCACGCGCTGGACGGCGGCGGCACGCTGCTGGTGGTGCGGATCGACCCGGCGCAAGCCGGCTAGAGCAGGGCCAGCCCGACCACCGCCAGGAACACCAGGGTCGACAGGCCCATCACGCTCATCGCCAGCTCGCGCGGACGCCGGCCCCGCGCCCACATCCAGATCCCGGACAGGCCCAGGAACACCATCGCCACCGCGAAGCTGTCGGCCAGCAGGATCCACCACTGGCCGCCGCCCACGCCCTTGTGCAGCCGGTTGAACGCCGCGAGCGGCGTCTGCTGGGTACGTTCGAGGACGGCCGTGTCGCTGCCCGGTGCGTACTCCAGCGTCCAGGCGTGGCGGGCATTGCCGCCACTGAGTCGCCACTTCGGCGCGTCGCCGCCACCGCGGTTGCCGCCGCCCGGGCCGCCCTTGCGGATCATGGTCGCGTCCAGCCCGTTGTGGTCGCGCAACCACAGCGACAACTGCTCGGGGGTCGCGCGGGCCGCCGCCGGGATCGCGAGGGATTGCTTGCCGGTCTCGCGGCTGTCGCCCTGCGGCCACGCGGCGTCGCCGAAGCGGTGGTTCATCACCAGGCCGGTGATGCCGTAGAGGATCGCAGCCAGGGCGCCCCAGGCGCCCAGCCACAGGTGGAACTGGCGGATCCAGCGATAGGCCGTTGCGGAGGTGCGGCGTTGGCGTGCGTCGTGCATGGCGGGGGCCGGCTCAGAAGTGGACATTCATGGTCAGCCACGCGCTGCGCGGGGTACCCGGGCTGAGGTTGTTGTTGCTGTGCGCGCTGGCGAAATAGCGCTTGTTGCCCAGGTTCTCGATGTTGAGCTGCAGTTGCACCGAGGGGTTCAGCGTCCAGTACACGGCGCCGTCGAAGCGGGTGAACGCGGGCAGGGTGACCAGGTTGTCGACGTTGGCGTAGATCGCGCCGCGATGGATGATGCCGAGCCCCACGCCGAAGGCCGTGTTGACGTCGTAGCGGTTCCATAGCGAGGCCGAGTGGCGCGGCAACTGCGCGAGGCGGTTGCCGGCGACCGCGGTGGCCGATTGCGTGGTGGTGATCTCGCCGTCCTGGTACGCGTAGCCGCCCATGACCTGCCAGGACTCGGTGATGCGCCCGGCGATGCCGAGCTCGACGCCCTCGGTGGACTGGCCGTCGACCAGGATCATGCGGGTGGCATCGGCCGGGTCGGTGACCGCGACGTTGCCGCGGTCCAGCCGGTAGACCGCGAGGCTGGCCTGCAGGTCGGGCCGGATGTCCCACTTGGCGCCGATCTCGCGGTTGCGGAAGGTCTCGGGGTCGAGCGCCGCGTTGCTCGCGGTCAGCGAGGCCAGTTGCTCGCCCGCGCGCGGCTGGTAGGCCATGCTGTAGCTGGCGTACAGCGAGACCCGGTCCAGCGGCTTGTAGACCAGGCCGGCGCGGGGCGACAGCAAGCCGTCCTCGCTGCTCACGGTGGCGCCGGTCCGGTTGTTGCGCAGGTCGACCCGGAAGTCGTCGTAACGCAGGCCCAGGATCGCCTGCCATTGCGGCGAGAACTCGACCTGGTCCTGCAGGTAGACGGCGGCGACCTTGGCCACGCCATGGTTGTCGGCATCGCTTGCGGACGGACGGAACAGCGGGATGTCGGAGGTGGTCGGCGAGGCCAGCGGCACGCGGATGCTGGTCGTGGTGCTGCCGGGCGCGCCGAAGTAACCGGTCATGCGCTGGTTGTCGGTCACCTGGCGACCGAACTCAACGCCTGCCAGCACGGTGTGGCGGATGGCGCCGGTGGTGGTCTCCCACACCAGGTCGGTCTGGTTGAACAGGTTCCGGCGGGCGGTCGTGTTGTTGTAGGCGGAGATCGCGACGGTCTGCGTCGCGGCATCCACCGCGCCGGGGAACACGTTCTGGTAGAACTTGTCGTAGTCGGCGTAGCGGAAGTGGTTGCGCAGCTGCAGGTGCTCGCCGAACGCGTGCGTCAGCACGGCGTCGAAGGCATCCACGGTGGCCTCGACCGGGCTCTCGTCGGGATTGCCGAAGAAGGTCGAGGGGTCGGTGTCGACCGGGCGCCCGTCCAGCGAGGGCACGCCGCGGTCGGCCACGCGCTCGTCGTGGAAGTGTTCGTAGGACAGCTCGACCCGGGTGCCCGGGGCGATGTCGAAGCCGAAGGTCGGGTTGATCCCGTAGCGTTCCACCGAGTAGCCGTCGCGGAAGCTCGCGGAATCCTCGAACACGGCATTGACGCGGAAGCCCGCGCCGCCATCGCCGATGCCGTCGCCGTAGTCCAGGGTGCCGCGACGACGGTCGCCGGAGCCCACCTGCAGGCTGGCCGCCCGGTGCGACTGGCCGTCCGCCTGGCGGGTCACGCGGTTGACCACGCCGCCGCTGCCGCCACGCCCGAACACCAGCGCGCTCGGCCCCTTCAGCGCTTCCACGCGCTCCAGGTTGTAGGTGTCGCGGATGTACTGCACGTCGTCGCGGATGCCGTCGACGAAGAAGTCGGCGGTCGAGCTGTTGCCGCGCAGCACCGGGGTGTCGCGGTTGCCTTCGCCCTGCGCCAGGCCCACGCCGGGCATGTAGCGGAAGGCATCCGAGAGGCTGGTCATGGCCTGGTCGGCGACCAGCTTGTCGGTCACCACGGTGACCGCCTGCGGGACGTCGAGCAGCGGCGTGTCGGTCTTGGTGGCGCTGCGCGTCTTGCGCGTCGCGTAGTCGGGCAGGTAGCGCTGGCCGACCACCTCGACCTTGTCGAGGTCGATCGGGGTCGCAGGCGGGTCGGCGTCTTCGGTCCGGTCCGCTGCGTGCGCGATGGCGGGAGAGGCGAGGAGGGCGAACAGGGCGACCGCAAGGGGGGTATGGCGCATCGTGGGAGGCGGCAGTGAAGTTACGCCAATGATAATGCAAACGATTCGCATTTAGCAACGAGAGTGAGTTGCGTCACATTCGCAACTGTTTGATCCAACGCAATATCGGTCGCCGGTTCGCCGGCTAACGTGGCCCCACATCGACTTGAGGGGGGACGGCCATGAGCCTGGGTACCGGTACCGTGTTGTTCGACGAAGGGGGGCACCGCTGCGTGGCGTTCAGCAGCTTGGTGCGTGGCGATGACGGCGTGCAGGCGAACCAATTCCTGATCCAGGACGACGGCGAGTCGGCCGTGCTGGATCCGGGCGGTGCGCTGCTCTACGACCCGCTGGTGCTCGCCCTGGCGGCGTATGCGCGCCCGCACGAGATGCGCTGGGTGCTGTGCACGCATCAGGACCCGGACATCATCGGCTCGGTGGACAAGTGGATGCTGTACACCCAGGCCACCATCGTCTGCTCGCAGCTGTGGGGCCGCTTCGTGCCCCACGTGGTGCCGGGCTACATGAAGAACGCGGGCTCGGATCGCTACCTGCTGCTGCCCGACGAGGGCGGTGACGTCCCGCTCGGCAAGAGCCGGATCCGCGCGGTGCCCGGGCACTTCATGCACTCGGTGGGCAACTTCGGGTTCTACGATCCCAGCAGCCGGATCTTCTTCTCCGGCGACATCGGCGCCTCGCTGATCCCGAGTTCGCAGCCCTACGAATTCGTCACCGACTTCGGCCCGCACCGCGCGAAGATGGAAGGCTTCCACCGCCGCTACATGGCCTCCAACCGCGTGCTGCGGCTGTGGGTGGCGATGGTGCGGCAGATGGATCCGGTTGCGATCGTGCCGCAGCACGGCCTGCCGATGAAGGGCGACGCGATCCCGGCCTTCCTCGACTTCCTCGAGCGCCTGGAATGCGGCGTCGACCTGCTGGGGCCGGCCAACTACCGCTGGCTCGGCTGAGGCGCGGCCTCAGCCGCGGTCGTCGCGGGTGTACACTGCGCCATCGACGACCCGCACCGGGAACTTCGCCACCGGCGCGTAGGCGGGTGCGCACAACGCGCGCCCGTCGCGCACGTCGAAGCGCGCGCCGTGCAGGATGCATTCGATGCTGCCCTCGGCGGCATCGAAGGTTCCCGACGACAGTTCGAAATCCTCGTGCGAGCAGCGGTCTTCGAGCGCGTGCAGGTCGCCGTCGAGGTTGAACACCAGGATCGCGGTGTCGCCGGCCCACACGCTGCGTTTCTCGCCGGGCAACAGTTCGGCGGTGGTGCACACGAATTCCCAGCCGCGCAGGTCGTCGTCGCTCACAACGTCTTCTCCAGGACCTCGAAGCGCAGGTCGCCGCGCTTGGGTTCGCCGAAGCGCGCGTCGCCGTAAGGGAAAGGCTTGGTGATGCCGGTACGCCGGTAGCCGCGCCGCTGGTAGAACGCGATCAGCTCGTCGCGGACGTCGATCACCGTCATCCGCATCGCCGGCAGGCGCCAGTCGTCGCGGACGATGCGTTCGCATTCGGCGAGCACCTGCTTGCCGATGCCGCCGCCCTGCAGGCCGGGCACCACCGAGAACATGCCGAAATAGCCGGCGTCGTCGTCGACGGCCACGTGCGCGCAGGCGAGCAGGGCGCCGTCGCGTTCGGCGAGCACCACCCGGCTGCCGTCGCGGGCGATGTCGGCGCGCAGCACCTCCGGATCGATGCGCGCGCCATCCAGCAGGTCGGCTTCGGTGGTCCAGCCGGCACGGCTGGACTCGCCGCGATAGGCCGAGGTGACCAGGGCGACGATCGCTTCGATGTCGGCCTCGGTGGCGGCGCGGAACGCAAGGTCGGTCATGCGAGCAGGCTCCGGGCCTTGCGCAGCGCGGCCGCGAGCGCCTCGACGTCGGCGTGCGTGTTATAGAAGGCGAACGAGGCGCGGCAGGTCGCGGGCACGCCGTACCACTGCATCAGCGGGTGCGCGCAATGGTGGCCGGAGCGGACCGCCACGCCGTCGAGGTCGAGCAGGGTGGCGAGGTCGTGCGCGTGCGCGCCGTCGACCAGGAAGCTGACCACCGCGGCCTTCTCCGGCGCGGTGCCGATGATGCGAAGCCCGTCGATGCGCTGCAGCTCCTCGGTCGCGTGCGCCAGCAGCTCGGCTTCGCGCGCGGCGACGTGCGCCATGCCGAGGTCGGACAGGTAGTCGACCGCCGCGCCCAACCCGACGTGGCCTGCGATGTTCGGGGTGCCGGCCTCGAAGCGGTGCGGCGGGTCGTTGAACACGGTGCCCTCGAACCGGACTTCCTTGATCATCTCGCCGCCGCCGAGGAACGGCGGCATCGCCTCGAGGTGTTCGCGCCGCGCCCACAGCGCGCCGGTGCCGGTCGGGCCGCACATCTTGTGGCCGGTGACCGCGTAGAAGTCGCAGCCCAGCGCGGGCAGGTCCAGCGCCATGTGCGGCGCGGCCTGCGAGCCGTCGACCACGGTGGTGATGCCGCGCGCGCGCGCCTCGCGGCAGATCGCCGCCACCGGGTTGATGGTACCCAGCACGTTGCTGACGTGGGCCAGGCCCAGCAGCCTGACGTCCGGCGTCATCGCGGCGAACAGCGCATCGAGGTCGAGCGCGCCGTCGGGACGCAGTTCGGCGACCTTGATCCGCGCGCCGGTGCGTTCCGCGACCAGCTGCCAGGGCACGATGTTGGCGTGGTGCTCCATCCGTGTCAGCAGGATGGCGTCGCCGTCCTTGAGTCGCGGCAGCGCCCACGAGTACGCGACCAGGTTGAGCGCGAACGTCGTGCCGCTGCACAGCACGAGTTCGTCGGCGCGTACCTTGAGGAAGCGCGCGAGCTTGGCTCGCGCGCCTTCGTAGGCTTCGGTGGCTTCGCTGCCCAGCGCATGCACGGCGCGACTGACATTGGCGTTGTGGCGACGGTAGAAGTCGTCGACCGCCTCGATCACCGCGGCCGGCTTCTGCCCGGTGTTGGCCGAATCGAGGTACACGAGCGGCTTGCCGTGGACCTCGCGCGCGAGCAGCGGGAAGTCGGCGCGTACCCGGCCCCAGTCGATGGCGTCGCGGGCAGGCGTCGCGCTCATGCGCCGAGCCTCGCCAGTGCGCGGGTGAGCGCGGCCTCCGCCAGCGCGCGCGTGGCTTCGTCGTCGATCCCGGCCACCACCTCGCGGCAGAACGCGGCGGTCAGCAGGCGGCGCGCGTCATCGGCGTCGATGCCGCGCGAGCGCAGGTAGAACAGCGCGACCGGATCGAGCTGGCCGACGGTCGCGCCGTGCGCGGCCTTCACCTCGTCGGCGTGGATCTCGAGCACCGGCTGGGTGTCGATCTCGGCGTCGCTCGACAGCAGCAGGTTCTTGTTCGACAGGTCGGCCTCGCTGCCGTCGGCGCCCGCGCGGATGGTGATGCCGCCATGGAAAACCACGCGCGCGCGCTGCCCGGCGATCCCGCGCCAGCGCAAGGCGCAGCGGGTGTCGCGCGCGATGTGCTCGATGCCGAGGCGGGTGTCGACGTGCCGCCGCCCGTCGCCGAGCAGCACGCCGGCCGCGACGAGCGCGGCGCCTTCGCCTTCCAGGCGGACATTGAGTTCGTGGCGGGAGAGCCCGGCGCCAAGTTCGAGGTCGACCCGTTCGTAGGCCGCGTCGCGGGCGAGCACGGCGTCGGTGCGCAGGAAGCCGGTGGCGCCGCCGGCATCGTCCTGCAGGCGCACGTGGTGCAGCCGCGCACCCGCGGCCACGTGCACGTGCGCCAGGGCGTTGGCGAGGTGCGCATGCGCGCCCGTGGCCAGGTGGTGCTCGACCAGGGCGAGGCGCGCGCCGCGACGGACTTCGATGAAGTGGCGCAGGTGCCAGGCAGCATCGGTCGCCTGCGGCGCGCCGACCAGCACCAGGTGGATCGGCGCCCCGGCATCGACGTCGTCGTCGACCCGCAGGATCGCGCCATCGGTGGCCAGCGCCGCGTTGAGGCGGGCGAAGGGCTCGTCGGCGCGGGGGTAGCGGCGTTGCAGGAAATTGGTGTCGCGCGGGCGCGATTCGCGCAGGGCGCGGGCGACCGGCAGCAGCTCGACGCCGGCCGGCAGCCCGGACAGGTCGCTGGCGGTGTCGTCGAAACGGCCGTTGACGAACACCAGCCGCGGCGCGGGGATCGCGGCCAGCACGGCCGGGTCCAGCGCGACCGCTTCGGCCGCCGCGAAGCTGCGGCGTTCGAGCGCGCGCAGCGAGGTGTACTTCCAGGACTCGGTGCGCGGGCCGGGCAGGCCGTCGCGCAACACATCGTCGAGCGCCGCGCGGCGGGTCGCGTCGCCGGCGAAACCCGCGGCCAGCGAGTCGAGCAGGACGCTCATCTCAGCGGACCGCGTCCGGCGCGACCCGGTCCTTGAGCCAGGCATAGCCCTGCGCTTCCAGCGCCAGCGCGAGCTCCGGGCCGCCGCTCTCGACGATGCGGCCATCGGCGAGTACGTGGACCACGTCGGGACGGATGTAGTCCAGCAGCCGCTGGTAGTGGGTCACCACCACGAACGCGCGCTCCGGCGAGCGCAGCGCGTTGACGCCGTCGGCCACCGACTTCAGCGCATCGATGTCGAGGCCGGAGTCGGTCTCGTCGAGGATCGCCAGCTTCGGCTCCAGCAGGGCGAGCTGGAAGATCTCGTTGCGCTTCTTCTCGCCGCCGGAGAAGCCTTCGTTCACCCCGCGGTGCAGGAGCTCGTCCTTCAGGTGCAGCACCGCGAGCTTCTCGCGCACGCGCTTGAGGAACTGCATCGAGTCGAGCTCGGGTTCGCCGCGCGCCTTGCGCTGCGCGTTGAGCGCCGCGCGCAGGAAGTAGGTGTTGTTCACGCCCGGGATCTCGACCGGGTACTGGAAGGCCAGGAACACGCCGGCGGCGGCACGCGCCTCGGGTTCCAGCGCCAGCAGCGGCTGGCCATCGAACTCGATGCTGCCGGCGGTGACCTCGTAGCCCTCGCGCCCGGCCAGGATGTTGCCGAGCGTGGACTTGCCGGCGCCGTTCGGGCCCATGATGGCGTGCACTTCGCCCGCCGCCACGTGCAGCGTCAGGCCCTTGAGGATCTCCTTGCCGGCGACGCTGGCGTGGAGGTTGTCGATCTTCAGCATGTGGGTGCTCAGGGTTGGAACAGCCAGGCCTGGCGCGAGACCAGCAGCCGCGGGTCGTAACCCCCGGCGAGCAGGACGCGGCCATCGGCCAGGCGGGTGGCGGTGGTGAAGGAAAGTTCGGCGCCGACATCGCCGGCGACCGGGTCGAGGCGCCATGCATCGGCGTGCAGGCGTTCGAGCCTGCGGCCGCTGCCGGCGACCAGGGCGGTGCCATCGCCGAGGGCGACCACGCCGTCCAGGAACTTGTAGCGCGCGTCGGCCATGCGCGGGCCGGGCGTGGTGCGCGCGCGGCCCGCGCGCCAGACCTCGCTGTCGGCGTACTGCGCCTCGTATTCCCGCGGTCCCGCGCCGCCCAGCAGCAACACCGCATCGCCAATGCGCACCGCGGCATGCTTGTGGCGCGCCTTGTTCAGCGTGCCGGCGGCCGTGAAGC
>JAFLEB010000170.1 GCA_017302075.1 Lysobacterales bacterium
GCGCACGCTCGGCGCGTCCGGATGCCGCGGCCAGGCCTGCTGCACGGCGCGCAGGTAGCGCGCGCCGGGCGCGCCGGCGTCCCCGCCTTGCAGGACCAGTCGGGGCGCGGGATCGGAAGACGACGTCCCCGCTGCGCCGCTGCGGGCGAGGGCACGGCTTGCCTGGACCACCCGCCATTCGAGGCGCCGGGACAGGCGGGGCCGTTGTGCATCGGTCCCGCCGAAGTCGGGCGTCGCCACCACCACCACGCGCACCCCCGCCGGCAGTTGCGCATCGAGTTCGCGCAGCAGGCTGCTGGTGGGTTGCCGGCCCGCGGGGGCCGGGTCTTCCAGCGCGGGGAAGCCTGCGGCAAGCCAGTGGTGGCGCGCATCCGCGGGAAGCGCCTGCTGCCTGAGCGCGGCGGCATCGACACCTGGCATGACCGCGACGTAGGGTCGATGGTCTTCCGCTCCGCGCAGCACCGGTTGCGCCAGCCAGGCCGCGAGCGTCGCCAGCAGCAGCAGGCGCAGCGCCAGCAGCAGGCGTTCGTCGACGCGCAGGCGGCGGTGCGGGCGCGGCGCGGCACGCAGCCAGCGCAGCGCGGCGAAGTCGAGCGGTGCCTGCTGGTCGCGGCGGGCGAGGTGGACCAGCAGCGGCAGCAGCAGTGCCGCCAGCGCCGCGAACCCGGCCGGGTACAGCCACGCCAGGCTCATGCGGCGTCCATCGAGCGCCCGGCCAGCAGCCGTCGCAGCGGCAGGTCGAGCGCTTCGTCCAGCACATGGCGCGCATGCGCGATGCCGGCGGCAGCCAGGCGCGCGTCGCACGCGCGTTGCGCCTCGGCGAAGCGCGCCAGGAACCCTTCGCGCAGCGCCCTGCCGTCGCCGGGCAGGCGCTCGCCGGTCTCCGGGTCGCGGAACAGGTGGCCGCCGCTGAAGGGGAAGTCGCGTTCCTCCACGGTCACGATCCGGATGAACCACACCTCCCGTCGCGCCGCGGCGAGCCGCTCGGCGAGGTCGAGCGCGGCGTCGTCGAATCCATCGCTCAGCACCACGACCAGGTCGCCGGGGGCGATGCGTTCCCACGCCGGCCCAAGCCGCTCGGGTTGCGGGAAGCGTCCCTGCGCAACGATGGCGCGCAGGGCCAGCCACAGGCGATCGCGCGCACGCGCACCCTGCGCCGCGGGCAGCAGCTGCGGGGCTTCCTGGGCCAATGCGACCAGCCCGAAGCGATCGCCCTGCAGCAGCGCGAGTTCGGCGATGCATGCCGCGATCCCGCGCGCGGCGTCCAGCCGGCTATACCCGGGGCGCGCGCGGTCGGCCTGCGCCATCGAGGCGGATGCGTCGACCAGCAGCCACACGGTGAGCGGGCTCTCGCGCTCCGCTTCGCGCACGAAGAAGCGATCCGAGCGCGCGTACAGTTTCCAGTCGATTTGC
Source organism: Lysobacterales bacterium (assembly GCA_017302075.1). Classification (GTDB taxonomy): domain Bacteria; phylum Pseudomonadota; class Gammaproteobacteria; order Xanthomonadales; family Xanthomonadaceae; genus Thermomonas; species Thermomonas mangrovi. Next base: position 1,414 of record JAFLEB010000170.1, read on the forward strand.
CGCGGCTCGTCGCCCGGTTCGTAGGCGCGGTACTGCGCGAACTCCAGGCCTGCCCCGCGGCTGCGGCTGCGATGCAGGCCGATGCCGCGGTCGCCGACCGCGCGCCGCGCGCCCAGTCGCAGCTCCGGCAGGCGGGCGCGCACCTCGGGCGGGATCAACGCATCCGGCATGGCCGTCAGTCGCTGGGCCAGGGCACCGCGCGCAGCAGCGCGGCCACCACGTCGTCGGCGGCGACCTGTTCCGCCTCGGCGGCGAATGACAGCAGCAGGCGATGGCGCATCACCGGGGCAGCCAGCGCGCGCACGTCCTCGCGGGTGGCGGCGAACCGCCCGTGCAGCAGGGCGCGCGCCTTTGCCGCCAGCACCAGCGACTGGCCCGCGCGCGGGCCTGCGCCCCAGCGCACGTACTTGCGCACTTCGTCCGGCGCGCCGGGGTCGCGCGGGCGGCTGGCGCGCACCAGCCGGTTGATCCAGTCCAGCAGGTCGCCACCCACGTGCACCTCGCGCACCAGTGCCTGCGCGGCGAGGATCGCGGCACCGTCCATGACCCGCGGGACCGTGCCGGTGCGGGTGCCGGTGGTCTGCAGCAGGATGTCGCGCTCTTCCGCCTCGCTGGGGTAGTCGACGCGGACGTGCAGCAGGAAGCGGTCGAGTTGCGCTTCCGGCAGCGGGTAGGTGCCGGCCTGCTCGATCGGGTTCTGGGTGGCCAGCACGAAGAAGGGCGCCGGCAGGGCATGGGTGGTGCCGGCGTAACTGACCGTGTGCTCCTGCATCGCCTCCAGCAGGGCGGCCTGGGTCTTCGGCGGCGTGCGGTTGAGTTCGTCGGCCAGCAGCAGGTTGGTGAACACCGGTCCCTGCTGGAAGCGGAACGCACGCCGGCCGGTGCCATGGTCCTCCTCCAGCAGCTCGGTGCCGAGGATGTCGCTGGGCATCAGGTCCGGGGTGAACTGCACGCGCCGGAAGCGCAGGTCCAGCGCCTGCCCCAGCGAGCGCACCAGCAGGGTCTTGCCGAGCCCCGGCGCGCCTTCCAGCAGGCAATGGCCGCCGGCCAGCAGGCCGATCAGCAACTGTTCGACGACCTCCCGCTGGCCGACCACGGCCTGCGCCAGGGCGTCGCGCAGCTCGCCGAGGCGGGGCGGCAGGGACTCGGGGTCGGGGATGTTCATGGGGTCGTCACCTGTGGGCTCAGTGCGTCAGTGCGTACATCACGATGTTCACCCCGAAGCGGGTGTTGTCCTCGGCCAGGAAGCGCTTGTTGCGCCAGTCGTAGTCCCATTCGCAGCCGTAGTCCTTGTTGCTGTAGAGCAGGCCGAGCCGGCCGTCGAACGCGATGCCCCTGAGGTAGTCGTGGACGAGGTCGTCGCCCCACCCGTTGAGCTCGAAGCCGGTCGCGGGCGGGCCATCGGGGAACCTGAAGAAGCTCGAGTACAGCGGGTGCGTGTTCGGCAGCTTGCGCAGCGCCGCCTTGCCGAAGATTGCCGCCACCTGCGCCTCGAACGAGGTCGCGAACAGACCGTCGATATCGTGGTTGCAGTCGTCCACGAACACGAAGCCGCCGTTGCGCAGGTAGCGTTCGAAGTTGCGGCGTTCGTCCGGGTTGAACTCGACCAGCTTGTGGCCAGCCAGGTAGCAGAACGGCGCCAGCAGCATCCGCGGGTCCGACAGCGCGACGACGTGTTCCTCCGGGTCCACGCGCAGGGTGGTGTAGTCGATCAGCGAGGTGATCAGGTTGGACGGCATGCGCGCATCGACGTCCCAGTCGCCGGAGTCGTACTTCAACCGGGTGAAGTGAAAGTCGTAGCGCCCGTCCCGGGCCCGCGACGCGGGCAGCGCGGCCACCGTGCAGGCGGCGGCCATGGCCTGCAGCAGCGCGCGCCGCTTCATCGGCACGCGCTGGCCGGGCGCGCAGCGGGGCGGCGGGTGCGCGGCAACGCCCGTCCCGTCCCCTGCTTACACCGCGTCCGACAGCGAGGTGAAGGTGAAGTCGCGCAGCTTCATCGGCGGGATCATCATCACGAAGCTGGATTCATCGCCGGCCACGCGCACCGGCTTGCCCAGTTCCTCGATGTTGTTGAGCATGATCACCGGCGATTCGTTGAAGCGGAAGTTCTTCACCGGGTGCTTGATCTGCCCGTCCTCGATGTAGAAGGTGCCGTCGCGGGTCAGGCCGGTCAGCAGCACGGTCTGCGGATCCACCATGCGGATGTACCAGGTGCGGGTGACCAGGATGCCCTTGCGGGTGCCGCGCACCAGGTCGGCGGTGGACTTGGTGCCGCCGGCCATCAGCAGGTTGCCCGGCGAGCCCACGGCCCGCTTGCCCTGCTTCTTCGCCCAGAAGCGCGAGTAGTCCAGGTTCATCACCTTGCCGCCCTCGATGATCGGCATGCGCTCGCGCGGCAGGCCTTCGCCGTCCCACGGCAGCACCGGAGCCTCCGGGTGCCACGGATCCGCGAACAGGTTGACCCGCGGGTCGTACACCAGTTCGCCGAGCTTGTTGCCGCCGCCCTTCTTCGACAGGAAGCTGCGGCCCTCGTCGGCGCTGCGCGCATCGAAGAAGTTCATCATGAAGCTGATCAGCCCGGCGGCCGCCGCCGGCTCCAGGATCACGGTGTACTTGCCGGGCTCCAATGCCTTGGCCTCGGCGGAGTCGGTGGCCTTGCGGATCGCCGTGCGGATGTCCTGGTCGGCGCGGAAATCCGCGGCATCCTTGAGGTTGCGGCCGACCCAGCCGGAGCCGCGGCCGTCCTCGGTGCGCACGGTGCAGGTGTAGTCGAAGCTGGTGGTCTTCTGGTAGCCGAAGTTGCCGTTGCTATTGGCGATGGCGACGAAGCCGTGGCCGTCCTCGAGGAAGCCGGCCGCCACCAGGCCGTGGCCGCGGCAAGGCTGGATCGAGTCGGCGGCGACCTGGGCGCGGAACTCCGGGGTGACCGCCGCGGTGGATTCGCTGTAGGTCGCGCTGGGCTTGTACGCCTGCTTGTCGATCGCCGGCACGAACTCCGGGTTCTCGGGCGCCAGCCGGGCCAGGTCCTCCGCGCGGCGCACCACGCGTTCCAGCGAGGCGTCGTCGAACTCGTTGATG
>JAFLEB010000171.1 GCA_017302075.1 Lysobacterales bacterium
CTTCGGTTCGCTGGCGCTGACGCCGATCCCGCCGGTGCAGGTGTTCGGGCTCTACGTGGCGATCGGCATCGGTGTCGCCTGGGTGCTGACGATCACGTTCATCCCGGCCTACGTGATGTTCCTGCCCGAACGGGTGTTCGCCAACTTCGGCGCCGCGCACGACACCGAGAGCCACTCGTGGCTGGCGCGCTTCCTGCGCGGGCTCGGGCCGTTCACGGTGAAGCGCAGCAAGGCGATCGTCGCGGCGTCGGTGGTGTTGCTCGGCGTGGCGGCCTACGGCATCGCGCGCATCGAGATCAACGACAACCCGGTCAAGTGGTTCGCCAAGGGTCACGAGATCCGGGTCGCCGACGAAGTGCTGAACCGGCACTTCGCGGGCACCTACATGGCGCACTTGGCGCTGCTTGCGCCCGACGAGGTCTACGACGCAGCGCGGTTCCAGAAGCAGTTGGTGGCGCGCTTGCAGGCCGCGCGCTGGGGACGCGACGACCCCGCCGCGGTGCTTGGCGTCTTGCGCCAGGCCTTCGCGGGCGGGCCGCGCTGGCGGCGCGCGTCGGCACGGCCATCGCGGGACCCGCTGCCGCCGCTGTATCCGGAGTGAGCGCGGGCGTTTGTTAAGCTCGGGGCGACGACAGAGGGGATGACCGATGACCGAGGCGGCGACCGGCAAGATGCCGTTGCACTGGAAGATGGCGATCGGCTTCGCCGCGGGCACCATCGCCGGCCTGGCGTGCAACCTGTGGTTCGCCAACGCCGACTGGCTTCAGGCGCTGATTACCTATGTCGCGGACCCGGTCGGGCAACTGTTCCTGCGGCTGCTGTTCATGCTGGTGATCCCGCTGGTGTTTTCCGCGCTGGTGCTGGGCGTGGTGGAAATCGGGAACCCGAAGTCGCTGGGCCGCATCGGCCTGAAGACGCTGGCCTGGATCCTGGTAGTGACCACGGTGGCAGTCCTGATCGGGTTGGTGGCGGCGAACCTGCTGCAGCCCGGTGTCGGCTTGCCCGAGGACCAGCGTGCGCTGTTGATGGCGCAGGCCACGGAGCAGGGCGGCGCGATCGCCGAGAAGGGGCGCAACGCGCCGTCCGGGATCGAGCTGCTGCTCAACATCGTGCCGAAGAACCCGGTCGCCGCCGCCGCGGGCGGCGACCTCATCGCGGTGATGTTCTTCGCGTTGATGTTCGGCATCGGCGCCACGGTGGTCCGCAGCCATGGCACCCACCATTTCGTCGAAGTCTGCGAGGGCGTCTACGACATCTGCCTGCGGCTGATCGACTGGGTGATCCGCCTGGCCCCCTACGCGGTGGCGGCGTTGCTGTTCAGCATCACCGCCCGGCTCGGCTTCGACGTGATGGTCCAGTTGGCGCGCTTCGTCGGCACCGTGCTGCTGGCCCTCGGCATCCACTTCTTCGTGGTGTTCCCGCTGCTGTTGTGGACGGTGGGGCGGATGTCGCCGCTGAAGTTCTGGCGAGCGGCGGAACCGGCGATCCTGACCTCGTTCTCGACCTCCTCCAGCAGCGCCACCCTGCCGACCTCGTTGATGGTGGCGGAGGAGCGGCTGGGCGTGCCGCGCCAAGTCGGCCGTTTCGTCTGCACCTTGGGCGCCACCGCCAACATGAACGGCACCGCCCTGTTCGAGGGCATCACCGTGCTGTTCCTGGCCCAGTTCTACGGGGTTGACCTGGCCCTCGGGCAGCAGGTGATGGTCCTGGTGCTGTGCGTGATGGGCGGGATCGGCGCAGCCGGGGTCCCGGGCGGGTCGTTGCCGGTGATCGCGATGATCCTCGCCACCTTCGGGATCCCGCCGGAGGGCATCGGCCTGATCCTCGGCGTGGACCGCCTGCTGGATATGTGCCGCACCACGGTCAACGTCACCGGCGACCTGGTGGGATCCGTCGTGGTGGGCCGCGGCGAGCCACAGCACACCGGGGACGACGTCGACGACCTCGCGCCGGTCTGAGCCCCCGGCGCTGGCAGCCCCCGGGCGCGGATGGGACAATGGGCGGCCCGCGTCCCGCCGGGCGCCCGGCGGATGCCTTGGCATCCGCATCAAGAAGACGCCCACGACGCCCATGACGACGCCCAGCCGCCGCGACCTCGCCAACGCGATCCGTTTCCTCGCCATCGATGCGGTCCAGGCCGCCAATTCCGGCCACCCGGGCATGCCGATGGGCATGGCCGACATCGCCGAGGTGCTGTGGAACGACTACCTGAAGCACAACCCGGCGAACCCGCGCTGGGCCGACCGCGACCGCTTCATCCTGTCCAACGGCCACGGCTCGATGCTGCAGTACGCGCTGCTGCACCTGAGCGGGCACGACCTGTCGATCGACGACCTCAAGCGCTTCCGCCAACTCGACTCGAAGACCCCGGGGCATCCCGAGAACTTCATGACCCCGGGCGTGGAAACCACCACCGGCCCGCTGGGCCAGGGCCTGGCCAACGCGGTCGGCTTCGCGCTGGCGGAGAAGCTGCTGGCGCAGCGCTTCAACCGCGACGGCCATGCCATCGTCGACCACCGCACTTGGGTGTTCCTGGGCGACGGCTGCCTGATGGAGGGCATCTCGCACGAAGCCGCGTCGCTGGCCGGCACCTGGGGCCTGCACAAGCTGGTGGCGTTCTGGGACGACAACCACATCAGCATCGACGGCGACACCGACGGCTGGTTCACCGACGACACCCCGAAGCGCTTCGAGGCCTATGGCTGGAACGTGGTGCGCGGCGTCGACGGGCACGACCCGGTGGAGATCAAGACCGCCATCGAGACCGCGTTGAAGTCCAGCGACAAGCCGACCCTGGTCTGCTGCCGCACCACCATCGGCTTCGGGTCGCCGAACAAGGCCGGCAAGGAATCCAGCCACGGTGCGCCGCTGGGCAAGGACGAGGTGGTGGCGACCCGCGAGGCGCTGGGCTGGACGCACGCGCCGTTCGAGATCCCGCAGGCGATCTACGACGGCTGGCGCGCGCGCGACCTGGCGGCCCCCGAGGCCGATTGGGACGCCCGCTTCGCCGCCTACCGCGCCGCCTTCCCGGCCGAGGCTGCGGAGTTCGAGCGGCGCATGCGCGGCGCATTGCCCGCAGGCTTCGGCGATGCGGCGCTGGCGTTCGCGATCAAGACCCAGCAGGACGGCCCGACCATCGCGAGCCGCAAGGCCTCGCAGAACGCCATCGAAGCCTATGCGCCGCTGCTGCCGGAGCTGGTTGGCGGTTCGGCCGACCTCGCGCATTCCAACCTGACCCTGTGGAAGGGCAGCAAGTCGGTCGCGAGCGACGACCCGAACGCCAACTACATCTATTCCGGCGTGCGCGAATTCGGCATGACCGCGATCAGCAATGGCCTGGCGCTGCATGGCGGCTTCGTGCCCTACGACGCCACCTTCCTGGTGTTCAGCGACTACGCGCGCAACGCGGTGCGGATGAGCGCGCTGATGGACGTGCGCGGGATCCATGTCTACACCCACGATTCGATCGGCCTCGGCGAGGATGGCCCGACCCACCAGCCGATCGAGCACCTGGCCTCGCTGCGCTACATCCCGAACAACGACGTGTGGCGCCCGTGCGACGCGGTCGAATCGGCGATGGCGTGGAAGGCCGCGATCGAACGCGCCGACGGCCCCAGCTGCCTGGTGTTCAGCCGGCAGAACCTGCCGCACCAGCCGCGCGACGAGGGCCAGTTGCTCGACATCGCGCGCGGCGGCTACGTGCTGAAGGACAGCGTCGGCACCCCGGAACTGATCCTGATCGCGACCGGCTCGGAGGTCGGGCTGGCGATGCAGGCCGCGGCACAGCTCGGCGACGGGGTGCGCGTGGTGTCGATGCCGTCGACCGACGTGTTCGACCGCCAGGACGCGGCGTACCGCGAGTCCGTGCTGCCAAAGGCCTGCCGCAAGCGGGTCGCGATCGAGGCCGGCGTCTCCGATTTCTGGCGCAAGTACGTGGGCCTGGACGGCGCGGTGGTCGGCATCGACAGCTTCGGCGCCTCGGCGCCGATCGAGGCGCTGCTGCCGCGCTTCGGCTTCACCGTGGCGCATTTGATCGAGGTCATCGACGGCCTCTGAGCCGTGGTGCATCCTGTCCAGGTGACGACGTTCCGCGCCCGCCCGTTCCAGCACTGGATGGCCCGCTTCGCGCTGGCCGCGGTGCTGTTGCTGGCGCTGGCGCCCACGCTCAGCCGTGCCGCCGCCGCAACCGCGGCGTCGCAGACGTTCGGCGCGATGTGCACGGCCAATGGCCTCGCACCCGCCATGGCGCCTGCCGCGGCATTGCCCGCCGACCCGGCCGGTGCCTCGTCGGATGCGGCCTGCGATTACTGCCCCTTGCTGGCGCAGGTCACGCCCTTCGCGCCGGTGTCGCTGCCGATGCCGTCGCTGCATGCGACGCCGCCCCGGCTGCATGACGCGGTCGCATGGCCGCACGCGGCCCGTGCGCAGGCCGGACTCGGCGCACGCGGGCCACCGCCGCACGCCTA
>JAFLEB010000172.1 GCA_017302075.1 Lysobacterales bacterium
CCTGCAACAGCGCGGCGGACGGGTCCTGGCCGTCGACTTCGACGCAGGCGCGGGCGGGCGGTGGCGTGCCGAGCGCCTGCTCGATGACCAAGCGCGCCAGCGCGGTCGGCACGTCGGCGCGATAGGTTTCCAGCACCTCGATCGGTTGCGGCACCAGCGGCGGCGCGGGTGATGCGGCAGGCGTCGCCTGCGGCGCGGGCGCCGGCGAACGGGTGGCGAACACCATCGCGCCGATGACGATCGCGATCAGCGCCAGCAGCCCGAGCTTGATCCGCATCGTGCGCGGGGCCTTGCCCGCGGTCGCGCCCGCCTTGGCGTCGTGCACGGAGGACAGCGGCAGGTAGCTGCCTTCGCCGCGCGAGCTTTCGAGCAAGCCGGCATCGCGCAACAGCGCCCGGCCGCGCGGCTGGTCTTCGGCGCGCACGATCCACACCGCCGGCTGCGGGCCGGTGTCCTCGCGCTCGCGGTAGCTGAAGCTGCTGCGGCGGTTGCCGCGATAGGAGCGGCCCTCGGTGATCCGCACCTCGATGCCTTCGGCGCGCAGCAAGTCCGCCACCGCCTCCACGTTCTCCAGCCGCGGGCTGGTGAAGACCTGCCTCATGCCGGCACCTGCGATGGCGCGACCCGGATCAGGCCTTCCTGCGCGGTGCTGGCCACCAGCCGGCCGGCACGGTCGAAGACCAGGCCGCGGGCCATACCGCGCGCGCCCTGCGCGCTCGGGCTGTCGAGGCTGTACAGCAGCCATTCGTCGGCGCGGAAGGGGCGATGGAACCACAGGGCATGGTCGAGCGAGGCCATCGCCACGTTCGGTTGGTAGTAGCTGATGCCGTGCGGGAAGGTCGCGGTGCCGAGCAGGTGGAAGTCGCTGGCGTAGGCGAGCAGGGCGCGATGCAGCTCCGGCGCGTCGCCCACAGGCGAACTGAGGCGGAACCAGACCTGCTGGTAGGGCGGGCGCTTCGGCGGGTGCAGCTCGTCGCGTGGATACACGTGGCGGAACTCGAACGGCCCCTGCCGGTCCAGCCAGCGCTGGACCTTGGTCGGCAGCAGGGCCAGCTTCTCCGGCGGGATCGCGGGCGCCGGCTCGAGGTCCTCGGGGCGCGGTACCTCCGGCATCGACAGCTGGTGCTCGGCGCCGGCCTCGGCTTCCTGGAAGGAGGCCGCGCAGAAGAAGATCACCTTGCCGTGCTGGATCGCGCTGACCCGGCGCACCGAGAAGCTGCCGCCGTCGCGGGTGCGGTCGACGTCGTAGACGATCGGGTGCTCGATGTCGCCGGCACGCAGGAAATAGGCGTGCAGCGAATGCGCGGCACGCGGTTCGGTCATCGTGGCCTGCGCGGCCGACAGGGCCTGCCCGAGTACCTGGCCGCCGAACACGTACTTGGTGCCGATGTCGCGGCTCTGGCCGCGGAACAGGTTGTCTTCCAGCCGCTCCAGCGAGAGCAGTTCGATCAGTTCGGAGGCGGGGGAGGTCATCCCGCGATTTTACGGGGATGCGGCCGGATCCGCCGCGACCCGTCGCAGCGGCACGGCCGCCAGCAGCGCCGGCCACGGGAACAGCGGGCCCGGGTCGCGCTTGCGCCGCACCCGCAGCGCGGGGTCGTCGCTGGCCTCGACCTCGTCCAGGTCCAGGTCCTCGTGTCCTGCAACCTGCGCCAACCCAGGCAGGCGCGCGCGCAGGTCGTGCAACAGCGTGACCAGGGCCAGGAACTGCGCCTCGGTGTAGGGCTCGTCCATCGCCTGGTGGCGGGAGTCCAGCCAGTCGGGGAAGCGCCCGGTGTTGACCAGCTCGATGCCGACGCTGCGCGGGTTCCAGCCGCGGGTGTGGTGGGCGATGCGCGCGACCGGCACGTATTCGACGATCGTGCCGTCGCGGTCGATGTAGTAATGCCCGCTGTTGCCGGTGCCGCTGGCGTAGTGCACGCGCTCGCCGTAAGCCCGCGCGGTGGCGAGGTCGGGCAGCTCGGTGCAGTGCAGGACCACGGTGTCGATGGCGGCCGGGTCGCGCGCCGCCAGCGCGTCCACGTAGGGCAGGGGCTGCAGGTGGATGGCGGGCCGCGGCATGCGGCGATGCTAGCATTCGCGGATGAAGCAACCGCCCGCCGATTCCGAGCTTGGACGCCTGTTCGCGCAATTCCCGCGCGCGGGCCGGGTCGACTGGATCGGCCTGCGGCCGGCGCGCGACGTGCCGATGCGCGAGGTCGAATCCGCCGATGCACAGGTCGGCGGCGGCCTGCAGGGCGACCGCTACGCGGGCGGCAGCGGCAAGCGCGGGATCACCCTGATCCAGGCCGAACACCTGCCGGCGATCGCGGCGCTCTCGGGGCATGACGACATCGCGCCGGCCACCCTGCGCCGCAACCTCGTGGTCTCCGGGATCCCGCTTGCAGCCTTGCGTGGACGACGCTTCCGCATCGGCGACGTGCTCCTGGAAGGCACCGATGCCTGCGACCCGTGCTCGCGCATGGAGGCCGCGCTCGGACCCGGCGGCTACAACGCGATGCGCGGGATGGGCGGCTTGTGCGCGCGCATCCTCGAGGGCGGCACGCTGCGTCGCGGCGACGCGGTGCTTGGCGAATGAAGGGCCACTGCATCCTGTCGCACGGCTTCGAGAGCGGGCCCGACGCCACCAAGGTCACCGCGCTGGCCGAAGTCGCCGAACGCTTGGGCTGGACCCACGAGCGGCCGGACTACACCGACCTCGACGGCAAGCGCGAGGTCAGTCCGTTCGGTGACGTGCTGGCGCGCCTGCAGCGCCTGCAACAGCGCGCGCAGGACGCTGCCACGCAGGGCCCGGTGGTGCTGGCGGGTTCCAGCCTGGGCGCATGGATTTCGGCGCGGGTGTCGCTGGCCGTGCCGCTGCGCGGCCTGTTCCTGATGGCGCCGCCGATCCACATGGGGCCGGCACCCACGCTGGATGCCGCCGCGGTGCCGATCTCGATCATCCACGGGTGGCACGATGCACTGATCCCCGCTGCGACGGTGGTCGAATGGGCCGGCGCGCGCAACGCGACCCTGCTGCTGGTCGACGACGGCCACCGCCTCGAGCGCCATGTCGAGGCCAGTGCCCGCGCCTTCGCGACGCTGCTGGGCGCGCTCTGAGCGATGAAGTTCTTCGCCTCCTGCGGCAAGGGCCTGGAATACCTGCTCGCCGACGAGCTGGTCGCGCTCGGCTGCGCGCGCGCCACCGCCGCGATCGCCGGCGTCAACGTCGAGGGCACGCTGCAGGACGCGCAGCGCGCCGTGCTGTGGTCGCGCCTGGCCAGCCGCATCCTGTGGCCGATCGCCGAATTCGACTGCGCGGACGAACATGCGCTATACGCCGGCGCGGCCGCGATCGACTGGCAGGCGCATCTCTCGCCCGCGCACACCCTCGCCATCGACGCGCATGTTTCGGGCAGTGGCATCACCCACGCGCGCTACGCCGCGCAGCGGGTCAAGGACGCCATCGTCGACACCCTGCGCGCCAGCACCGGCCAGCGGCCCGACGTCGACGTCGAGGCGCCGGACGTACGCATCAACCTGGTGGTGCGCAAGGCGCGCGCGATCCTGTCGATCGACCTCGCCGGCGGGCCGATGCACCGGCGCGGCTGGCGCCGCGCGCAGGGCGAGGCGCCGCTGAAGGAAAACGTGGCGGCCGCGGTCTTGCTGCGCGGCGGTTGGCCGCAGGCGCATGCCGACGGTGGCGACCTGCTGGACCCGATGTGCGGCAGCGGCACCTTGCTGATCGAGGGCGCGCTGATGGCCGCGGACGTCGCCCCGGGGCTGCGCCGGCATGGCGATGCGCCGCCGACGCGCTGGCACGGGTTCGATGCCGGGGCGTGGCGCGGGTTGCGGGTGGAGGCGATCGAACGCGAAGCGCGTGGACTCGCGGCGTTGCGGCCGTGCCTGCACGGGCGCGACCTCGACCCGCACGCGATCCGCGCCGCGCGCGAGAACGCGCGCGTGGCCGGCGTCGAGACCGCGATCACGTTCGAGGTCGGCGACATCGCCGCGCTGCCGCCGATGGCCAACGCGCACGGCGTGGTCGCCTGCAATCCGCCGTACGACGCCCGCCTGGCCGCCGATCCCGCGCTGTACCGCGCGCTGGGCGATGCGCTGAAGGCGTCGGCCCCCGGCTGGCGCGCCAGCCTGCTGTGCGGCGACTTCGAGCTGGCCCGCGCCACCGGGCTGCGGGCGCAGAAGCGCTACCAGGTGTTCAACGGCCCGATCGAGTGCAGCCTGATCGTCTGCGATCCGATCGCGCCACCGCAGCGCGACGCCGCGGTCGCCCGCGAATTGCCGGAGGGCGCGCGGATGGTCGCCAACCGGCTGCGCAAGAACCTCGACAAGCTCGCGCGCTGGCGGCAGCAGGAACAGGTGGCGTGCTTCCGCGCCTACGACGCGGACATCCCCGAGTACGCCTGCGCGGTCG
>JAFLEB010000173.1 GCA_017302075.1 Lysobacterales bacterium
AGCAGCATCGCGCCGATGTTCAACGCCAGCCGCAGGCCGTCGCCGGCGCCGGCCGCGGCCGCGTCGATCACGTTGCTGGTGGTCTTCTCGACCTCCATCTTCACCGTGCCGCGGGTCAGCGGGGTGCCGGTCTCGGGGATCAGGATCTTGGCCACCACCAGCGTCGCCGGCGCGGCCATGATCGAGGCCGCCAGCAGGTGCTTGGCGTAGAACGCCTGCTGCGCCGGGTCGGCGCCGCCGAGCATGCCCACGTAGGCCGCGAGCACGCCGCCGGCAATGTGGGCCATGCCGCCGATCATCATCGTGATCAGCTCGGACTCGGTCATCCGCGGGATGTAGGGGCGCACGGTCAGCGGCGCCTCGGTCTGGCCGATGAACACGCTGGCGCAGACGCTGGTGGTCTCCGCCCCGGACACCCGCATCACCTTGGTGATCGCCCAAGCCATCGCGCGCACGATCGCCTGCATCACCCCGAGGTGGTACAGCACGCCCATCAGCGCGGAGAAGAAGATGATCGTGGGCAGCACCTGGAAGGCGAAGATGAAGCCGTTCTTCGGGATGTCCATCAGGCTGCCGAAGATGAAGTTCGAGCCTTCCCCGACGAAGCCCAGCACCCGCACGAAGGCCTTGCTCAGCCAATCGAAGACGTTGCGGCCGCCGGGCACCAACAGGACGAGGGCGGCGAAGCCGACCTGCAGCACGATGCCGGTGGCCACGAGGCGCCAGTCGACGGCCTTGCGGTTGTTGGAGAACAGCCACGCGATCCCGACCAGCACCGCCAGCCCGAACAGGCCGAACCCGATCCGCGACACACCATCCATCCTGGTCTTCCCCTGGCCCTGCGGCCCCGCGTGCGATCACGCAGGGTAGTCACCGCCGGGCGGGGCGGCAAGCCGGGGCCGCTAGGCGTCGCGGGCCATCACCCGGTTGCGACCCTCGCGCTTGGCCTGGTGCAGGCGCGCGTCGGCGCACCGCAGCAGCGCCGAGAGGTCCGCGCCATCCTGCGGCCAGCTGGCGATCCCCGCGCTGAAGGTCAGCCGCATCGGATCATGGCCGGGCTCCGGCAGGAATGGGCGCGACGCCACCGCGCGACGCATCGCCTCCAACCGTTCCCAGGCGCGACCGATGGGCTGGCGCATCAGGAACGCGAACTCCTCCCCACCGAGCCGTGCCAGGCATTCGTCGTCCTGGACGTGCTCGCGCAGGACGTCGACCACGTGGCGGAGCGCGCGGTCGCCGGCGAGGTGGCCGACCTCGTCGTTGATCCGCTTGAAGTAGTCGAGGTCGATCAGGCAGGCGGATAGGGACGTTCCGCTGGCGCGGATGTCGCCGAGCATCGCCGGGAAGCGATGGACGAGCCAGGTGCGGTTCGGCAACCCGGTCAAGCCATCGGTGCCGGACATGTCGACCAGCCGCTGCATGCGGTAGACCACCGCCGCCGCCACCGCCGTCATCAGCATGATGAGCATCAGCCGTTGCAGCTGGTTCGCGGCGGTCACCGTGCCGTAGTCGACCGAGACCAGGCGATCCGGTGGGCTGGCGAGCGCGACCACCAGCGCCAGTCCGGCGTATTGGGCCAGCGCGAGCAGGCCGGTGAAGAGGGTGAGGCGGCCATCGTTGCGCAAGGTGGTCAGGCAGATCGCCACCAGGTAGAACACCCACACGACCATGCTGTTCAAGCCGGTGGCCGGAGATTCGATCGCCAGCAGCGCCAGCACCAGGGTGGTCAGGCTGATGTCGTAGGTCGACGTCGCCCAGGTCAGCCAGCGATAACGACCGCGCGAGCGTGCCAACGCCAGCCACACCTGCGACATCACGATCGCGAGGACCACGCCGAGCAAGCCGACCAGGGTCTCCCCGAGCTTGCCGCCGGTCAGCACGTTGGCCAGCGGCAACGCCAGCATCGACAGCGACAGCCAGGCCCTGAGCTGCGCGACGAGGAGCTCGCCGCCGGTGCCGAGTTCCAGCATCAACGCATCGGGACGCGCCAGCAGGCGCTGCCGGACGTCGTGGAGGCCGGAAGGCAGGTCGAACACGCGGTCTTTCCCCGATGGACGCCGGGAGGATACGCCAGCGCCCCGGTGTCGTCAGTGCGGCAGTCCGGCGAACGCGGCCCACAGGCCGAGGAAGAGGAACACGCAGGCGGCGGCGATGCGCGCGGCCTTGAGCGGCAGGCGTGCGGCGAACTTGCTGCCGAGCAGGACCACCGGGACGTTGGCCAGCAGCATGCCGACCGTGGTGCCCGCGACCACCTGCCACAGCGGGTGGTACTTCGCCGCCAGCAGGACCGTCGCGACCTGCGTCTTGTCGCCGATCTCGGCGATGAAGAACGCGATGGTGGTGGCGACGAAGGCGCCACGCGCGGGCAGGCGGGTGTCCTCGTCCATGGTGTCGGGCTTCAGCGTCCACAACGCGATCGCGATGAACGAGCCTGCGACGATCCAGCGCAGCACGTCCGGCGTCAGCCACTGCGCGGCGAGCGCGCCGATCCACCCGGCGAGCGCGTGGTTGAGCAGGGTGGCGACGAGGATGCCGGCGACGATCGGCCACGGGCGGCGGAAGCGCGCGGCCAGCAGCAGGGCCAGCAACTGGGTTTTGTCGCCGATCTCGGCGAGGGCCACGGTGCCGGTGGAAACGAGCAGGGCGTCGAACATGCGGAACTCCGGGCCGGGCGAGTGGGATGGACGCGAACGCAGTCGCCACGTCGCCCGGCCGGGTGCGCGGCGCCTGCCTTCGGTCTTGTCCTGCCGGCCGCGGGGCCTGCATCGCGCGCCATGGCCTGCCGACCAAGTGTGTTGACGCGCGGGTCGCGACTCGCGCCGCGACGGACTACTCCCCGGAGGAGGGGAGGCGCATTGTAAACGAGCGCCGCCCGGCCGCGCCTAGAATGGCCGCCTGCCCGCACCCGGACCCTTCATGGACTATCGCCGCCTTGGCCGCGCCGGCCTTCGCCTTTCCAGCCTCTCGCTCGGCGCCTGGGCCACCTTCGGCCAACAGGTCGGGCGTGGCGTCGCCCGCGAGCTGGTGGCGGCGGCCTGGGACCACGGCATCAATTTCTTCGACAACGCCGAGTCCTACGCGCAAGGCGAGGCGGAGCGGGTGATGGGCGACGTCCTTGCCGACCTGCGCCTGCCGCGCGATGGCTGGTGCGTGTCGAGCAAGGTGATGTTCGGTGCGGTCGACGATCCACGCCCCACCCAGCAGGGGCTGTCGCGCAAGCATGTGCACGATGCCTGCCATGCCGCGCTGAAGCGGCTGCGGGTCGATTACCTCGACCTGTACCTGTGCCACCGCCCGGATCCCGAGACCCCGATCGACGAGACGGTGTGGGCGATGGACGCGCTGGTCCGCCAGGGCAAGGTGCTGTACTGGGGCACCTCGGAGTGGAGCGCGGAGCAGATCCGCGAGGCGCATGCCGTGGCGCGCGCGCACCACCTGCAGGCGCCCAGCCTGGAGCAGCCGCAGTACAACCTCCTGGACCGGCAGCGGGTGGAAGTGGAGTACGCGCCGCTGTACGCCGCGTTCGGGATGGGCACCACCACCTTCTCGCCGCTGGCCTCGGGCCTGCTCACCGGCAAGTACAACGACGGCATTCCGGACGGGTCGCGGCTGGCGCGGGAGGGCTACACCTGGTTGCAGCGCGGCTTGCGCGGCGCGCGCGTCGAGGCCTTGCGCCGGTTCACCGCGCTCGCCGCCGAGTTGCAGGCGACGCCGGCGGCGCTGGCCATCGCGTGGTGCCTGCGCAACCCGCATGTGTCCAGCGTGTTGCTCGGGGCGACCTCGGTGTCGCAGTTGCTGGAGAACCTGGCGGCACTCGACGTGCTGCGCCGCCTCGACGATGCCGCATGGGCGCGCGTCGAGGCGACGTTCGCCGGGGTCTGAGCCTCAGTCGCCCTTCGGAGGTGCCGGCGGTGCCGGCGGCGGGGGTGGCGGCACGCGCTCCTCGTCCTCGAGGATGGTCTTGTTGCCCTTGTCGTCCACGATCACCTGCACGCGCTTCTCCACGCGCCTGCCGTCCTGCGGCAGCGCCTGCACCCAGGCCGGCGGCGTGTCGCCCGGCTTGCCTTCCCAGGTGCGCGTCTTGCCGTCCTTGTCGACGATGACGATGGTCTGCGCGCCATCGCGGGCGACGATCTTCGGCATGCCCGCCCGGGGGGCGCCGCCAGCGCCATCGAGCACCTGCACCTGGCCATCGCCGCCGACGAAGACCATCTTGCGATGCTCGGCCATCCCCGGCGCGGGCAGCTTGAACGGCAGCGCCTCGGGTACCGCGATGTCCGCGCGTCGCGTCGCCTTGTCGCGCAGGAACTCGACCGCCACCCGTTCGCCGGCCTTGCGCGCGCGCAAGGCCTCCATCACGTCGCGCGGGCCGGCCACCGGCTTGCCGTCGATCG
>JAFLEB010000174.1 GCA_017302075.1 Lysobacterales bacterium
CCATGGACCACGCCACCGCTCCCGCCCCTCGCGTCGCCCTGGCGTTGGCCGCGGTGTTCCTGATCTGGGGATCCACCTACCTCGCCATCCGCTTCGCGCTGGAAGGCGGGTTCCCGCCGTTCCTGCTCGGCGGCATCCGCTTCCTGCTCGCCGGCGGGTTGGTGTTCGCCTTCCTGCGCCTGCGCGGGGTGGCCGCGCCGACCCGCGCGCAATGGGGCAACGCCGCGGTGATGGGCGTGCTGCTGCTGGTGCTCGGCAACGGCATGGTCAACTTCGCCGAGAAATCGGTGTCCTCGGGCATGGCGGCGGTGGCGGTGGCCTCGGCGCCGTTGTGGATGGGCGTGTTCGCGGCGATGCGCGGGCAGCGGCCCAGCGGCATCGAATGGGTCGGCCTGGCGATCGGCTTCGTCGGCGTGGTCTGGCTCAATGCCGGCAGCAGCCTGAATGCCTCGCGGGCCGGGATGCTGGCGCTGCTGGTGGCGACCATCGCCTGGTCGTTCGGCTCGATCTGGAGCCGAGGGCGTGACCTGCCGTCGCCGTTCATGGCCTCGGCCGCGCAGATGCTGTGCGGCGGCGCGGCCATGCTGGCGCTGGGCCTGGCCATCGGCGAGCGCTTCGACGGACTGCCCAGCGCGCACGGCCTCGCCGCGTTCGCCTACCTGGTGGTGTTCGGCTCGATCATCGGCTTCTCCGCCTACATCTGGCTGCTGCACCACGTGCGCCCCGCGCTGGCCGGCAGCTATGCCTACGTGAATCCGGCGATCGCAGTGGCGCTGGGCGCCTGGCTGGCCGGCGAACGCTTCGGCCGCCACGAATTGCTGGCGATGGGCGTGATCCTGCTCGGCGTGGTCGCGATCACCGTGGCGAAGGCGCGTCCGAAATGACACCGGTCGATCGCCGCGGCATGTGGGTCGCGGTCGGCGCCTACGTGCTGTGGGGCGT
Organism: Lysobacterales bacterium; assembly: GCA_017302075.1. Classification (GTDB taxonomy): domain Bacteria; phylum Pseudomonadota; class Gammaproteobacteria; order Xanthomonadales; family Xanthomonadaceae; genus Thermomonas; species Thermomonas mangrovi. Next base: position 943 of record JAFLEB010000174.1, read on the forward strand.
GATGCCGCTCTACTGGCATTTGCTGAAGGCGGTGCCGTCGCTGCAGATCGTGCTGCACCGGATCGCCTGGAGCACGCTGTTCGTGGGTGCCTACCTGCTCTGGCGCGACGGCCGCGGCTGGTTGCGGCGGACCCTGGCCGGCCCGCGCCTGGGGTGGATGCTGGCGCTCAGCGGCGTGCTGATCGCGTTCAACTGGGGCCTGTACATCTGGGCGGTGAATGCCGGGCACGTGGTCGAGACCGCGCTGGGCTACTTCATCAACCCGCTGCTCAACGTGCTCATCGGCGTGCTGTTCCTGCGCGAGCGGCTGCGCCCGCTGCAGTGGCTGTCGGTCGCGGTCGCGGCCACCGGCGTGCTGTGGCTGGCGGTGCGCTACGGCCAGGTGCCGTGGATCGCGCTGGCGCTGGCCGCGTCGTTCGGCCTGTACGGCGTGGTGCGCAAGCTCGCGCACGTGGATGCGGTGGCCGGGCTGGGCGTCGAGAGCGCCTACCTGTTCCTGCCCGCGATCGCGGTGCTGGCATGGACCGAAGCGCACGGGGGCGGCGGGTTCGGCGCGGGCTACGGCGCCGCCGCGAGCACCCTGCTGGTGCTGGGCGGGATCGTCACCGCGCTGCCGCTGGTCGGCTTCGCCTATGCGGTGCGACGCATCCCGCTGGCGACCGTGGGCCTGCTGCAGTACATCGCGCCGACCCTGCAGTTCCTGATCGGGGTGCTGGTGTTCCGCGAGCCGTTCGATCGCGAGCGCCTGGTCGGCTTCGCCTGCATCTGGCTGGCGCTGGCGATCTTCGCCGCCGACGGCCTGCTGCGCGCACGGCGCGGCAGGCTCGCCGCCGCCTGAGCGATCAGGCGGCGCGCAGCGCCTCGGTGACCGGCAGGCGCGCGGCGCGCAAGGCCGGGAACAGGCCGCCGACCAGGCCGATGCCGAGCGCCCACTTCAGCCCGGTCCAGAGCAGCTCCGGCGAGACCCGGAACTGGAACACCACCTGGCTGAAGTTCTGGCCCAGCGTGCTGACCGTGTAGCCGTTGAACACCAGCCAGGCGATGGCGGCGCCGAGCAGGCCACCGAGCAGGGCCAGCAGCATGGTTTCCAGCATCACCGCGGCGACCACCGGCAGGCCGCGGAAGCCGAGCGCGCGCAGGGTGGCGATCTCGCGCGCGCGGCCGGCGACCGCGGCGTACATCGTGTTGAGCGCGCCGAACACCGCGCCGATGGCCATGATCGTGCCGATCACGATGCCGAGGATGCGGATCAGCTTCTCCAGCTGCGCCGATTGCTTGCTGTAATAGGCGCGGGTGGTCTCGGCGTCCAGCTTCAGGCGCGGGTCGGCGGCCAGCGCGGCCTTCAGCCGCTTGAAGCCGTCCTTGCCGTCCAGCTTCACGGTGATCGACTGGAACGCCTGGCGCTGGTACGCCGGGCCGAGCACGTCGGCATCGGCCCACAGCTCGGAGTCGTGCGAGTCGCCCGACTGGAACGCGCCGACCACGGTCCAGGTCTGGTTGGCGAGCTTGAGCTGCTTGCCCACTTCCAGCCCGCGGAACTGGGTCTGCGCGCCGCGGCCGACCACGATCTCGCGCAGGCCGGGCTCGAACTTGCGGCCTTCGACGATCTTCAGCTGCGGGCGGATCGCCCAGCCGGCCGGACCCACGCCGCGGAACTGCACGTTGGCATCGGTGCCGTCGGCCATCGAGGGCAGGTTCACCACCTGCGACAGCTCGGGCGAGGCCAGCGCGCGCCCATCCGGCCCGCGCGCGATGCCGGCCAGTCCGCCCACCAGCGGCGCCTGGTCGCGGGTCACCACCGAATTGGTCTCGGCCTGCGAGCCGGCGCGCAGGATGATCGCGCTGTCCTCGCCGCCGGTCTTGTTGAGGGTGGCCTTGAAGCCCTCGCCCATCGCCAGCATCGCGACCAGTACGCCGACCACGCCGGCGATGCCGACCACGATCACCAGCGAGGCGCCCCAGCGTTGCGGCAGGCCGGCGATGCCGATCTTCGCCGCCTCGCGCGCCAGCCGGCCGCTGCGGGTGAGCAGCAGCCACAGCCCGACGGCCACCGCCACGCCGAGCACCGCGAACCACGGCAACGCGATCCAGGCGAGCAGCGCCAGCGCGAGCAGGACGATGGTCAGCAGGCCGGCGATGAATCCCTTGAAACGTGTCATGGCGTACTCCCTTTATCGGCCGGCCAGCGCATCGACGATGTTCAGCCGCATCCCGCGCAGCGCCGGCAGCAGGCCAACCACCACGCCGATCAGCACCGCCAGCCCCAGGCCCACCGCCCAGGTCTGCGGCAGCACCGTGGGCAGCTGCACCATGCCGCCGCTGGCCGCGCTCACCGCGGGCATGATCCCGGCCGCGATCGCCAGCCCCAGCGCGCCGCCCAGCACCACCAGCAGCACCGACTCGGCGAGCACCAGCCACAGCACGCTGCGGTTGGAGAAGCCGATCGTCTTCAGCACGGCCAGTTCGGGGATGCGTTCGCGCACCGCCTGCGCCATGGTGTTGCCGGTCAGCAGCAGCAGGGTGAAGAACACCGCGCCCATGATCGCGGTGACGATCAGGCCGATGTCGGCGAACTGCTTGGCGAAGCTCTGGTTGAACGCGGCCTCGCTCTGGGTCTTGGTTTCGTGGTCGGAGTTCTCGCTGAGCTTGTCGACCGCCTTGGCCACGTGGTTGGCGGCATCGGCGCCGGTGGGTTCCACCACCCACCAGCCGACGCGGCCCTTCACGTAGTCGTTGGCCTCGTCGAAATACTTCCAGTGGAAGAACAGGATCTGCTCCTGGCCCTTCTGCTTCGGATCCTCGACGCGGTAGATACCGCGCAGGGTGAACGACCAGTCGTTGCTGCCGCCGGTCGGGAAGATCGTCGCCTGCAGCGGGATGGTGTCGCCCACCTTCCAGCCGAAGCGCTTGGCCAGGGTCTCGCCGACGATGGCGCCGCGGCGGTCGGCCAGCCACGCCGCCTTCTGCGCCGCGGGCAGCTTGAACTCGGGGTACAGGTCCAGGTAGTCCGGGCTGACCGAGAAGTTCGGGAAGAAGTTGTTCATGTCGCGGTACACGCCGCCGAACCAGGCCGCGTACGCCGCCTTGCGCACGCCGGGCACCGCGCGCACCTGCGCATCCAGGCTGTACGGCAGCATCTGCGTGATCGACAGCCGCGACATCGTGATCATGCGGTTGGCGCCGCTGACCTGGCCGCCGGAATTGAAGGCCACCCGCACCGAGTCCAGCATCCCGAACAGCAGGAACGCGGCGACCACCGACAGCAGGGTCAGCAGGGTGCGGGTCTTGCTGCGGAACAGCGCGGCCCAGATCAGGTGCAGGTATTTCATCGCGCGCTCCCGTCAGGCCGCGAGGTCGGCGTCGCCGACCAGGTTGCCCTTGTCCAGGTGCAGGGT
>JAFLEB010000175.1 GCA_017302075.1 Lysobacterales bacterium
CCGGCACCGCGGTCGCGTGCGCGGTCGGGAAGTCGACCCCGCGGCCGAGCACCGCTTCCAGTTGCGCGCGGGTGATCGGACCGGCGCGCAGGATGCGCGGCATGCTGCCGGTGAGGTCGACGATGGTGGATTCGAGCCCGACCGTGCAGGCGCCGCCGTCGAGCACCGCGTCGATGCGGCCATCCAGGCCTGCGAGTACCTGCGCCGCGGTGGTAGGGCTGAGCCGTTGGTAGGGATTGGCCGAGGGCGCGGCGAGGCCGCCATCCAGCGCGCGCAGGATGCCGCGCAGCACCGGGTGCGCCGGCACCCGCAGGCCGATCGTCGCGCGCCCGCCCGCGACCTCCGCGGGTGCATCCGGATGGCGGTGCTGGAGCAGGGTCAGCGGCCCCGGCCAGAAGGCGTCGGCCAAGGTCCATGCTTCGGCCGGGATGTCGCGCGCCCAGTGCGGCATCGCCGCGGCATCGGCGAGGTGCACGATCAACGGATGGTCGGTGGGGCGGCCCTTGGCGGCGAAGATCGCGCGCACCGCCGCGGGATCGGCGGCGTTGCCGGCGAGGCCGTACACGGTTTCGGTGGGCACCGCGACCAGCCGGCCCGCGCGCAGCAGGCGCACGGCCTCGGCGACATCGTCCGGCGCGCCGGCATCGAGCAGGCGGGTGTCGAGGGAGGTGGCGGCGCGTTCGCTCATCGTCGGGTCAGCGTTGCAGCCGTGCCTGCAGCAGGTCGCGCAGCTCGGCCTTCTCGGCCTCGTCCAGGCTGGCGATGCGCGCTTGCAGTTCCTCGCGGCGTTGCTGCAGCGCTTCGGCATCCAGCCGCGCGATGTTGTCGAGGAACACCTGGCGCAGCGCGGCGTCCTCGCCCGGCAGCGCGTGCGCGGCGAGCTTCTGCAGCGCCCCCAGTTCCTCGCGTCCCTCGAAATGCTCCAGCAGCGCGCCGGTGTTGATGTCGGGGCGCTCGCGTACCAGCAGCACCAGCTCCGAGAGCAACTCGATGCCGGGCTGGCGCAGCACGGCGAAGCGGAATGGCGGCTGCAGGTCGAGGGCGAAGCCGGGGCGATGCAGCAGGTGGGTGATCGCGCTGCGCACCAGGCTGGGCTTCTGTGCGCCGGAGGCGGTGGCCTGGCTCGCGCGCTGCGCCGGCACATGCGTCTGCGGCGTGCTGGCCCGCGCGCCCACGCCGGTCAGCTCGGTGAGCCGTTGGCGCATCAGGTCGCCGAACGCACCGTCGGGGATCTGCGCCAGCAGCGGCTTGCAGCGTTCGGCCAGGCGCGCCTTGCCGTCCAGGCTGCCGAGGTTCACGTCGGCCGACAGCGAGGCGTAGAAGAATTCGGACAGCGGGGTGGCGTCGCGCAGGCGCGCGTCGAAGCCGTCCACGCCCTCCTGCCGCACCAGCGAATCCGGGTCCTCGCCGTCGGGCAGGAACAGGAAGAACGCCTGCCGCCCGTCCTTCATCCGCGGCAGCACCGATTCCAGCGCCTTCCACGCCGCGCTGCGGCCGGCGCGGTCGCCGTCGAAGCAGAAGAACACGTCCGGCGCGTTGCGGAACAGCAGCTCGGCATGGTCGGGCGTGGTCGCGGTGCCCAGCGTCGCCACCGCCTGCGAGACGCCGTACTGCGCCAGCGCGACCACGTCCATGTAGCCCTCGACCACGATCAGCCGATCGAGCTTCTGGTTGGTCTGGCGCGCCTGCCACAGGCCGTACAGCTCGCGGCCCTTGTGGAACAGCGCGGTCTCCGGCGAGTTGAGGTATTTCGGCGAATCCTCCGGGTCGATGACGCGGCCACCGAAGGCGATGGTGCGGCCGCGGCGGTCGTGGATCGGGAACATCAGGCGGTCGCGGAACTTGTCGTAGACGTGGCCCTTGTCGTTCTTCGAGAACAGCCCGCCACGTTCCAGCAGCTGCATCCGCCGCGGGTCGGTGCCCAACGCGTCGCGCAAGGCGGAAAAGCCGTCCGGCGCGTAGCCGATGCCGTAGCGCTCGACGATCTCCTGCGCGATGCCGCGCTTGTCGACGTAGGCGCGGGCCTTGTCGCTGCGCGCCAGCTGGCCGCGGAAGAACGCGTTCGCCGCCTCCATCGCGCCGTACAGGTCGCGGGTGTCCGGGTTGGCGTTGCGCTGCTGGGTCTCGCGCGGCACCTCCATGCCCACGCGCTTGGCCAGCTCGTCCACCGCGTCGAGGAACTCGAGGCGGTCGTAGTTCATCAGGAAGCTGATCGCGGTGCCGTGCGCGCCGCAGCCGAAGCAGTGGTAGAACTGCTTCGTCGGCGACACCGTGAACGACGCCGAACGCTCGTCGTGGAACGGGCAGCGCGCCGCGTATTCCTTGCCCTGGCGCTTCAGCGGCACGCGCCCGCCGACCACCTCGACGATGTCGGTGCGCGCGAGCAGCTCGTCGATGAAGGCGTCGGGAATGCGGGCCATGGCGCTAGGGTGCCACGCCGCGGTTCACAGGGCGTCGTGCGAGGCCAGCGCGTGCAGGGCCTCGCCTTCGAGGCGCTGCACGGTCCATTCGTCCATGCCGACCGCGCCGATCCTGCGGTAGAAGCCGATCGCCGGCGCGTTCCAGTCCAGCACGCTCCACTCGAAGCGGCCGCAGTCGCGCTGCACGGCGATCCGCGCCAGTGCGGCCATCAGGTGCTTGCCGAGGCCGACGCCGCGCGCCGCCGGGCGCACGAACAGGTCCTCGAGGTACAGCCCGCGCTTGCCGAGGAAGGTGCTGAAGTTGTGGAAGAACAATGCGAAGCCGGCGGGTTCGCCGTCCACCTCGCCGATCAGCACCTCGGCCGCCGGAGCTGGCCCGAACAGCTGCGCGCGCAGGTCGGCGTCGGTGGCCACCGCGGCATCCGCCAGTCGCTCGTATTCGGCCAGCTCGCCAATCAGCGCCCGGATCAGCGGGACGTCGTCGATGGTGGCGGGGCGGATCGAGAGGAGTGGGGATGGCGTGCTCATGGAGAGGTTCCGGCCGTCGCGCGCAGCAGGTCGGTCAGGCCAGTTTTTGCTTCACCAGCTTGGAGACCAGGCCCATGTCGGCCTGGCCGGCCAGCGCCGGCTTGAGCACGCCCATCAGCTTGCCCATGTCGGCGGCGGAGGCGGCGCCGGTGGCGGCGATGGCCTTGTCGATCTCGGCGAGGATCGCGGCCTCGTCCAGCTTGGCCGGCAGGTAGGCCTCGATCACCCCCATCTCGTAGCGCTCCTGCGCGGCGAGGTCCTCGCGCGCGGCGGCTTCGTACTGGGTGATCGAATCCTTGCGCTGCTTGACCATCTTCTCCAGCACGGCGAGCACCAGCGGGTCGGTCATCTCGACGCGCTCGTCCACTTCCTTCTGCTTGATCGCGGCATTGATCAGGCGGATCACCGCCAGGCGGTCCTTCTCGCCGGCCTTCATCGCCGTCTTCATGTCGTCGGTGAGCTGTTGCTTGAGGCTCATCGGATGCTCCGTTCGTTTTTTCGGGATGGCAGAAACGCGAAAAGCCGGCGGCGCGGGTGCGCGGCCGGCTTCAGGCGCAACAAACGCGCGCTCAGTACAGGCGCTGGCGCTTGGTGACGTCGCGCGAGCTGCGGCGCGCCTGGCGCTTCACCGCCGCGGCGGCCTTGCGCTTGCGCTCCTGGGTCGGCTTCTCGTAGAACTCGCGCTTGCGGGTCTCGGCGAGCACGCCGGCCTTCTCGCAGGTGCGCTTGAAGCGACGCAGGGCAAACTCGAACGGTTCGTTTTCGCGGACTTTGACGCTGGGCATCGTGGAATCTCGGTTCAGGAATCTGCCCGGTCAGTCCGGGCGAGCCGCGCATGATAGCAGCGGCCCCGGTTTGGGCGCAACATGGGCGCCATGAGAGTCCTCGGCATCGAATCCTCCTGCGACGAAACGGGGGTGGCGGTCTACGACACCGCCATCGGCGGGGCGGCCGGGCTGCGCGCCCAGGGCCTGTACAGCCAGGTCGCGCTGCACGCGGAATACGGCGGGGTGGTGCCGGAACTGGCCAGCCGCGACCACGTGCGCAAGCTGTTGCCGCTGGTCCGGCAGACCCTGGCCGAGGCCGGGCTGTCGGTCTCCGACCTCGATGGCGTCGCCTACACCGCCGGGCCCGGCCTGGTCGGCGCGCTGCTGGTCGGCGCCGGCGTGGCGCGCTCGCTGGCGTGGGCGCTGGACGTCCCGGCGGTCGGCGTGCACCACATGGAGGGCCACCTGCTGGCGCCGCTGATGGAGGACGACGCCCCGGCGCCGCCCTTCGTGGCCCTGCTGGTCTCGGGCGGGCACACCCAGCTGGTCGCGGTCGAGGCGATCGGGCGCTACCGGGTGCTCGGCGAGACC
>JAFLEB010000176.1 GCA_017302075.1 Lysobacterales bacterium
CGACCAGGCGCCCGGCAGCAGCAGCCAGGCCAGCGGATTGAACAGCAGCAGGTTGCGGTTGGCCCACATCGCCTGGTGGTCGGTAAACGCCCAGCCCAGCGCGAGCACGCTGCCGAGCACGGCGCAGGCCAGCCAGAACATGCCTGCGGCGGCGGCCAGCGCGCGCGGGTGGCGGCCGCCCGCCCACAGCACCAGGCCGGCGATCGCCATCCCGACCAGCCACCACGGCCAGATCCGCGGGGCGCTGCCGACGGGTTCCGGCGGCAGTCGCTGCGGCAGCAGCACCGCCTCGCTGGCGACCAGCGGGCGTCCATCGGCGTGGCGGGTCTCGCGCAGGCCGTCGGCCAGGCGGCTGGGGATGAACCCCAGTTGCCAGCGCGACAGCGGGCGGTCGGCGCGCGGCCCCAGTCCGATGTCGAACGCCAGCCACATCCACGGCGCGGGCGAGGCCAGCCGCAGGGATTCGCTGCGCCAGGTGTCGCCGCTGGAGCGGCCGACCAGGGTGCGCTGCAGCTGCCCGCCGAGCGCACGATCCAACGCGTCGCGGACCCGGGTCGCGCAATTGTCGGTGTAGTAGTCGTAGCGGTAGCGCGCGTTCTCCGGCCGCGCGTTCTCGGCGAGGTCGGCGGCGAGTTGCCGCGCCTGCGCCGGGTCGAGGTCCAGCCATTGCACGGCGGCGCCGCGGCCGACGTCGCGGTAGTAGGCCAGGTCCTGCTCCAGCGGCAGCGCGACCAGCATGTATTGCATCCGGCCTTGCACGAAGCGGCCGAGGAAGCCGGCTTCCTCCAGGTCGAAGAAGCCGAAGTTGTAGTTGGTGCGCGCGCCGGTCGCCGGATCCTCCACCACGATCGCATCGTGGCCGAAGCGCTCCCAGAAGATCTCGCCGGGCCCCATCGTCACCACCCCGATGCGCGGCGCGGCCGCTGCCGTCGTCGCGGGCGGCACGGCCTGCGCGTGGGCGATCCCCGCGGCGAGGGCCAGCAGCGGCCCCGCCAGCCAGCGCACCGCGTCAGCCGGCCGCATCGACGCCGACGTGCAGGGTGTGCAGGCGGCGCGCATCCGCGCTTGCGACGCGGAACACGAAGCGGCCCAGGGTCAGCTCCTCGCCGGCCTCCGGCAGGTGGCCGATGGCCGCGGTCACCAGGCCGCCGATGGTGTCGAATTCGTCGTCGTCGAATTCCGCGCCGAAGCGCGCGTTGAAATCGGCGATCGGGGTCAGCGCGTCGACCACGAACTGGCCGTCGGCGCGCGCCGCGATGTGCGCGTCCGCGTCCTCGGCGTCGTCGTGCTCGTCATCGATGTCGCCGACGATCTGCTCCAGCACGTCCTCGATGGTCACCAGCCCGGCCACGCCGCCGTACTCGTCGATCACGATCGCCATGTGGTTGCGCGACTGGCGGAACTCGCGCAGCAGCACGTTGAGCTTCTTGGATTCGGGGATCAGCACCGCCGGGCGCAGCAGCTCGCGGATCGTGCCCGGCCCGTTGTCGGCGACCACCCCGCGCAGCAGGTCCTTGGCCAGCAGGATGCCGAGGATCTCGTCCTTGTCCTCGCCGTGCACCGGGAAGCGCGAGTGGCCGGATTCGACCACCTGCCGCATCAGGTCGAGGAACTTGCCGTCGGCCGGCAACGCGACCATCTGCGCGCGCGAGACCATCACGTCGCCGACGGTGAGGTCGGCCACCGCGATGGCGCCCTCCATCATCCGCAGCGTGTCGGGGCCGATGACGCCATCGGCCTGCACGTCGCGCAGCAGCTCGACCAGGTCTTCGCGGGTGGTGGGTTCGCCCGAGAGGGCGGCCCCGATGCGGTCCAGCCACGAACGGCGTGGCTTGTCGGCGGGGCGTTCGCTGGGATCGGCGCCGTCTTGGCGACTGTCGTCCTCTGACATCGTGGCGGTTCTATGGCCTTGGGCGGGCATGCGTGGCGGGCGCCACGGGAGGGGAGTCTAGCGAAGTCGGGTGGCGGGGCGGTGAACCACCGCGGCCACGCTACGCCGGCTGATACGGATCGGGGAGGCCCAGTCCGGCCAGGATCTCGCGTTCCAGCTGCTCCATGCAGTCGGCCTCGCGCGGGTCCTCGTGGTCCCAGCCGAGCAGGTGCAGGGCGCCGTGCACGGTCAGGTGGGCGTAATGGGCGGCGAGCGGCTTGCGCTGCTCCCTGGCCTCGCGGGCGACCACGGGGGCGCAGATGACCAGGTCGCCCAGCAACGGCAGGCGCACGCCCGCGGGCAGGCCTTCGGGCAGTTCCGCGGGGAAACTGAGCACGTTGGTGGCGTAATCCTTGCCGCGGTAATGGCGGTTCAGCGCACGGCCTTCGCGGGTGCCGACGATGCGGATGGCGAGGTCGGCCTCGCGGATGCGGCCCGCCAACGCGGCCGCCACCCACTTGCGGAAACTCACCGCTGCCGGGATCCCGGCGCGCGGGATGGCGTAGCCGACGGCGACATCGAGGCGGACGGGGCCCTGGGTCATGCGCGCATCCTACGCCTCGCCGTTGTCGCCACGGGCTTCGCGCGCCTCGTAGGCGTTGACGATGCGCGCCACCAGCGGGTGGCGGACCACGTCGCGCGATTCGAAGAAGGTGAAGCTGACGCCCTCCACGCCGCGCAGCACCTCGACCGCATCCTTGAGTCCCGACTTCACGTGGCGCGGCAGGTCGATCTGGGTCATGTCGCCGGTGACCACCGCCGTGCTGCCGAAGCCGAGGCGGGTCAGGAACATCTTCATCTGCTCGATCGTGGTGTTCTGCGCCTCGTCGAGGATGACGAAGGCATCGTTGAGCGTGCGCCCTCGCATGTAGGCGAGCGGGGCGATCTCGATGACGTTCTTCTCCAGCAGCCGCGCGACCTTGTCCACGCCGAGCATCTCGTACAGCGCGTCGTACAGCGGGCGCAGGTAGGGGTCGACCTTCTGGGTCAGGTCGCCGGGCAGGAAGCCCAGCTTTTCGCCGGCCTCGACCGCCGGGCGCACCAGGATCACCCGCTGCACGCGCGACTGGCTGAGCGCATCCACCGCCATCGCGACCGCGAGGTAGGTTTTGCCGGTGCCGGCCGGGCCGACCCCGAAGTTGATGTCGTGGGTAGCGATCGCGTGCAGGTACTTGCGCTGGTTGTCGCCGCGCCCGCGCAGGGTGCCGCGCTTGACCCGGATCGCCACCTCCTGCGGCAGGTGGTCGGCGTGTGCGGGCCGCGCCGGTGCATCTCCCGCGTGCACGCCCAGGCGCAGGTGGATGGCGTGCTCGTCCAGCGTTTCGCCGGCGGCCTCGTCGTACAGCTGCCGGAGCACGCGCTCGGCGCGGGCGACGGCGGAGGCATCGTCGCCGCTCACGCGGAAAACGTTGCCGCGGTTGGCGATCTCGACGCCCATGCGCAGCTCGATCTGGCGCAGGTGGGCGTCGAACGGGCCGGCCAGGTTGGCCAGCCGCTCGGTGTCGTCGGGTTCGAGGATGAAGTCGCGTTGGGTCTGCATCCGCGAAGGGTAGCGCGGGGCGGATGAGGGCGGCGACCACGCGGCCGTTCGTCGTCCGGCGCTTGCGCCTTAATTAATCATTGAATTAAATATATGCATGGTACCTCCCGCACCCCCCAAGCGCAGCCCGGCCAAGGGCCGCAAGCGCGCACCCGGCCGCCCGCTGTCGGATGCCCCGGACCAGCGCGCGGTCGCGCTGGACGCTGCCCTCGCATGCTTCGTCCGCCAGGGCATCGCGGCGACCTCGTTGCGCGACATCGCCCGCGAGGCCGGGGTGACGCCGGCGCTGTTGCACTACTACTTCGGCGACCGCCAGCAGTTGCTCGATGCAGTGGTGGCGGAGCGCGTGATGCCGGCCTTCCTGTCGGTGCGCGAACGCCTCGCGCAGGCCGGCGACGACGTGGCCGACATCGTCGCGGCCTTCGTGTGCGGCGTGACCGATGCGATCGCGCGGCATCCCTGGTGGCCGCAGCTGTGGGTGCGCGAGGTGCTGTGCGAGGGCGGCGCGTTGCGCGACCTGCTGGTGCAGCGGATCGCCCCCGACATCGCCCGCCTGCTGGCCGGGCGGTTCGCCGCCGCGCAGGCCGCGGGCCGGCTGAATGCCGACCTCGACCCGCGACTGCTGCTGCCGACGCTGGTCGGCCTGACCATGTTCCCCGCCGCCGGCGCGCCGATCTGGCGGCAGGTGTTCGATGCCGACGACCTCGGGCTGGACGACGTGCGCGGGCACGCGCTGGCCCTGCTCG
>JAFLEB010000177.1 GCA_017302075.1 Lysobacterales bacterium
GCCGGCGCGACCGTGGTGCGCGGCGGCTTCGCCCAGCGCCAGGCCGAAGACGCGCCGATGAACCTCGACCGCGTGGACGTGGTGGTGGCCGGCGTCGACTCGGTGTTGCACCTGCCGTCGGCGCGCGTCGAGCGGCCACTGGCGGAACGCCGCTACGCCGTGCGCAACGGCGTGCTGGTGGCGCTGGACCAACCGCGGCTGGTGATCCATGGCGGCGCCGGGGTCGAACCCGGCGACCTCACCCCGGACGAAGAGCAGGCCGCGCGTGCAGCGCTGGAAGCCGCGCTGCGCGCCGGACACGCCAGGCTGCAGGCCGGCGGCTCGCCAGTGGACGCGGTGACCGCCGCGATCACCGTGCTCGAGGATGCGCCGCAGTTCAACGCCGGGCGCGGCGCGGTGTTCACCCACGACGGCCGCAACGAGCTCGACACCTCCCTGATGGATGGCGCGACCGGCAAGGCCGGCGCGGCGGCCGGGCTGCACCGGGTGAAGAACCCGATCCTGCTGGCGCGCGCCATCATGGACAAGTCGAAGCACGTGATGATGGTCGGCGATGGCGCCGAGGCGTTCGCCAAGGCGCAGGGCATCGCGCTGGTCGACCCGTCCTACTTCCGCACCGAGAAGCGCTGGAAGGCGCTCCAGGACGCGCTGAAGCAGGAGGCGCAGGCGCAGGCGAGCAACACATCGCTGGTGCTGCCGGGCAAGGCCTACTTCGGGACCGTCGGGGCGCTGGCGCTGGATGCGCAGGGACGCCTGGCCGGCGGCACCTCGACCGGCGGCATGACCAACAAGCGCTACGGGCGCGTCGGCGATTCGCCGATCATCGGCGCCGGCACCTGGGCCGACGACCGCTGCGCGGTGTCCGGCACCGGCTGGGGCGAGTACTACATCCGCGCCGCGGCCGCCCACGAGATCTGCGCGCGGGTGCGGCTGGCCGGCGATCCGCTGGCGCGCGCGGCCGACCGCGTGATCAACCAGGACATCCCGAAGGCCGGCGGCGACGGTGGCGCGATCGCGCTGGGCGCCGACGGCAGCGTCGCCTTCCCGTTCAACACCGGCGGCATGTACCGCGGCTGGATCGGCGCCGACGGCGTGCCGCACGTGGCGATCTACAAGACCGACGCGCTCGAGATGCCCGGCCGCTGAGGCCCGCGTGCGTGGCGGGTGCCGGGGTCATCGCTCCGAGTGCCCGCCCTCGTCGTAGTCGCGCGGGGCCAGCACCTCGGGCTTGATCAGGTCGACGAAGGCGCGCGCCTGCGCCGACAGGAACTTGCCCTTGCGCATCACGATGCCGTAGCTGCGCGAGGGGAACCAGCGCGCCAGCGAGCGCGCCGCCAGCCGCTGGCGGTCGGCCTCGGTCAGGCAGATCGCGGTGACGATGCTGATCCCCAGGCCCATCGCCACGTACTGCTTGATGACCTCCCAGCCGCCGACCTCCAGCGCCACCGTGTACGGCACCCGGTTCTGCTGGAACACCAGGTCGACCAGGCGGTAGGTGGTCAGGCGCTTGGGCGGCAGGATCAGGCCATACGGCGAGAGGTCCTCCAGCCGCAGGTCGCGCTTGGCCGCGAGCGGATGGTCCGGCGGCATGATCAGCATCGGCTCGAAACGGTAGACCGGGGCGTAGCCGAGGTCCGCGGGGACATCCAGCATCGAGCCCACCGCCAGGTCGACGGCGTCGTTGCGCAGCAGGTCCAGCCCGCCCGCGCCGGTGACGTTGTGGAGGGTCAGGCGCACGTCGGGGTGGCTGCGCCGGAAGGCGTCCACGATCCCCGGCAGCAGGTACAGGATGGTCGAGCTGCCGGCGGCGACGTTCAGCTCGCCGGCATCCAGCCCGCGCACCTGCTCGCGGAAGTGGGCGGCCAGGTTGTCCAGGCCTTCCACCAGCGGGCGCGCCATCTCGTACAGCAGCTCGCCCTCGCGGGTGGGGGTGAGCCGGCGCCCGCTGCGCTCCAGCAGGCGCACGCCCAGTTCCCGTTCCAGCGCCTGCAGCTGCAGGGTCACCGCCGGCTGGCTGAGGTAGAGCGCCTCCGCCGCACGGCTGACCGAGCCCAGGCGCGCGACTTGGCAGAACGCCCGCAGGGGCTTCAGGCGGGAGCCCTTGTAGGCGAAGCGGAGAGCGCCGGAACCGCTTTCGGCCATTGATCTGATTACAGTATTTGGAAATTTCATAGTACGCATTGACAAATCTGGTTTGTCAAATACCAGACGCGGGCGGATGGTTCGTTTCCCCACGATGCCGCTGTCCCGGAGTCCCCGATGTCCGCTGTCCTGCAAGCCCAGCCGCAGCCCGCCCATGTCCTCCAGCGCCTGCCCGGGCAGGACGCGTTGCTGACGCCCGAGGCGCGCGCCTTCCTCGCCGACCTGCACCGCCGCCACGAGGGCGAGCGCCAGGCCCGGCTCGGCGCCCGCCGGGCCCGCCAGCAGGCCTTCGATGCCGGCGCGCTGCCCGACTTCCGCCGCGACACCGCGGCGATCCGCGCCGCCGCGTGGCGGGTCGCGCCGGTCCCGGCCGCGTTGGCCGACCGCCGGGTCGAAATCACCGGCCCGGTCGACCCGAAGATGGTCATCAACGCGCTGAACTCGGGCGCCAACTGCTACATGGCCGACTTCGAGGACAGCACCAGCCCGACCTGGGACAACCTGGTCGCCGGCCAGCAGGCGCTGCGCGAGGCGGTCGCCGGGACCCTGGCGTTCGCCGGCGACAACGGCAAGCACTACGCGTTGCGCCCGGAGGCCGAGCGCGCGGTGCTGATCGTCCGCCCGCGCGGCTGGCACCTGGACGAGAAGCACGTCGAGGTGGACGGCCAGCGGATGTCGGCCAGCCTGTTCGACCTCGGCCTGTTCGCCTTCCACAACGCGCGTGCGCTGGCCGCGCGCGACCGCGGCCCGTACTTCTACCTGCCCAAGCTGCAGTCGATGGAGGAGGCCGCGCTGTGGGAGGCGGTGATGGCCGACATCGAGGCCTCGCTGGGCCTGCCGCACGGGCAGATGAAGGCGACCGTGCTGATCGAGACCCTGCCGGCCGCGTTCGAGATGGACGAGATCCTGCACGCGCTGAAGGACCGCATCGTCGGCCTCAACTGCGGGCGCTGGGACTACATCTTTTCCTACATCAAGACCCTGCGCCGGCATCGCGACCGGGTCCTGCCGGAACGCGGCCAGGTGACCATGGTGCAGCCGTTCCTGCGCGCCTATTCGGAGCTGCTGATCCAGACCTGCCACCGCCGCGGCGCGCATGCGATGGGCGGGATGGCCGCGCAGATCCCGATCAGCGGCGATGCCGCGGCCAACGATGCCGCGCTGGCGCGGGTCCGCGCGGACAAGCTGCGCGAGGTCACCGCCGGCCACGACGGCACCTGGGTCGCGCACCCGGCGCTGATCCCGCTGGCGCGCGAGGTGTTCGACGCCGGCATGCCCGGGCCGAACCAGCTGCACGTGGCGCGCGACGACGTCCATGTCGAGGCCGAGGACCTGCTGCGGCCGTCGCTGGGCACGATCACCCGCGCCGGCTTCGAGGGCAACGTCGAAGTGTGCGTGCGTTACCTCGCGGCGTGGCTGGACGGCAACGGCTGCGTGCCGATCCACCACCTGATGGAGGACGCCGCCACCGCCGAGATCGCGCGCGCGCAGTTGTGGCAGTGGCTGCACTTCGCCGACGGCGGCGGCGAGCCGCTGCACCTGGACGATGGCACCGCGGTCGACTACGCGCTGCTGGAGCGCGCCTTCATCGGCCTGCCGTCGCGCCTGAACGACCGCCTGCGGATGCCGGGCGCGAGCCGCGTCAACGAGGCGATCGGCCTGCTCGACCGGCTCACCCACGCCGACACGCTCGCCGACTTCCTCACCTTGCCCGCGTACGAACGCCTCGACTGACCGCCCATCCCGCCCCTTCCTGCTGCACCCCCCACGAGGACACCACGATGAAGCACACCCTGCCGACCGCCGAACAACTGAAGCTGGACTGGGCGAACAACCCGCGCTGGGCCGGCGTCACCCGCACCTATTCCGCCGAGGACGTGGTCCGCCTGCGCGGCACCGTGCACATCGAGCACTCGCTGGCCCGCCTCGGGGCCGAGAAGCTGTGGAAGTCGCTGCACAAGGAGGACTTCGTCAACGCGCTCGGCGCGATGACCGGCAACCAGGCGATGCAGCAGGTCAAGGCCGGGCTCAAGGCCATCTACCTGTCCGGCTGGCAGGTCG
>JAFLEB010000178.1 GCA_017302075.1 Lysobacterales bacterium
TCCGGAGATGCGGACGCGGTCCGCGTTGTCGAATTGATCGGTGCCGGAGACCACGATGCGGTCGCCGGCCTTGAGGCCCGAGACGATTTCCACGGCGTCCAGGCTGGCGGCGCCGGTCTTGATGGGGTGGCGGGTCGCGCTGCTGCCGTCCACCACGTAGGCGAAGTTGCCGCCGTCCTGTTCCACGAAGGGGCCGCGCTCCACCATCAGCACGTCCTTGCGGGTGTCCATCACGATGCGCACCGAGAGGCGCTGGTTCTGGCGCAGCCCGGGCGGCTGCCGGCCGTCGCTGAAGCGCACGCGGGAGGTCACCTGGCCACCCACCACTTCCGGCGACACCGCGGCGATCTCGCCGGCATAGCCGGTGCCGTTGCTGGTGATCTGCGCCGGCATGCCGATGCCGAGGTCGCGGGCGAAGCTCTCCGGCACCTTGATCTCGACTTCGAAGCGGCTGAGGTCGACCACGCTCAGCACCGGGCCGTTGGTGGCGACCTGCGTGCCCTGCGGCACCTGCACCTGGCCGACCTGGCCGTCGAATGGCGCGCGCAGGGTGAGCGCGTCGACCTGGCGGCGCTGCTCGGCGACCACCGCGCGCTGGCGCTCGACCAGCAGCTGCTTGTTGCGTGCGTCCAGCCCGGCGCCCTGGCTCTGCAAGGCGAAGGCCTGGCGTGCGGCGGCCATCCCGATCTCGGCCTTGGTCATGTCGTCCTTGGCGCGGGCCAGGTCGTTCTGCGGCACCGCGCCGCCGTCGAAGGCGCGCTGGTAACGCTCGAGGTCGCGCATCGCCGCGGTGCGCTCCACCATCGCCTGGTCGAGCGCGCGCTTCGCGTTGGCGCGGGTGATCTGCGCGTCCAGCGCGGCGCGGCTGGCCTCGGCCTCCATGCCGGCCAGGGTCGATTCCTCCTGCACCAGCTTGCTGCGCAGCTCGGGGCTGTCGATCACCGCCAGCGCCTGGCCCTTGCCGACCTTGTCGCCGGCGACCACCTGCAGGGTGACGGTGCCGGCCGCGATCGCGTACAGCGTGGGGCTGTTCGCCGCGATCACCCGGCCGTCGGCGCTGAGGTCGCGGACCAGGTCGCCGCGGCGGACCTCGGCGATGCGGATGCGCGCGGCATCGTAGGAACGGCCACCGCCGGTCCAGCCGATCGCCACCCAGCCGATCGCCGCCACCAGGGCCACGCCGCCGAGGGCGAGCCAGGGCCAGTGGCGGGGCAGGCGGCGGGCGGGCCGGCCGAGGACCTGGTCCTGGCCGGCGGTGTCGCGGATGCGGGGGCGGTTGTCCATGCGGTCGGTGGGTGGGTTACGGTCCATACCCGGGTTATTGCAATTCGCGTGCCAACTCCAAGTCGTTGGAATTGTTGAAATTATTCGCGAGCGACCGGTGTCCGGCGGACGCCTGCCCCGTCCGCGCGGACACCCCGGACGGACTCCGCCGGCTACACTTGCGGCTTCCCCGAAGGAGTCTCCCCGGCATGTGCGGAATCGTCGGCGCCATCGCCCACCGTGACGTGGTCCCGCTGCTCGTGGACGGGCTGAAGCGGCTGGAATACCGCGGCTACGACTCCGCCGGCATCGCCGTGGTCAGCGGCGACAGCGTGCGCCGGGTGCGCCGTACCGGCCGCGTCGCCGAGATGGAGGCCGCCGCGCAGGCGGAAGGGCTGGCGGCCACGCTCGGCATCGGCCACACGCGCTGGGCCACGCATGGCGGCGTCACCGAGCACAACGCGCATCCGCACATCAGCGACGGCGAACTGGCGCTGGTGCACAACGGCATCATCGAGAACCACGAGCAGCAACGCGAACGCCTGCGCGCGCTGGGCTATGCGTTCACCTCGCAGACCGACACCGAGGTCGTCGCCCACCTGATCCACCACTACCGCGCCCAGGGCGCGAGCCTGCTCGGTGCGCTGCAGCAGGCGGTCAAAGAACTGGAAGGCGCCTATGCGCTGGCGGTGGTCGACAAGCGCGATCCGTCGACGATGGTCGCCGCGCGCATGGGCTGCCCGCTGCTGGTCGGGCTGGGCGAGGGCGAGAACTTCGTCGCCTCGGATGTGTCGGCGATCGTGTCGGCGACCCGTCGCGTGATCTTCCTCGAGGAAGGCGACACCGCCGAGGTGACCCGCGACGGCGTGCGCGTGTTCGATGCCGGCGACGCGCAGGTCCAGCGCGAAGTGCACCTCTCCGACGTGTCGCTGGCCTCGCTCGAGCTGGGGCCGTACCGGCACTTCATGCAGAAGGAAATCCACGAGCAGCCGCGCGCGATCGGCGACACGCTGGAGGGCATCGTCGATGCCGGCGGCTTCGATCCCGCGCTGTTCGGCGCGGGCGCCGGCGAGGTGCTGGCCGACGTGGAGTCGGTGCAGATCCTCGCCTGCGGCACCAGCTACTACGCCGGCCTGACCGCGCGCTACTGGCTGGAGGACATCGCCGGGATCCCGTGCGCGGTCGACATCGCCAGCGAGTACCGCTACCGCAAGGTGGTGGCCAACCCGCGCCAGCTCATCGTCACCATTTCGCAGTCGGGCGAGACCCTCGACACGATGGAGGCGCTGAAGTACGCGAAATCGCTGGGCCAGCAGAAGACGCTGTCGATCTGCAACGTGCCCGAGAGCGCGATCCCGCGTGCCAGCCGGCTGGTGTTCTACACCCGCGCCGGCGCCGAGATCGGGGTCGCCTCGACCAAGGCCTTCACCACCCAGCTGGTCGCGCTGTTCGCGCTGACCGGCGTGCTGGCGAAGCTGCGCGGGCGGATGGATGCGGCGCAGGAGGCTGCCTTCCTCGACGAGCTGCGCCACCTGCCGGGCAGCGTGCAGCACGCGCTGAACCTGGAGCCGCAGGTCACGGCATGGGCCGAGCGTTTCGCGCCCAAGCACCACGCCCTGTTCCTGGGCCGCGGCATGCACTACCCGATCGCGCTGGAAGGCGCGCTCAAGCTCAAGGAAATCTCCTACATCCACGCCGAGGCGTATCCGGCGGGCGAGCTCAAGCACGGCCCGCTGGCGCTGGTCGACGAGGCGATGCCGGTGGTCGTCATCGCGCCGAACGACGCCCTGCTGGAGAAGGTGAAGTCCAACATCCAGGAAGTGCGCGCGCGCGGCGGCGAGATGTTCGTGTTCGCCGACGCCGACAGCCACTTCGGCGAATCCGAGCAGGTCCACGTGATCCGCACCCCGCGCCACGTCGGCACGCTGTCGCCGATCGTGCATGCGATCCCGGTGCAGCTGCTGGCCTACCACGCGGCGCTGGCGCGCGGCACCGACGTCGACAAGCCGCGCAACCTGGCGAAGTCGGTGACGGTGGAATGAGCCGTCCGGCGCGCGCGCGCGGCGTGGCATCATTCGGGCAGACCCCCGCCGGAGGCACGCGCATGACCGAGGAGCAGGATCGCCGCCGCCGCATCCTCGTGCGGCTGGCCCGCGTCGAGGGACAGATCCGCGGGATCCGCGCGATGATCGAGGCGGACAGCGAGTGCGAAGACGTGGCCGTCCAGCTCACTGCCGCACGGCGCGCGCTCGACCGGGCCTTCTACGACATGCTGGCCTGCAGCCTGCTCGACCAGGTCGCGGGCGCGTCCGACATCGAGGAGGTGCGCGCGTCGGCCAACGAGATGGCCAGGCTGCTCGCGAAGATGGGCTGAGCCGCACGGGTGGCCCCAGGCCACCCGTGGCGGGGCATCGTGGTCAGTCGCCCTGCCAGCGCAGGCCCAGCGACCAGGTCCGGCCCGGCTGGCGATAGTAGGCGCTGGTCTCGTAGCGGCGGTCGAAGGCATTGGCCAGGCCGGCCTGCAGCCGCCAGCCCGGCGCGAACCGCCAGCTGGCGGTGGCGTCCAGCGTGGCGTAGCCGCCCACCCGCAGGGTGTTGGCCACGTCGTCCCAGCGCGCGCCCTCGGCGATGCCGCTGATGCCCAGGGTCAGCGCATCGCCAAACGCCCGATCGAGGTCGAGCCGCGCGCTGCGCCCGGGGCGCCGCGGCAGCGCGCGCCCTTGCGCGATGCCGGCACTGCGGTTGCGCGCCTGCAAGGCGCTGGCCTGGCCGCGCAGCGACCACGCGCCGAGGCGCAGGCCGCCGGTCAGCTCGATCCCGCGGATCCGCGCCTGCTCGATGTTGTTGGCGGCGAAGATCGCGGTGTCGTAGGTGATCAGGTCGTCGATCCGGGTCTCGTAGGCCTGCA
>JAFLEB010000179.1 GCA_017302075.1 Lysobacterales bacterium
CGCCAACGAGGCGCGCTGGTCGATGCCGCCGCCGCAGCAGCAGGCGATCGGCCTGCGGGTCGGCGACGCGCCCGCCGCGTATGCCGCGCTGTACGCCCCGCGCGACGGGGCGCTGCCGCCAACGGCACAGCCGGCGATGCCGCAGGACGCGCCAGGCGGGATGCCGCCCCTGGGGTACGCAGTCGCGCAACTGCACGGCATCTACATCCTCGCCGAGAACGCCGACGGCCTGGTCGTGGTCGACATGCACGCCGCCCACGAACGCATCGGCTACGAGAAACTCAAGGCCGCGCACGATGGCGCCGGCTTGCGCACGCAGCCGCTGTTGGTCCCGGCCAGCCTCGCGGTGTCCGAGCGCGAGGCCGATGTCGCCGAACGCGAGGCCGAGACGCTGGCCCGGCTCGGCTTCGAGGTGCAGCGCAGCGGGCCGCAGTCGCTGCTGTTGCGCAGCGTGCCAGCGCTGCTGGCGCACGGCGATGTCGAAGCGTTGTTGCGCGACGTGCTCGCCGACCTCCGCGAGCATGGCAGCACGCGCCGCGTCGACGACACCCGGGATGCGTTGCTGGCGACCATGGCCTGCCATGGCGCGGTCCGCGCCAACCGGCGGTTGACGCTGCCGGAAATGAACGCCCTGCTGCGCGAGATGGAAGCCACCGAGCGCTCCGGGCAATGCAACCACGGCCGTCCGACCTGGACGCGCTTTTCACTGGCGGAGATGGATCGATGGTTCCTGCGCGGACGATGAAGTGGATGGTGTCGATGGCCGCCTTGCTGGTGGCGGTCGCCGCGTGCGCTCGCGAGGCGCAGGTGCCGACAGCCCCGCCTGCATCCTCCCAGCACGAGGCGGCCAAGGCCTATGCGCGCGAGCAGTACTTGTGGCGCGCCAAGCGCATCATCGACCTCAACCGGCCGGATGGCTGGACCAGCCTGGTCGGACTGCACTGGCTCGATCCCGGCGTGCACCGCGTCGGCAGCGACCCCGACAACGGCATCCGCCTGGCGGTGGGGCCGGCGCACCTCGGGGTGTTCACCGTGCGCGACGGCAAGGCGAGTTTCGTCGCCGACACCGAGGTGACCGTGGATGGACAGCCGAGCCGTGGCGGTGCGCTGCGCAGCGACACGTCGCCAGCGGGCGCCAGCGCGATCGGCTTCGATGGCGGCAACGGCCTGGCCACGGTGATCGAACGCGGCGGGCGCCTGGCCCTGCGGGTGAAGCATGCGGAAGCCGAAACCCGGCGCAATTTCGCCGGCCTCGACTACTGGCTCGGCGGCATGGCCTGGCAGGTGCCCGCGCGCTTCGTCGCGCATCCACCCGGCAAGACCCTGCCGGTGCTCGACGTGCTCGGCAACACCCAGCAGATCGCCAATCCCGGTGTGCTCGAGTTCGAACTCGGCGGCAAGCTGCTGCGACTGGAGGCGCTGGACGAGGGCGAGGGCACGCTGTTCATCGTATTCGCCGACCGCACCAGCGGGCATGGCAGTTACCCGGCGGGCCGCTTCATCGATGCGCCGATGCCGGACAAGCAGGGACGCGTGGTGATCGATTTCAACCAGGCCTACAACCCGCCGTGCGCGTTCACCCCGTTCGCCACCTGCCCGCTGGCGCCACCGGAGAATCGCCTGGATGTCGCGGTCGAGGCTGGTGAGAAGACCTATGCGAAGCATGCGGATGCCGGCGCCGGAGCCGCGCCATGACCCGCCGTCGCACGGCGTGGCTCGCCCTCGCGCTCGCGGGTTGCGTGGCGAGCGTCCAGGCCGCCCGGGTCGCGGCGACTGCGCCCGTCGAGGCCAGGCGACCGCTGCTGTGGAAGGTGTCGGATGCCGACAACGCCGTGTACCTGCTCGGCTCGTTCCACCTGCTGAAGGACACCGACTACCCGCTGCCGGCGGAGATCGACCGCGCCTTCGAGGATGCGGAATCGGTGCTGTTCGAGATCGACCCGGCGGCGATGGTCGCCCCGGAGACCTTCGTGCGCATCCAGGCCTACATGGGATACGGCGAGGAGGCGCTGACCTTGAGCCAGGTACTGCCGGAGCCGACGCGCGATCGCCTCGAGACCCTGGTGAAGGCCAGCGGCGGTTCGATGGAGGCGCTGGAGCACCAGGAGCCGTGGGCGGTGAGCATGGGGCTGGTGCTCGGGGTGAGCCAGGGGATGGGCTTTCGCGCCGACCTCGGCCTCGACCGCCACCTGATGGCGCGCGCGGCAGCGGCCGGCAAGCCTGCCGGCGGGCTCGAGACCATCGACGCGCAGATGCAGGCGATGGATGCGGTGCCGCGCGAGGAGCAGGTCCGCAGCCTCGACGACTTCGTGCGCGATCCGCGGAAGGCGGTCAGGCAGCTGGACGACATGCATGCCTGGTGGCGGGCCGGCGACGTCGCCAAACTGGATGGCGAGATGCGCGCCGAGATGGCCGAAAAGACGCCGGCGTCGTACCGGCTGCTCGACGTGGAGCGCAACCAAGCCTGGCTGCCGCAGGTCGAGGCCCGGCTGGACGCGCCGGCAGGCCAGGACACCCTGGTGGTGGTCGGCAGCCTGCACCTGCTGGGCAGCGATGGCTTGGTCGAGCAATTGCGCGCGACGGGGCGCTACACGGTCGAGCGGATCTGCGACGCCTGCGTCGAGGCGTCGGCGCCCTGAGCGCTCAGGCCGTCGCCGGGACGGCCACGATGCAGTCCACCGGGCATGCCGGCAGGCACAGGTCGCAGCCGGTGCACAGCGGCTCGATCACCACGTGCATGTGCTTGGCGGCGCCGATGATGGCGTCCACCGGGCAGGCCTGGATGCACTTGGTGCAGCCGATGCAGTCGGCCTCGACCACGCGCACCGCGTGCGGCGCGGACTGGATGCCGCGGGCCCGGTCGTAGGGCCGCGGGGCGACGCCGAGCAGGGCGGCGAGAGCGCGCGCGCCGGCATCGCCGCCCGGGGGACAGTGGTCGATGCCGGCCTCGCCGCGTGCCATCGCCTCCGCATAGGGCCGGCAACCCGGGTAGCCGCATTGCCCGCACTGCGTCTGCGGCAGCAGGCGGTCGAGGCGTTCGATGAGGTCGGGGCCCGCCGGATGTGCGATGCCGAATCCGTCCGCGCGCATGTCCCCCGATGCCGGCCCGGGGCCAACATCTCCTCCTTGATTGCGCTCCGCCGGATCCGGCATCACCCAGTCCGCCTATCGCGCGCCGCCGCGATCGCGGCAGTCCACACCATGGAGGCCGACCATTGGCCGGCATCTGCTGATTGACAGCGCGTATGCGGAACGAACGATATGGCACGCAGCCATGCGAGCGGCTCAGCGCACCGGCATGCCGGGTTGCGCGCCGCCGTCGGCATCCAGCAGGAACAGGCCGCCGCCGTCGAAGCCGGCCGACAGGATCATGCCCTCGCTCACCCCGAAGCGCATCTTGCGCGGCGCGAGGTTGGCGATGAACACCACGCTGCGTCCGACCAGCCGGTCCGGCTCGGCGTAGCTGGCGCGGATGCCCGAGAAGATCTGCCGCTGGCCGAGCTCTCCCGCGTCCAGCAGGAAGCGCAGCAGCTTGTCGCTGCCCTCCACGAAACCGCACTCCAGCACCTTGCCGATGCGCAGGTCGAGTTTGGCGAAATCATCGATGCCGATCAGATTGCTCCCTCCCCCGCTTGCGGGGGAGGATTGGGGTGGGGGCGTCTCGCTTGCTTTGTTCGCCAACGCGGGCGCGGCGTCGGTGGCCTTGGCCGGCTTGGCTTCGGTAGGCGCGGGAGCGGCGAGGGTGTCCTTGCTGGCGTCGATCATGGCGTCGATCTGCTTCGGGTCGATGCGGGTGAACAGCGGGCTGTAAGGCTGGATGTTGCGACCGGCGAGGGGTGCCTCGAGGTCGCCCCAGGCCAGCACCGGCGCGCCGAGGAAGGCCGCCGCCTGCGCCGAGGTGCGCGGCAGCACCGGCGCCAGCGCCGCGGCGAGCACGCGGAAGAGGTTCAGGCCCTGGGTGCAGACCGCCTGCAGCTCGGCATCGGCGCCGTCCTGCTTGGCGATCACCCACGGCTTGCGCTCGTCGATGTACTTGTTCGCCTCGTCGGCCAGCGCCATCACCGCGCGCA
>JAFLEB010000018.1 GCA_017302075.1 Lysobacterales bacterium
GTGGCGATGGAGTTGGCGGTGTCGTGGAAGCCGTTGATGAACTCGAACACCAGGGCGGCGAGGATCACCAGCAACAGGAGGGTCAGCATGGCGCGCTCCGGGCCGGGATCAGCTGTTCTTCAGCACGATTTCGTAGGCCACCACGCCCGCCTCGCGGCAACGGTCGATGGCCTTTTCCATGATCTCGAAGAACTCCTTGAGCAGGAACATCTCGCCCGGGTCCAGCGTGCCGGAGTAGATGTCGCGATGCAGTTCCAGGATCAGCCGGTCGGCCTCCATCTCGATGACCCGCAGGCGGTCGCTGAGCGCCTTCATCCGGTCCAGGCGCAGCTCCGGCAGCTCGCGCACCATCTCCACCACCACCGCGGCGGCCTGCTCCAGCATCGCCGCGCGCGGCGCGAAATCGATGTGCTCCAGCCGGTGCCGGGCGAGGTCGAAGCGGTCGGCGAAGCGCTCGACCTGCTTGGGGATCTTGTACAGCGCCGATCCCAGCGCCTCGATGTCCTCGCGCTCGAACGGGGTGATGAAGCTGTCCACCAGCGCCTGGCTGATCTTGTCGGAGGCCACCCGCTCGCGCTGGCGCGCGTGCTTGAAGGGTTCCAGCGACGGGGTGCGCGCGCGGTCGCGGAGCATCGCGTGCAGGGCCTTGGTGCTGTCGTAGGCGGCGTCGGCCGCCTCGTTGAACAGGGCGTAGAACTGCTTGCCCTGGCCGAAGATGGTCTGCAAGGAGAACATGGGAAAACCCGGGGTCCGGAGGCGTCGGGGCGGAATTATGACCGTTCGGTGACCGCCGCGCTCACGCCGGGTGCACCCGCCCCCGCTGCTATCATCCGCCTGCGCCCCGGCGCATCCCATGCCCGACTCCCCCCGCCCACCGCCGCAGCCGCACCCCGCCAGCCCCGCCAGGGCGGATAGCGTGCGCATGGCCGCAGGACGGTCCCGCCGTGGTTGAGCTGCTGGTCGTCGCCTTCCTGATCCTGCTCAACGCCTTCTTCGCGATGTCGGAGATGGCGCTGATGACCTCGCGCAAGCTGCGCCTCAAGCAACTGGCCGAGGATCCCGACGCCCCCAGCCGCGGCGCCAAGGTCGCGCTGGCGCTGGTCGAGCGCCCCGACAACCTGCTGTCGACGGTGCAGGTCGGCATCACCCTGATCACCGTGCTCACCGGCGTGCTGGGCGGCGATGCGCTGGGCGGGGTGATCGCCGGGAAGCTCAAGCCGCTGCTGCCGTTCGCCGGCCATTACGCCACCACGATCGGGGTCGGCGTCGCGGTGACCGTGATCACCGCCGCCTCGGTGATCTTCGGCGAGCTGATCCCCAAGCGGCTGGCGCTGACCGATCCCGAGCGGATCGCCAGCCTGGTCGCGGTGCCGCTGCAGGCGCTGTCGGTAGGGGCCAAGCCGGTGGTGGCCTCGCTGTCCGCGATCAACCGCGGCGTGCTGCGCCTACTGGGCATCCGCGACGACGCGCGCAGCGCGATCACCGAGGAGGAGATCCAGCTACTGGTGAGCGAAAGCCACGAACAGGGCGTGATCGACCTCGACGAGCGCAACATGATGAACCGGGTGATGCGCCTCGGCGACCGCACGGTCGAGAGCCTGATGACCCCGCGCACCGACATCGCCTGGCTGGACGTCACCGCGCCGCTGGCGGACAACCTGGCGACCATGCAGGAGACGCCGTTCTCCCGCTACCCGGTCTACCGCGGCAGCGATGCCGACGTCGCCGGCATCCTCGAAGTGAAGACGCTGCTCGACGAACTGGGCCGCGACCAGCCCGACCTGTTCGCCGACCTGCGCCCGGCGCTGTTCGTGGCCGAGTCGACCCATGCGCTGAAGCTGGTCGAGATCCTGCGCGAGGAGCAGCACTCGCAGGCGCTGGTGGTGGACGAATACGGCGACATCCAGGGCCTGGTGACGATCTCCGACGTGATGGACGCGATCCTCGGCCGCCTCACCGCCGGCGAGGCGCACGACGAGGAAGCGCTGGTGGTCGAGCGCGAGGACGGCTCGCTGCTGGTCGACGGCGGCCTGCACATCGACGAATTGCGCGAACTCACCGGCGAGCGCCTGGCCGACGCCGAGGAGCACGACTACCACACCGCCGCCGGCCTGGTGATCGCCCACTTCGGCCGCATCCCGCATGTCGGCGAGCATTTCCGCATCGGCCTGTGGCGACTCGAGGTGGTGGACCTGGACGGCCCGCGCATCGACAAGCTGCTGCTGCAGCGCAGCCCCGACGCCATGGATGGCGACGATGGCACCGGCTGAGCACGACCCGCGCGAGGTCGGCACGCGCGCGATCCTCGACGCCCTGCTCGACGGCGACGCCGCGGAACCGCCCGACCTGCGCGACCTGTTCGACGGCCTCGGCCGGCGCGGCTTCGGCATGCTGCTGTTCGTCGCCGCCCTGCCCGCCTTCATCCCGATCCCGGTCGGCGGCGCGGTCAGCGGCCCCCTGGTCGTGCTGATCGCCACCCAACTGCTGGTCGGCCTGCGCAAGCCCTGGCTGCCCGCCTTCATCGCCGAGCGCGCCCCGCGAAGGCAGGCGCTCGCGCGCTTCGAGCGCATCGTCGATCCGTGGCTGCGGCGCCTCGAGCGGCTGGTCCGCCCGCGGCTGCCGGCAGTGCTCGACCATCGCCTGGGCACGGCGTTCACCGGCCTGCTCCTGCTGCTGCTCGGCCTGTTGCTGGCGCTGCCGATCCCGCTGACGAACTACCTGTTCGGCGGGATCATCCTGCTGTTCGCGCTGGCCCTGCTGGAGCGCGATGGCGCGCTGATGCTGGCGGCATGGGGCATCGGGCTGGCCGCGCTCGCCACCACCGGCGCGCTGTCCGGCGGGCTGGTGGCGATGGTCGAGGACCTGGCTGCGCGCTGGGGCTGAACCGCTCAGTCGAGCAGGCGCGCGAACGCGTCGGCCGAAACCGGATATCCGAGCCAGTACCCTTGCACCAGGTCGCAATCGCGATCGCGCAGGAGCTCGAACTGGCCCTGCTTCTCCACGCCTTCGGCGACCACGGTGATCCCCATCGAATGCGCCATCGCCACGATCGCGCTGGTCAGCGCCAGGTCGTCCGGGTCGCGCAGCAGGTCGGTGATGAAGCTGCGGTCGATCTTCAACCCATCGACCTGGACGCGGCGCAGGTGGCTGAGGCTGGAATAGCCGGTGCCGAAATCGTCCAGCCAGACCCGCACCCCCGCCTCGCGCAGGCGCGCGAGCAGCGCGGTGGCATGCACTTCGTCGCTGATCACCGCAGTCTCGGTCAGCTCGACGTGCAGGCGCGCCGGCGACAGGCCGCTGTCCAGCAGGGCTGCCTGGATCTGGTGCAACAGGTCGCCGCTGCGCAATTGCCGCGGCGAGACGTTGACCGCCACGAACGGCGGCTCGCCGGCACCATCCGGCGTGCGCCATTGCGCCGCCTCGCGGCAGGCCGCGCGCAGCACCTCCGGGCCGATCGATTCGATCATGCCGCTCTGTTCGGCCACCTCGATGAACACCGCCGGCGCGACCGCGCCGTCCTCGGGATGCTGCCAGCGCAACAGCGCCTCGGCGCCGACCAGCACGCGGTCGCGGGTGCGGTAGATCGGCTGGTAGGCCAGGCTCAACTCGCCGCGCTCCCATGCGCCGCGCAGGTCGTGCTCCATGCGCATCCTGCGCTCCACCGCCTGGTCCATGCTGCGGCTGTAGAAGCGATGGCAGTTCTTGCCGGCGACCTTCGCCTGGTACATCGCGATGTCGCCGTTCTTCATCAGCATCGACGCCCCCTCCGCATCATCCGGGAACAGGGCCACGCCGATCGAGACGCCGAGGAAGACCTGGCGGCCGTGCAACAGCATAGGCTGGCCGATCTCGCGCACCAACGCCTCGGCCAGGCGCTTGGCCAGCGCCCGCACGTCCGTGCCGGCGCCGTCGTGGCCGGCCTCGAGCAGCACCACGAACTCGTCGCCGCCGAAGCGCGCCACGCAGCCTTCCGCGCCTGCGTGCCCACCCACGATGCGTTCGATCCGCCCCGCGACCTGCAGCAGCACTTCGTCGCCGGCTTCATGCCCCAGCGTGTCGTTGATCCGCTTGAAATCGTCGATGTCGGCGAACAGCAAGGCCAGCTGGCGTCCCGCGCCCTGCAATTCGCGCAGGCGCTTGTCGAGCAATTCGCGGAACGCGAGCCGGTTGGAGAGGCCGGTGAGCGCATCGCTATAGGCGACCCTGCGGATGTCCCGGTCGTGCTTGGCCACGCTGTCGCGCATGCGCGCGAACGTGCGCACCAGGTCGCCCAGCTCGTCGTTGCGGGCGCTGTCCGGCACCGGGGTCGAGAAGTCGCCCCCCTCGATCGCCCGGGCCGCGTCGCCGAGCATGCGGATCGGCTGCACCAATAGTCGCTGGACCAGCGCGACCGCCGCGAACGCGATGGTGGCCAGCGCCACGCACAACAGCAGCAGCCAGGCCAGGTCGCGACGCCCCACGGCATCGATCCGGTCGCGCAGGCCGCCCATCGCCGCCGTCTCGGCCGCGGCCATGCCGGCGAGCGAATAGCCGATGCGTACCCCGCCCAGCCGCTGGTCGCCGATCATCACCGGGCTGGACACGTCCAGCAGCTGGCCGAGGGTCCGCGCATGGGGACCCTGGGCGGCGATGGTGTCCGCGGCCAGCGCGTCCGACATCGGTTGGCCGTACGCCGCGATGTCGCCGGACCCGTCGTGGAGGATGCGCCCCGCAGTGTCGTAGACCAGCACGTACTCGACGTCGGACTCCCGCAACGCCGCGCGCGCACGCGCGCCGATCGCGTCCAGGTCGAAGTAGTAGAGCGGGTTGGCCAGCGCATCGGCCAACTGGCGCACTTCCGCCTCGCCATCCTGGCGCATGCGGTCGGCGAGCAGCACGCGCATCGACTCGCGGGTGGCCTCGCTTACCTCGTGGCGGCTGGCCTGCTGGCGATTCCACAGCAGGACCATCACCAGCACGACGATCGCCAGCATCAGCGCGATGGCGCCGATGAACTTCGACTGCAACCCCAAGGCGGGTCGCTTCACTCGACCTCCGTGCGGATCCGCAGGACGCCATGTGCGAGTTCATCGAGGGCGCGGCGGTCGTCCGCGCTCACCGGCACGAAGCGCGACGTGCCGATGAAGCGGCGCAGCACCTCGCCGGCATCGGGGTCCTGCGCGGCCTCCACCAGCACTTCGCGCAAGCGCGCCTCGACCTTCGGGTCCATCCCGCTGCGGGTCAGGATGATCGCGCGCGGCACCTCCGCGCTGGTGGCGACCACGCGGAAGTCGCGGGCGAACGCGGGAGGCAGGCGTTGCGGGTTACCCCAGTCGAGGTTGCTGAGCACGCCCGCATCCACCAGGCGCTTGTGCACCCAGGTGGTGATGTTCAGCTCGGTGCGCGCGAACAGGTAGCCGACCGCATCCGGTGGTGCCTTGTCCATCGGCGTGAGCAACGGTTCGATGCGCAAGCCGGCGTCCAGCATCATGCTCGCCGGCAGGTAGTAGGCGCTCGTCGAATACGGGCTCTGGAAGGCCACGCTGTGGCCGCGCATGTCCCGCAGGCTGCGGATGCTGCTGTCGCGACGCACGAACAAGACGCTGTGGTAACGCGTCGCGCCATCGCGTTCGGTCACCAGCAGCGAGCGCGCGGCTGCCCGTCGCTCCAGCAATGCGGCGTTGCCCGAGGTCTCGGTCACCCAGTCGACCTGGCCCCGGCGCATGTAACTCGCCATCTGCTGCAGGTCGCGCGCCATCAGGATGCGCCCGCTGCGGATGCCCACGCTGGCCATGCGCGGCACGACATAGTCGAGCAGCGGCTTCAGTTGGTCGTAGTGCGACTTCGGGTCGTCGCTGACCCGGCCCAGCACCAGCACCGTCGGATCGTCCGCCGGCGCCGGCGGCGCCTGCCCCCCGGACGCCGGCAGCGCGACCATCGCAAGGCCGGCAAGCAAGCCCATCAGCACCGGCAGTCGTGGCAGCAGCGGCTTGCGCAAGGCAGGTCGACCTCGGATCCCCGGATCAGCCTAACCGATTTTGGCGGGCACGGAACCCATCGCCGCGGCCAGTCGCGCCATCCGCTGCGCGTCGGCCAGGACGCCGCGCAGCAGCCGGATGTCGGCGCTGTCGAGGTTCGCGCGCAGGTACAGGCGGCGCAGCTTGCGCATCGCCGATTCCGGCGCCCGGCCCTTGTGGAAATCGATCTGCTCGAGGGTCTCGGCGAGTTGGCCGAAGAAGCCCTCCAGCTCCGCATGCGAGGCGCTGCCCTCCCCCGGGGGCGCGGTGCGCATCGCGACCACGGGTTGCGCATCGGCGCCGGCCGCGTCCAGCACGGCGCAGCGCAGCTCGTAGGCGAGCACCTGCACCGCGGCGGCCAGGTTGAGCGAGCTGAAGGCCGGGTCGGACGGGATGTGCACCGCAGCGTGGCAAAGCTGCAGCTCGTCGTTGTCGAGGCCGGTGCGTTCGCGCCCGAACACCAGCGCCACCGGGCCGTTGGCGGCCGCCAGCAGCGCGCGCCGGGCGGCATCGCGCGGGTGCAGCGGCTCCAGTTGGATGCGCCGGCTGCGCGCCGTGCAGCCCAGCACCCAGCGGCAGTCGGCCACGGCCTCGGCCAGGGTCGCGAACACCGGGGCCGCCGCGACCAGGTCGTCGGCGCCGGCGGCCATCGCCTGGGTATCGCGGTCCGGGGCCTTTTCCGGGGCGACCAGCACCAGCCGGGACAGACCCATGGTCTTCATCGCGCGCGCCGCGGAACCGATGTTGCCGGGGTGCTGGGTGCCCACCAGGACGATGCGCACGTCCGGCGCCGGGGCGGATTCGAGCTGGGTCTCCATCCGCGAATGGTAAACTGCGTGGCCGGGCCATCGTGCCCGGTCGCTCTTTCCCGTCGTCGCCGTCCCTTCCTCACGTCATCCGAGGCGCTCACGCCATGCAGAAACCCGTGGTCAATGTCATGGTCAAGGCGGCCCGCGCGGCCGGCAACGTCCTCCTGCGCAACCTGCACAAGCTCGACGGGGTCAATATCGTCGAGAAGGAGCGCATGGACTATGCCAGCGAGATCGACGAGCAGGCGGAACAGGCCATCCTCCGCGAACTCCGCCGCGCCTATCCGGATGCCTCGTTCCTCGGCGAGGAGACCGGCATCCACGGCAAGGGCCCGTCGGTGTTCGTCATCGACCCGCTGGACGGGACCAGCAACTACCTGCGCGGCTTCCCGCACTGGTGCGTGTCGATCGCCCTCGTCGAGGGCGGCGAGCCGCAGCACGCGGTGGTCTTCGACCCGCTGCGCAACGAGCTGTTCACCGCCAGCCGCGGCAGCGGCGCGGTCCTCAACGACAAGCGCATCCGCGTGTCGGAGCGCAAGGACCTCGGCGGCGCGGTGCTGGCGACCGGCTTCCCGCCGCGCGAGCGCGAGCGCACCCCGGCGCACCTGGAATGCGTGCGCGAGCTCCTGCGCGAGGCCGAGGACATCCGCCGCACCGGCTCCGCCGCGCTGGACCTGGCGTACGTCGCCTGCGGGCGCCTGGACGGGTATTTCGAAGGCAATATCCGGCCGTGGGACATCGCCGCGGGCGTGCTGCTGGTGCGGGAGGCCGGCGGCCGCGTTTGCGATTTCCGCGGCGCCGCCACCGGGCCGATGGACCAGCGCGGAATGGCCGGGCGCCAGCTGCTGGCCGGCAACCAGAAGCTGGGCACCGAGCTGCAGAAGCTGATCGTGCAGTCCGGCTACGCCGCCGCCTTCGCCTGAGCCTGCACGCCACGCCAAGAAAAAGGCCGCGCAACGCGCGGCCTTTTTCGTTCAGCGGGACCGCGATGCGATCAGGGACGCCGCGCCAGCGCCTCGACGTCCTTCGCCTTCGGCATCAGGTCCTGCTTGCTCACGCCCAGCCACATCAGCAGCGGGCAGGCGACGAAGATCGAGGACAGCGTGCCGACCGCGATGCCGAGCATCTGCGATTCGGCCATGCCGCGCAGCGAACCGCCGCCGTAGAGGTACAGGGCGAGCACGGTCAGCATGGCGACGAAGGAGGTGATCACCGTGCGCGACAGGGTCTGGTTGATCGACTTGTTCAGCACCTCGCCCGGCGGCGCGCGCAGTCCCTTGAAGTTCTCGCGCACGCGGTCGAACACCACGATGGTGTCGTTGATCGAGTAGCCCATCACCGACAGGATGCCGGCCAGCACGGTCAGGTCGAATTCGTGCCCGGTCAGCGCGAACCAGCCGGCGCAGATCAGCACGTCGTGCAGGGTGGTGATGATCGCGGCCACCGCGAATTTCCACTCGAAGCGCGCGGAGATGTAGGCAAGGAAGCCGATCACCACGAACAGCAACGCGTACACGCCCTTCTCGGCGAGTTCGCGACCCACCTGCGCGCTGATCACCGCGCTGCTGCGCTTTTCCGCCGGATTGCCGTCCAGCGAGGCCGCCGCCGCCACCGCATCGCCGATGCTGGCCGCCTTGTCGGCGCCGCCGGCCTGCTTGCCCTCGGTCTGCAGGCGCACCAGCAGGTCGTTGCCGCTGCCGAAGGCCTGCACCTGCGCGCCGGGATAGCCGTTGGCCTCCAGGCGGGTGCGCACCGCGTCGACGTCCGGGGACTTGGCGTAGCGCAGCTCGACGCCGACGCCGCCGGTGAAGTCGAGGGCGAAGTTGAAGCCCTTGAAGCCGATCGCGCCGAGCGCGACCACCATCAACAGGAAGGCCACGCCCAGCGACACCAGGCGCAAGCGCATGAAGTCGATGTTGCTGTCGTAGGGGAACACATTGAACGGTTTCATGACTGGCGCTCCCTCAGATCGCGATCGACTTCAGCTTCTTGCGGCGGCCGTAGACCAGCGTGGCGATGCCGCGCGAGACCGAGACCGCGGTGTACATCGAGGTCACGATGCCCAGGATCAGGGCGACCGCGAAGCCCTTGAGCGGGCCGGTGCCGAACGCGAACAGGGCCACGCCCGCCAGCATCGCGGTGAGGTTGGCGTCGGCGATGGTGCCGGACGCGCGCTCGTAGCCCTCGGCGATGGCCTTCTGCGGGGGCAGGCCGAGCCGCAATTCCTCTCGGATGCGCTCGTTGATCAGCACGTTGGCGTCCACCGACATGCCCACCGTCAACGCGATGCCGGCCAGGCCCGGCAGGGTCAGGGTGAAGCCGAGCAGCGACATCAGCGCCACCACCATCAGCAGGTTCAACATCAGCGCCAGGCAGGTGATGACGCCGAACATGCGGTAGTACACGAGGAAGAAGCCCAGCGCGAAGATGAATGAGAACGCCACCGCCTTCAGGCCGCGCTGCACGTTCTCGGCACCGAGGCTCGGGCCCACGGTGCGCTCGTCGACGAAGTCCATCGGCGCCGCCAGTGCGCCGGCGCGCAGCAGCAGGGCGAGGTCGGAGGCTTCCTTCATGCTCTCCAGGCCGGTGGTCTGGAAGTCGCGGCCGAGGGTGCTCTGGATGGTGGCCACCGAGATCACCTGCTCGTTGACGCGGGTGCTGCGCACCTCCTTGCCGTCGACCAGCTTCACCTCGGGGATGCGCTCGCTGTATACCACCGCCATCGGCTTGCCAACGTGCTGGCTGGAGTAGTCGAACATGCGCTGCCCGCCGATGCTGGTCAGGCGCACGCTTACCGCCGGGGTGCCGGACTGCGAATCGAACAGCGAGCTCGCGCTCTGCAGTTGCTCGCCGGAGGCGATCACCCGCTTGTTGAGCAGGATCGGGATCGGCTTGCCGTCGGCGCCGAGTTCCTTGCGGTAGAACAGGCGGCCCTCGGGCGGGACCAGGCCCGCATCGCGCGCATCGTAGGCATTGCCTTCGACCACGCCGCGGTATTCGAGCGTGGCGGTGGCGCCAAGGATGCGCTTGGCCTGCGCGGTGTCCTGCACGCCCGGCAGCTGGATGACCACGCGGTCGGCGCCCTGGCGCTGGATGATCGGCTCGGCGACGCCGAGTTCGTTGACACGGTTGTTGAGCGTGCCGATGTTCTGCTGCACGGCGTCGGTCAGCATCTTGTCCAGCTCGGCTTGCGGGATGCGCACCGAGACCGTGCTGCCGGCCGCGTCGACCTGGTAGGTCGGCATGTTGCGGGCGAACAAGCGCTGCGCGGCCACGGGATCCTGGCCGGTGCCGAGGGTGGCGACCACGGTGCCGTCCTTGCGCGGCTCGACCGCGGTGTAGCGGATGCGGTTGTCGCGCAACAGCACGCGCATGTCCTCGGCGGTGGCCTCGAAGCGCTTGGCCAGCGCGGCTTCCTTGTCGACCTGCATCTCGAAGTACACGCCGCCGCGCAGGTCCAGGCCCAGGAACATCGGCTTGGCGCCGATCGCCTGCAGCCAGGCCGGCACGGTGGAGGCCTGGTTCAGCGCGACCACGAAGCCGCTGCCCAGTTCGTCGCGGATCGCCTGCGAGGCGCGGGTCTGGTCGTCGTCGCTGGCGGTGCGGACCAGCAGGTTGCCGTCCTTGCCGATCTCCGACGACGCGAACGGCACGCCGGCCTTCTTCAGCGCGGCCTCGACCCGCTGCTGGAGCGCGACGTCGACCTTGGTGCCGCGGTTGGCGGTGACCTGGACCGCGGGATCCTGCGGGAACACGTTGGGCACCGAGTACAGCAGGCTCAATGCGAGGGCGATCAGGATGACCAGGTACTTCCAGCGGGAATATTCGAGCATCGGCAAACCCCGCGCGCGGCCGCTCGGGCCGGCGCATCAAGCGGAACGAAGGTGGATCAGGCGGACTTCAGCGTGCCCCTGGGCAGGACGTTGGCGATCGCGCCCTTCTGCACGCGCAGCTGCACGCCGTCGGCGACTTCCACGGTGATGA
The DNA here is from genome assembly GCA_017302075.1 of Lysobacterales bacterium. Taxonomy (GTDB): domain Bacteria; phylum Pseudomonadota; class Gammaproteobacteria; order Xanthomonadales; family Xanthomonadaceae; genus Thermomonas; species Thermomonas mangrovi. Next base: position 10,790 of record JAFLEB010000018.1, read on the forward strand.
AGCTCTCGCCGATGTTGGATACGGTGCCGGCGATGCCCCCGTTGGTGATCACCTCGTCGCCCTTGGCCAGCTTCTCGAGCATGGCGCGATGTTCCTTCTGCCGCTTCATCTGCGGGCGGATCATCAGGAAGTACATGATCAGGAACAGCGGGATGAACATGAACAACGAGCCGAACATGCCGCCTGCAGCCGGCGCGGCGGCAGCTTGGGCATGAGCCGGAGCGATCAGAAAATCAAGCGGGTTCATTCGGGAATCCGTATCAGCGGGAACGATTGGCTGGCCGGAGCCAGCCGCGAATTATGCCACGGGGGGGCCGGCCCCGGCCCCTCAGGGCCGGCGGGCCGCGTAAAAGGACTCCCGGAACGCGGCGAAGGTTCCCCGCTCGATGGCGTCGCGCATCCCGGCCATCAGCCGCTGGTAGTAGCGCAGGTTGTGCAGGGTGCCCAGCACCGGGCCGAGCATCTCGTTGCAGCGGTCCAGGTGGCGCAGGTAGCTGCGGCTGAAGCCGCCCGCGCAGGCCACGCAGTCGCAGCCCTCCTCGATCGGGCGCAGGTCGTGCTCGTACTGGGCATTGCGCACGCGGACGGTGCCGGAGGCGGTGAAGAAGTGCCCGTTGCGCGCGTTGCGGGTGGGCATGACGCAATCGAACATGTCGATGCCGCGCGCCACCGCCTCCACCAGGTCCTCCGGCCGGCCCACGCCCATCAGGTAGCGCGGGCGGTCGACCGGCAACTGCGGGCAGGTGTGGTCGAGCATGGCGTTGCGCTCGGCCTCGGTCTCGCCGACCGCCAGGCCGCCCACCGCATAGCCGTCGAAGCCGATCTGCTGCAACCCCGCGGCCGACGCGGAGCGCAGGTCGTGGTGCACGCCACCCTGGACGATGCCGAACAGCGCGGCGTCATTGCCTTCGTGCGCCTTCTTGGAGCGTTCGGCCCAGCGCAGCGACAGCGCCATCGAACGCTCGACCACCCGCTTGTCGACCGGCCGGCCATCGACGGTCACCGGCGGGCATTCGTCGAAGATCATCACGATGTCGCTGCCCAGCACCTTCTGGATGTGCATGGATTCCTCGGGCCCGAGGAACACCTTGCGGCCATCGGTGGGCGCGGCGAAGGTCACGCCGGCCTCGGTGATCTTGCGGCGGTGCGCCAGCGAGAACACCTGGAAGCCGCCGGAGTCGGTGAGGATCGGGCCGTCCCAGCGGGCGAAGCCGTGCAGGCCGCCGTGGGCCTCGATGACCTCAAGGCCTGGCCGCAGGAACAAGTGGAAGGTGTTGCCGAGGATGATCTGCGCGCCGAGGTCGCGCACCTGCTGCGGCAGCACGCCCTTGACCGTACCATAGGTGCCGACCGGCATGAACGCCGGGGTCTCGATGACCCCGCGCGGGAAGGTGATGCGGCCGCGCCGTGCCGCGCCGTCGGTGCCGAGCAACTCGAAATTCATGCGGCTCATAGGATATTGCCCGCGACGGCACCGGCCATGCGGTCCTCCTTCCCGGCGCGGGGGAATATCCTGTTCCACGCGCCGCCGCGCGCCATCCAGGGCGCGCTGTCCGGAGTGCCCGGTCGGCACGCCCTGCTCTTCATGCCTGCATCGCGACTCATGGCTGCGCCTCCGGGAACAACAGCATCGCGTCGCCATAGCTGAAGAAGCGATAGCGCTCGCGCACCGCGTGCTCGTAGGCGGCAAAGATCCGCGACTTGCCGGCGAACGCGGAGACCAGCATCAGCAGCGTGCTTTCCGGCAGGTGGAAATTGGTGAGCAAGGCATCCACGCTGCGGATGCGATAGCCCGGGAAGATGAAGATGCTGGTCTCGCCGGCGAAGGGTTGCAGCTCGCCATCGACCAGCGCGCTTTCCAGCGCGCGCAGCACGGTGGTGCCGACGGCAACGACCCGACCGCCCGCCGCGCGCGTCCGGCGCACCTGCGCAACCAGCTCGGCGCCGACGTTGATCCACTCGCTGTGCATGCGGTGCTCGCGGATGTCGTCGACCCGCATCGGCTGGAAGGTGCCGGCGCCGACGTGCAGGGTCACGTGCCCCAGCTCGACCCCGCGCGTGCGCAGGGCCGCCAGCAGCGCATCGTCGAAATGCAGGCCGGCGGTCGGCGCCGCCACCGCCCCCACCTGCCTGGCGAACACGGTCTGGTAACGCTCGGCATCGTCGCTGCCGGGTTCGCGCTGGATGTACGGCGGCAGCGGCAGGCGGCCGGCGTGCAGCAGCCAGTTCTCCAGCGGCTCCGGCAGGTGGAAGCGCAGGTGCCAGAACCCGGCCGCGTCGCGCGACAGCACTTCCGCCTCGCCGCCGGCGTCCAGGGCGATGCGGCTGCCGGGTTGCGGCGGCTTGCTGACGCCCAGCTGCGCGCGGGCTTCCTCGCCGGGCAGCAGGCGCTCGATGAGGATCTCGACCCGCCCGCCGGTCGCCTTCTGCCCGAACAACCGCGCCGGGATGACCCGGGTGTCGTTGAACACCAGCAGGTCGCCCGGCTGCAGCAGAGACGGCAGGTCGCGCACCTGGAGGTCGGCGAAGGCGGCATCGCCCGGCGGCACCAGCAGCAGGCGGCTGGCGGAACGCTCAGGCAAGGGCGCCTGCGCGATCAGCGCCTCGGGCAGGTCGTAGTGGAAGTCGGACTTCTTCAAGGCGGGGCGTGGCGTGGACGGCCGCGCATTGTAGGCGGCGCGGCCTAGCGCTCGAACTTGGTGGACAGGATGATCGAGGTATTCGTGCGCTCGACGCCGTCGATCGCGCCGATCCGGTCGGTCAGCACGTCCATCTCGCCGACGCTGGCGGTGACCGCCAGCGCGATCAGGTCGTGGCCCCCGCTGATCGAGTACAGCACCCGCACCTCGTGCATGCCCTGCAGGGACTTGACCACCGAGGTCATCTGCTTGGGCCGCAGGGTGATCAGGATGTGCGCCCGGATGCGGTTGCGCTCCAGTTCGTCGTCGATGCGCACGGTGTAGCCGCGGATGACCCCCTGCTGCTCCAGCCGGGCGATGCGGTTCTGCACGGTGGTGCGCGACAGCCCCAGCTTGCGGGCGATGTCGGCGGTGGTGGCGCGGGCGTTCTCGCGCAACAGCGAGAGCAGGAGTTCGTCGGCGGCGGAGATGCGCATATCGCCGGATCATACCGTCGATCCGCCCGGATTGCCCGGCGTTCCGGGCGATTCACCCCTACCGATCGTCCGCGATCCCGCGATAATGACGGTTTGCCGCGCGCGGCCCGGCCGCCGGCGCTCCCCGGGAGACCCCAATGAGCCTGATCGACACCCTCGCCCCGTTGCGCGCCCATGGCGGCATGCGCACCACCGGCCTCGACGACGCCACCCTGCTCGCCTTCGCCGACCGCGATCCGCAGCTGGCCGAGGCCATCTCCGCCGCCGCCGAGGCCTATGCCGCCGTGCGCGCGGAATTCCCGGCACTGCTGGACCTGGAAGAGGACGCCCAGCGCGCCGAGGTGCAGTCGGGCTTCGTCAACTTCTACTCGCAGGACAATTCCAACCCGTACGTGGCCCTGGCCGCGCGCGGCCCGTGGATCGTCACCCTCAAGGGCGCGGTGGTCTACGACACCGGCGGCTACGGCATGCTCGGCCTGGGCCACGCCCCGGCGGCGGTGATCGAGGCGATGGCCAGGCCGCAGGCGATGGCCAACATCATGACCCCCAACGTCTCCCAGCTGCGCTTCGCCAATGCGATGCGCGCGGAGATCGGGCAAACCCGCGGCGGCTGCCCGTACGCGGCCTTCCTGTGCCTGAACTCCGGCTCGGAGTCGGTGTCGCTGGCGGCGCGCATCGTCGACGCCAATGCCAAGACCCTGACCGACGCCGGCGCCCGCCACGCCGGCAAGGCGATCAAGCGCGTGGTGGTCAAGGGCGCCTTCCATGGCCGCACCGAGAAGCCGGCGCTGTATTCCGACTCCACCCGCAAGACCTACGTGCAGCACCTTGCCAGCTTCCGCGGCGAGGACAGCGTGATCGCGGTGGCGCCCTACGATGCCGATGCCCTGCGCAAGGCCTTCGCCGATGCCGACGCCAACGGCTGGTTCATCGAGGCGATGTTCCTGGAGCCGGTGATGGGCGAAGGCGACCCGGGCCGCAGCGTGCCGGTCGATTACTACACCCTGGCGCGCGAGCTGACCCGCGCGCACGGCAGCCTGCTGCTGGTCGACTCGATCCAGGCAGGCTTGCGCGCCACTGGCTACCTGTCGATCGTCGACTACCCCGGCTTCGAGCAGGCCGAGGCGCCGGACATGGAGACCTATTCCAAGGCGCTCAACGCCGGCCAGTACCCGCTGTCGGTGCTTGCCGTCACCGAATCCGCCGCCGCGATCTACAAGCGCGGCCTGTACGGCAACACCATGACCGCCAACCCGCGCGCGCTGGACGTCGCCTGCGCGGTGCTCGGCCAGCTGACCCCGGCGCTGCGCGCCAACATCCGCGACCGCGGTACCCAGGTACTGGCGATGCTGGACTCGCTCAAGGCCGAGCTCGGCGGCCGCATCACCAAGGTGCAGGGCACCGGCCTGCTGTTCTCCTGCGAGCTGGCGCCCGGCTACAAGGGCTACGGCACCGGCTCCACCGAGGAGTGGATGCGCGAACAGGGCATCGGCGTGATCCACGGCGGCGAGAACTCGCTGCGCTTCACCCCGCACTTCGCTGTCACCGAGGCGGAACTCGAACTGGTCGTGGCGATGGTCAAGCGCGCGCTGCTGGAAGGCCCGCGCGAGGCCATCGCCGCCTGACCGGATCGCCCCCGCGTCGCTCCCCACGGGGCGACCAGTGGCCGCCCCATTCGCTCGTGGGCTAGGCTGCGCGCATGAAGACCGTCGAAGTCGACCACCCGCTCATCCGCCACAAGCTCGGCAAGCTGCGCGACGTCGGCACAGACCCGGTGCATTTCCGCCAGCTGGCGGGCGAGGTCGCCGCGATGCTGGCCTATGAAGCCACCCGCGACATGCCGGTGGAAACCCGCACCGTGCAGACCTGGGCCGGGCCGCTGGAGGTGGCGCACGTGCGCGGCGAACAGGTCACGCTGGTCCCGATCCTGCGCGCGGGGCTCGGCTTCCTGCCCGGCGTGCAGGCCATGCTGCCGTCCGCCGCGGTCAGCGTGATCGGCCTGCGCCGCAACGAGGCCACGCACCAGCCCGAGACCTACTACAAACGGCTGGCCGACCACATGGGCGAACGCACGGCCATGCTGATCGACCCGATGCTCGCCACCGGCGGCAGCGCGATCGCCGCCATCGGCATGCTCAAGGCCGCCGGCTGCACCCGGTTCAAGTGCCTGTTCCTGGTCGCCGCGCCGGAGGGGCTGCGCGCGCTGGAAGCCGCGCATCCGGGGATCGAGGTCTACGTGGCCGCGATCGACGAGCGCCTCAACGACGACGCCTACATCCTGCCCGGGCTGGGCGATGCCGGCGACCGCCTGTTCGGCACGCCGGTCGATTGAACCCCACTCAGCGCAGCGAGAGCCACAGCCCGGCCAGCGCCATCAGCAGGAACACCAGCCAAGTGAGCGCGGTGCCCCAGAAGCGGCCGATGGAATAGCCCCCGCCGCGCGACAGTCCCACGGCGTGCAGCACCCGGCCCAGCAGCAGCGCGCCGCCGAACGCCCAGGTGGCCGCGGCCGGCAGCCCGCACAGCTCCAGCAACGCCAGCACCAGCAGCGCGAACGGCGCGTGCTCGACGAAGTTCCCGTGCACGCGGATCTTGCGCGCCAGCGCCTTGTCGCCGCCGTCGCCGAGGCCGATCCGGTGCGCGTGCCGATGCCGCGAGATCGGCGCCAGCAGGGCCAGCATCAGCAGCACGTGCAGCGCGGCGAACAGCAGGGTGATCTTCGGCATCGGGCGACCTCAGGCAGCCAGCGCGCGGGCATGCAGTTCGGGATGCTCGTGCGCGGTACCGAACTTCCCCTTGTCGTCGCGCACGACCTGCGCCAACGCGCAGCCCGGGTCGTGGGTGAAGAACAGATGCACGTTGCGCGCGAGCTTGTCTTCGAGGAAGGCGCGCTTTTCGTCGATCAGCAATTCGGCGTTGCGGTCGTAGCCCATGGTGATCGGCACGTGCACCCACGGCCGGCCGGGGATCAGGTCGGCGCAGAACACGACGCCGCCGTGGGGCTGGTCGTCCACCCGCTCCGGCCCGGCGATCTCGGCCAGCAGCAGGCCCGGCGTGTGGCCGTCGCTGTGGTGGAAGCGCACGGCGTCGCCCAGCGCCTCGCAGCGGTCGCCTTGGACCAGTTGCAGCCGCCCGCTCGCCTGCAGCAGCCCCGGCAGCTCCGGGATGAAGCTGGCGCGGTCGCGCGGATGCGGGTCCCGGGCGCGCTGCCAGTGCGCCGCCCCGACCACGAAGGTCGCGTTGGGGAACAGCAACGATGGCGCGCGCCCCTCGGCCCATGGCGCCAGCAAGCCGCCGGCGTGGTCGAAGTGCAGGTGGCTGAGCACCACCACGTCGATGTCTTCGTGCGAGAACCCGGCCGCGGCCAGCGAGTCCAGCAGCACATGGCGGTCCTCGACGATGCCGTAGCGCTCGCGCAGCCCGGGCGCGAAGAACGCCCCGATCCCGGTCTCGAACAGCACCGTCTTGCCGTTCAACGGGCTCGCCAGCAGCGCGCGGCAAGCGAGGTCGATGCGGTTGCCGTCGTCCACCGTCGCCCAGCGCGCCCACAGTGCCTTCGGCGCGTTGCCGAACATCGCCCCGCCATCGAGCTTCTGGGCATTGCCGAGGATCGACCAGAGTTTCATGCCATTCGTCCCCATCGGTTGCGCGTCCGGCCCTTGCGGCGTGCCGGTCGCAGGCGTATCAACACTGCGTTGGCGCAAGCTTACGGGAGGATCCGGTGGCCGGACGATTCTCGCCCTGCCTGGCGATCGCGGCATGCGGCCTGCTGGCGGCCCTGCCCTGGCCCGCGCACGCCCAGTCGCGGGCGTTCGACGACATCCCCCGCATCGTCTGCGCCGAGGGCATCGAACCCTACCTGCCCGGCGATTACTACTTCTGCGCCGCCAACAAGGCGCTGCAGGCGGGAGATCCACGCAAGGCGGTGGCGATGTACCGCGAATCGGCGCGCTGGGGCGACAAGCGGGCGATGTTCAACCTGGGCCTGCTGCTGGTGCGCGGCGAATCGGTGGCGAAGGACGAGGCGCAGGGCCTGGCCTGGCTGGCCCTGGCCGCGGAGCGGCCGCGCGACGCCCTGCACCGCGAGGTGCTGGCCGGCGCATGGCAGGCGGCCTCGGCGGAAACCCGCGCACGCGCCGATACCCTGTGGAATGGCATGAAGGCGCAATATGCCGATCGCGTGGCGCTGGCGCGGGCGCTCGAGCGCTACGAGCGCGCGACCATGCAGATGCGCCGCGAGGGCCAGCGCGACCCGACCTCGGCCAAGTGGATCGCCGGCTTGCCGCCGGCCCAGCTCGGGGGCGGCCTGCTGGCGGCGCTGGACGAAGCCGCGCAAACCACCCTGTTGCGCCCGATCCCGGGCCGTCCCGGCCAGGTCAACGTGGGCGCGCCGGAGAAGGTCGCGGACGTACCACCCGCGCGCTGATCAACGCGCCGGCGCCACCGTCGCCTTGCCGACCGGGTTGCGCGGGTCGCTGGCCGCGCGCAGCCGGTTCGCCGCACGATCCCACTCGACCGTGTTCATGTTGCCCCAGCTGTCGCTCGAGCGGCGCCCTGCGTTGTCCTCGCCGGGCACCAGCACGTCATGTCCCATCGCCCGCAGGCGGGCCACGACATCGGCCGGCAGGGCATTGCGCTCGGTGCCCAGCACGTCCGGCTCCCACTGGTGGTGGTAGCGCGGCAGCGCCGCGACCTGGGCCGCGTCCAGCCCATCTGCATAACCGAGCACGCCCAGCAGGACCATGGTGATGATGCGGCTGCCGCCCGGGGTGCCGAGCACCGCGACCTTGCCCGGCGACTCCATGATGGTCGGCGTCATCGAGCTGAGCATGCGCTTGCCCGGCTCGGGCGCGTTGGCATCGAAACCCATCACCCCGAACGCGTTCGGGGTGCCGGGCTTCAGCGCGAAGTCGTCCATCTCGTTGTTGAGCAGCACGCCGGTCCCGGACGGCACCAGCCCCGAACCGAACAGCAGGTTCACGGTCTGCGTGGCCGAGACCCGGTTGCCCTCGGCATCGAGGATCGAGAAATGCGTGGTCTCCTCGTCCTCCAGCGGGGTCGGCTTGCCGGCCAGCAGGTCGCTGGGCGTGGCCTTGTCGGGGTTGATGCCGGCGCGCAGGCCGGCGGCGTAATCCGGCGACATCAGGGTCCGCATCGGGATGCGCACGAAGTCGGGGTCGCCGAGGTAGAACGTGCGGTCGCGGAAGGCGCGGCGCATCGCCTCGACCACCAGGTGCACGCGTTCGGCCTCCGGCAGCGCCTTGAGGTCCCATGGCGCCAGGATCTGCAGCATCTCGGCGAGGGCCACGCCCCCCGACGAGGGCGGCGGCGCGGTGACCACCCGCCAGCCGTCGTAGTCGAACGCCAGCGGCGCGCGCTCCTTGACCTGGTAGGCCGCCAGTTCCTCGGCGGTCCATGCACCGCCCGCGGCCGCCACGCCCGCCAGCAGGCGCTGGGCGGTGGTGCCGCGGTAGAAACCATCGTGGCCGCCGCTGGCGAGGCGCTCGAGCGTGGCCGCCAGCTCCGGCTGCCGGAACAGGTCGCCTTCCTTCGGCGCGCGGCCGTTGCGCAGGAATACCTCGCGCGTGCCGGGGTAGCGCTCCATCACCTCGCGGCGCTGCATGTAGCCGTTGGCGAAACGCGCGTACACCGGGAAGCCCTCGCGGGCGATGCGGATCGCCGGCGCCAGCGACTTCGCCAGCGGCAGCCGCCCGTACTTGCCCGCCACGTGCACCAGCGCGGCCGGCAGGCCTGGGATACCGGCCGCCCACGGGCCGTTCTCCGCGCGGTCGCGGTCGAATTCTCCATCGGCGGTCAGGTAGCGCGCCGGGGTCGCGGCCTTTGGCGCGGTCTCGCGCGCATCGACGAAGACGTCCTGGCCGCTGCGCGCGTCGTGTAGCAGGAAGAAGCCGCCGCCGCCGAGGCCCGAGCTGATCGGCTCGACCACCGACAGCACCGACGACACCGCGACCGCGGCATCGAAGGCATTGCCACCTTGCCGGAGCATCTCGATGCCGGCATCGGTCGCCAGCTGGTGCGCCGAGGCGACCGCGGCACCGGGCGGCAGCGGGTGCGTCGGCTTCGGTTGCGCCATCGCCAGCAGCGGCGCCAGCAACAGGACGAGGATGGCGATGCTGCGGCTCATGCGGCGTTCCCTTGCAGGCCGGCGAGCTTCGCCAGCAGTTGCGCGTGCGTTTCGGGGTGGTCGGGGTCGGGATCGATGCATTCGACCGGGCACACGACCACGCATTGCGGCTCGTCGTGGTGGCCCACGCATTCGGTACACAGCGCCGGGTCGATCAGGTAGATCTCCGGTCCCATCGAAATCGCCCGGTTCGGGCAGACCGGTTCGCAGACGTCGCAGTTGACGCAGGTGTCGTTGATCTTGAGCGACATGCCGCTTGCCCTCCCCCGCTTGCGGGGGAGGGCCCTTGCCGGGACCTGGCTTACTTCGCTTCGACGAAGATGTAGTTCACGCCGGCCGGGGTGACCGCGGCCTTGACGCGTTCGCCGTCGATCGGCGTGCCGATGTACACCACCTTGACGTCCTTCATGCTGCCCGGCGGGATCGGCTTGAACGCGGTCTCGATCATCTCCGCCTCCTTGGTGAAGGACGGCGAGGCGAACACCAGCATGTTGCCGCCGAGGATGCCCCGGCCAAGGTCGGCTTCGAGCTTCTCGAGCTGGCGTTCGTACTGTCCACCGAAGCCCTCGGTGGTCTCCGCCGGCAGGAAGTAGACGTACGGCGTGTTGGTGATGCCATCCATGTTGCGCTTGGCGACATCGGTCACGTAGGTGCGCCAGGCCGCGGTGTCGGCGGTCTTCGGCGCCGACAGCGGCGCGTCCACCTTCTCGGCCTTGGGGGCTTCTTCCTTCTTGCAGGCCGTGAACGGCAGCGCCAGGAACGCGATCACGAGCAGGCGGGTCAAGATCTTCATGGGCATTCCCCTTGGTGTGCGTGTGGTGGGTGTTGCGGGTGGGCTCAGGGCTCTGCGGCCCGGTTGCGCCGTTGCGCCTCGAGCGCCGCGGCGACCGCCGCGGGCACGAAGCCGGACACGTCGCCGCCGAGCCGCGAGATCTCGCGGACCAACGACGACGAAATGAAGCCGTACTGCTCGGCCGGGGTGAGGAACAGGGTCTCCACTTCCGGGATCAGGTGGCGGTTCATGCTCGCCATCTGGAACTCGTATTCGAAATCGGACACCGCGCGCAGGCCGCGCAGCAACACGCCCGCGCCGATGTCGCGCACGAAGTGGGCCAGCAGGGTGTCGAAGCCGCGCACCTCGACGTTCGCATGCCGCGCCAGCGCTTGCCGCGCCAACGCGACGCGCAGGTCCAGCGGCAGCGCCGGGCCCTTGGACGGGCTGGCGGCGACACCGACGATCAGGGTCTCGAACAGGGGCGCGGCGCGATCGACCAGGTCCACGTGGCCGTTGGTGATCGGGTCGAAGGTGCCGGGATATACCGCGATGCGCCGGGCCACGCTCATGTCGTCAGGGGATCGCCGGGTGCCTGTCCAGCGTGCAGTGTAGCGCGCCGGTACAAGGCATAGCGCACGTCGCGGGTCCTGCCCTCGCGGTGCAGCCGCCAGTCGGCGGGCGGGCTGGGCGCGAGGGTCGCGGGGCTTTCCACGTAAAGCCAGCCGTCGGCCGCCATCCGCGCCGGCAACCGCGCCAGTACCGCGGGCCACAGGTCGGCGGCGAACGGCGGGTCGACGAAGGCGAGGTCGAAGTGGTCGTCGGCCGCGTCCAGGCAGGCCAGCGCATCCATGCGCCGCACCTGGACGCGGTCGCCGGCCTGCAGCTTCGCGACGACCGCCTCCAGCGCCCGGGCCAGCCCGGGGTCGGCCTCCACCAGCACCGCGGACGATGCGCCGCGCGACACCGCCTCCAGCCCCAGCGCGCCGCTCCCGGCGAACAGGTCGAGGACCCGCGCGCCCGGCAGCATCGGCTGCAGCCAGTTGAACAGGGTCTCGCGGACGCGGTCGGAAGTCGGTCGCAGGCCGGCCACGTCGGGCACCGGCAGGCGCGTGCCGCGCCAATGTCCGCCAATGAGGCGCACGCTGCCAGGCGTCATGCCGCGCGCGGGCGGGCGTCGGCCGTTCATCGGGGCGTCGCGGATGCGGGTGCTACCATGCGCGCCATTCTCGCCTATCGCCTGCGGCGCCGCGCCAGGCGCCCCTTGCAGGTTCCTGCACGCCCCCACGCATGGTCAGCTGGTTCCGTCGCAACAAGCCCGAGTCCGCCGCCCCGCGTCGCCTGTCGACCGAGGACCTGGCGGCCGCATTTCCCGACGCCCCCGCCCCGGCTGGCGACGAGGTCGCGCCGACCACGCCACCCGCGCCCGTCGTCGACACGGTGCCCGCGCCCGCTGAACCAACGACGCCGAAGTCCGACCCGGCACCCGAGGCCCCGCCCGCGCCCGCCGGCAAGCCCGGCTGGCGCGAACGCTTGCGCGGCAGCGCCTTCGCGCGCAGCTTCGGTGGCCTGTTCTCGCGCAACCCACGCCTCGACGACGACCTGCTGGACGAGATCGAAACCGCGCTGCTAACCGCCGATGTCGGGGTGACCGCCAGCACCCAGCTGGTCGAATCGCTTCGCAAGCGGATGAAGGCACGCGAGTTCGCCGATGCCAACGCGCTGCTGCGCGCGCTGCGCGCCGACCTCGTGGCGTTGTTGGCGCCGGTCGCGCTGCCGCTGCGGATCGATGCGGGGCGCAAGCCGTTCGTGATCCTCACCGTCGGCGTGAACGGGGTCGGCAAGACCACCACCATCGGCAAGCTGGCCCGCCGCTACAAGGACGAAGGCCGCGCCCTGATGCTCGCCGCCGGCGATACCTTCCGCGCCGCCGCGGTGGCGCAGTTGCAGGCCTGGGGCGAGCGCAACGGCGTGGCCGTGGTCGCCCAGGGCCAGAACGCGGATGCCGCCTCGGTGGCGTTCGATGCCTTGCAGGCGGCGAAGTCGCGCGGGGTCGAGGTGCTGATCGCCGACACCGCCGGCCGCCTGCACACCCAGGGCGGGCTGATGGAGGAGCTCGCCAAGGTGGCGCGCGTGCTGCGCAAGCTCGATCCCGAGGCCCCGCACGAAGTGCTGATGGTAATCGACGGCACCACCGGGCAGAACGCGATCAACCAGGTCCGCAAATTCAGCGAGAAGGTGCCGGTGACCGGCCTGGTGGTGACCAAGCTCGACGGCACCGCCAAGGGCGGCGTGGTGTTCGCGCTGGCCCGCGAATTCGGCATCCCGATCCGCTATGCCGGCATCGGCGAGCGCCCGGAGGACCTGCGCGTGTTCGATGCCGAGGCCTTCGTCGATGCGCTGCTGCCGGAGTCGCTGGGGTGAACCCGCGCGACGGCCAGGGATGAGGCCCGGCTCCACGCGCCCACACGCGACCCGCGGTCCCGCGGGCGTCGCCCAGCCGCCGGCATGACGCGCATGCAAGGCAAGCCCGCGCCGTCCCCGATGTCCTCGCCGCCGCATCGACGCATGCTGCGCGGGCTCGTGCTGCTCGCCATCGGCCTGCTGCTGGCCTCGGCGATGGTCGGCTGGCTGCTGCAGCCCGAACGTGCCGGGCCGTACCTGCTGCGGCAGGTCGGCGATGCGCTGGGCCTGCAGTTGCGTGCCGATGCGGTCGACTACCGGCTGCGCGGCACGCCACAGCTGGTGTTGTCGGGCCTGGAGGCGCGGCGTCCGCAGGATCCGCAGCCTGTCCTGACGGCGCGACGGGTCTTCGTATCGCTGCCCTGGCGCACCCTGCGCAGCCGCGGCGCCGACCTGACCGTCAAGCGGGTGGAACTCGACGCCCCGGTGCTCGACCTGCCGGCGCTGCAACGCTGGCTGGCCACCCGGCCACCCGGTGGCGAGACACGCATCCCCGTGCTCGCCGAGGGCTTGCGCATCCGCGACGGCCGGATCGACAACGACGACTGGCGCATCGAGGGCCTGTCGATCGACCTGCCCTCGCTGCATCCCGAGCGCCTGTTGCGCGCGCATGTCCGCGGCCGCTACGTGGATCCGCCGCTGTCGGTGCCCGCGGACCTGGCGATCGCGCTCGCGCACCCGCGACGGGCCCTGGCCGGACAACCGAGCGGACTCGCCGCGGTCGGCGGGCTCGCCGTCGCCGGCGAGGGCTGGCAGGTGCCGGCCCGGGTGTTCCTCGCCGGGCCGCTGCGCATCGGCAAGGATTCCGCGCTGCTGAAACCCGCGCGCATCGGCATCGCCGGACGTTATCGCTCGCAGGGCAGCGACCTCGGCTTCCGCCTCGGCCTGCATGGCCCGATGGCGTTCAACAACGCGACCTGGCGGCTGGTACCGATGCAACTCGTGCTCGATGGCGACCACACCATCCCCGACGCGCAGGCGCGCGGCAGCCTCTCGTTCGGGCGCCGCCTGCGGATCCACCTGGACGGACGCATCGCCGACTGGCCCGAGGCATGGCCGGCATTGCCACCGCCGCTGTCGGACTCGACATCCCCGCTGCCCTTCGCGCTGGACTATGCCGGCGGCTTCGACTTCGCCGCACCGACCCGACTCGACCTGCGCCGCGACAGCACCCGCTTCGCGGCCCGTTTCCGCCTGCCCGACGTGCTGGCGTGGCTGGAGGCCGACGCGTCCGGATCCCTGTTGCCGCCGCTGGCCGGCTCCCTGGCTTCGCCGAGGATCGAGCTCGCCGGCGCGACCTTGCACGGCGTGGAGATCGAGCTGTCCGATCCCGACCTGCCCGCCGACGCCCGATGAACCTGGAGCACGCATTCGCGCCGACGCTGCTGACCTGGTTCGATCGCCACGGGCGCCATGACCTGCCCTGGCAGCATCCACGCACGCCGTACCGGGTCTGGCTCAGCGAGATCATGCTGCAGCAGACCCAGGTCGCCGTGGTCGTGCCCTACTTCGCGCGCTTCGTCGACGCATTGCCGGACGTGCCCGCGCTCGCCCGTGCCTCGCAGGACGACGTGCTCGCGCTGTGGTCGGGGCTCGGCTACTACGCCCGCGCCCGCAACCTGCACGCAGCCGCACAGCGTTGCATGGAGTTGCACGGCGGCGACCTGCCGCGCAACCTCGACGCCCTGCAGGCGCTGCCCGGAATCGGTCGCAGCACCGCCGGCGCGATCCTCTCCCAGGCCTGGGGCGACCGCGCCGCGATCCTCGACGGCAACGTGAAGCGCGTGCTGGCCCGTCTGTTCGGCATCGAAGGCTGGCCCGGCCTGCCGAAGGTCGAAAAGCAGTTGTGGACGATCGCCGCGCGCCTGCTGCCCGAGGCGCGCCTGGCCGACTACACCCAGGCGCAGATGGATTTCGGCGCCACCCTGTGCACGCGCGCGGATCCAGCGTGTGCGGCGTGTCCGCTGCGCGAGGCCTGCGTCGCCCATCGCGAGGGCCGCACCGCCGAACTGCCGCATCCCAAGCCGGGCAAGCCGCTGCCGGAACGCGAGGCCCGCATGCTGCTGGTCGAGGACGACCGTGGCCGCGTGCTGTTGCAGCGTCGCCCGCCGACCGGCGTCTGGGCCGGGTTGTGGTCGCTGCCCGAACACGCGGACGCCGCGGCCTCGCGCGACTGGTTCGACCAGCACCTGGCCGGCGACTTCGCGCGCGCGGAGGTGCTCGCACCGGTGCTGCACGGGTTCACCCACTACCGCCTGCGGATCCTTCCGATGCGGGTCGCGGGCGTGCGCCCGCGCGACGCGGTCGGCGATAATCCCGGCCTGCGCTGGGCATCGCGCGCGGAGTTGCAGGCGATCGGCCTGCCCGCGCCGGTGCGGCGACTGCTCGAGGACGGCTGACGATGGCGCGTACGGTGCACTGCGTGGTGGACGGGATCGACACCGAGGGCCTGGACTTCGCGCCCTGGCCCGGCGAAGCCGGCAAGCGCGTGTTCGCGGGCGTCGGTAAGCCGGCCTGGCAGCGCTGGCTGGCGCACCAGACCATGCTGATCAACGAGAACCGGCTGTCGCCGCTGAACCCGCAGCACCGCGCCTTCCTCGAGGGCGAGATGCTGAAGTTCCTGTTCGGCGGCGGCGCCGACAAGCCCGCGGGTTACGTGCCCGAAGCCTGAGGCTGCATCGCGTCGCGCGCGGCGCGCAGGCCCTTGACGTCGATCGGGCGGATCTCCTCGATCCGGCAGCTCACCGGCGAGCCCTGGGTCAAGATGCGGTCGAACTTCGCCATTACGTAAGGACCGGTGCTGCTCAGCCTGAGGATCGGCGAGGCGCCGCCCCAGTCGAGGCAGGGCCCGGACACGGTCAGCAACCAGGATTCGTTGGGACGCATGTCGAGCACGACGTGTTCGTCGTCGATCCGGTCCCAGCCCATCGCGCTGTAGTAGCGGATCTGCTTGACCGGTTGCCCGGCATGGGCTTGGTACAGCGCCAGGCGGTCGGCCTCGGGCATGCGCGTGGAGGCGCAGCCGGCGAGCACGGCAACGGCGACGGCGGACAACAGCAACGTTTTCATGGCGGACTCCCGTGTGGCGGCGACCCGATCATCGTCCCCGGTTCCGCAACGCCAGCTTAGCGACACCGCGCCGGCCGGCGGCATCGCCCGTCGACCGCGCGACGCCGCGGCTTGCCCCCGGCGCGCCCGATCCGTATCATGCGCGGCTCGTTCGACCGGCTGCACTGGCCGGGTAGCTCAGTTGGTAGAGCAGGGGATTGAAAATCCCCGTGTCGGGGGTTCGATTCCCTCCCCGGCCACCACTCCGGAAGACGATGCCGAAAACCCCGCCGCGTGCGGGGTTTCTGCTTTGCGCGGGTCGATCTCGCGCGTGCTCCAGCCCCGGTGTATGGTCACGGCCTGCCGTCTTCGGATCACGCCATGGACATCCACGACACCGCGTTCGCCCTGTTCGTTTCCCTCGTGGGGCGGCAGGACCTCGGCAACGCCAGCGACGAAACCCGCGCCGCGATCGGGCGCGAGGCCTACCGCCTGGCCGAAGCCTTCATCGCGGCCAAGGACGCGTACATCCGGGAATTGCCGGTCAGCCATCTCGACGCGGGGTTCTGACATGTCGCCCCGCCGCGTCGCCGCCCTCGCCTTCGCCGCCCTGCTGCTCGCCGGTTGCGGCAGCGGCCCGGTGCGGCGGGTGTCCGAACCCGCCGCCAGCATCCAGCAGCTCACCGTGCGCGCCGATGGCCGGTGGGACGTCCAGCTGCGCCTGCAGAACTACAGCACCGTGGCGATGCGCTTCACCGCCACCGACATCGAAGTCGCCTTCGACAACGGCTCCGCCGCGCGCGTGCAGGCGCAGCCGCAACTGGTGGTCGGGCCGGAATCGGCGGACGTCTACACCGCGACCCTCCAGCCCACCGCCGCCGGCCGTGCCCGCCTCGCCACCGCGCTGGCCGATGGCCGCGGCCTCAACTACAGCCTCGGCGGCACCATGGACGCCGCGCCGGAGGATGGCGGCGGCCGCAGCTACAAGGTGAAGCTGAGCAGTGCGCTGGCGCCGGTCCCGGGCCTGCCCGGGGTGTTGCGCTGACGGCGGTTTGCGCCCGCGACACCATCACCATACGCCGTAGTATGCTTGGGGTTCCGCAGGCCGGTCGGCGGCCTGCCCAGCCCGGATCCCCCGCATGAGCAGCTACAAGGCGCCCCTCGACGATCTCCGTTTTGCCCTCTACGACGTGCTCGGCGCGGAAGCGCTGTTCGAGCGCCTGGGCCATGCCGAGGTGAACCGCGAACTGGTGGACGCGGTGGTGGACGAAGCCGCGCGCTTCGCCGAGACCGTGCTGGCCCCGCTCAACCGGATCGGCGACGAGATCGGCTGCGTTTACGACAAGGCCACAGGCGAGGTCGCCCCGCCGCCCGGCTTCAAGCAGGCCTTCGACCAGTTCGTGGAAGGCGGCTGGACCGGCCTGACCAACGATCCCGAGCATGGCGGCCAGGGCATGCCCGCCCTGCTCGGCGGCGTCCTGACCGAACTGGTCGACAGCGCCAACCTCGCCTGGGGCAACTTCCCGATGCTCAGCCACGGCGCGGTCAAGGCGCTGGAGACCTATGGCGAGGACTGGCAGAAGGAGGTCTTCCTGAAGCCGCTGGTGGCCGGCACCTGGACCGGCACGATGTGCCTCACCGAACCGCATTGCGGCACCGACCTTGGCCTGCTCAAGACCCGCGCGGAGCCCGTCGCCGACGGCAAGTACGCGATCACCGGCACCAAGATCTTCATCACCGCCGGCGAGCACGACCTCGTCCCCAACATCGTGCACCTGGTGCTGGCCAAGCTGCCGGACGCGCCGCCCGGGCCCAAGGGCATCTCGTTGTTCGTCGTGCCCAAGTTCAAGGTCGCCCGCGACGGCAGCGTCGGCGAACGCAACGCGGTGCGCTGCGGGGCGATCGAACACAAGATGGGCATCCATGGCTCGGCCACCTGCGTGATGAACTTCGACGGCGCCGAGGGTTACCTCGTCGGCCAGCCGCACAAGGGCCTGCAGGCGATGTTCGTGATGATGAACTCGGCGCGCCTGGGCGTCGGCGTGCAGGGCCTGGGCCTGTCCGAACGCGCCTACCAGAACGCGCTGCGCTACGCGCGCGAGCGCCTGCAGTCGCGTTCGCTGTCGGGGCCGAAGTATCCGGACAAGCCGGCCGACCCGATCCTCGTGCAGCCCGACGTGCGCCGCATGCTGCTGTCGCAGAAGGCGCTGATCGAAGGCGGCCGCCTGCTGTCGCTGCATGCCTATTCGCTGCTCGACGAAGCCGAGAAGGCAGGCGATGCCGAGGCGCGCGCGCGCGCCGAGACGCTGGTCGGCTTCCTCACCCCGATCTCCAAGGCCTGCCTCACCGAGTGGAGCATCGAGAACACCTACAACGCGCTGCAGTGCTTCGGCGGCCACGGCTACATCCACGAGCACGGGATGGAGCAGTACGCCCGCGATGCGCGCATCACCACGCTCTACGAGGGCACGACCGGCATCCAGTCGCTGGACCTGATCGGCCGCAAGACCGCCGCGACCCAGGCCGCGGGCCTGAAGCTGTTCCTCGCCGAAGCCGAAGCCTTCGCCAAGCGGCACGAGGGTGACGCCGCGCTGGCCGAGTTCATCGGCCCGCTGCGCGCGAAGTGCGGCGAGTGGGGCAAGCTGACCCTCGACGTGCTGCAGCGCGCCGCCGGCAATCCCGAGGAACTCGGTGCGGCAAGCACCGACTACCTGTTCTACTCGGGCTACGTGGTGCTGGCCTACTGGTGGGCGCGCAGCGTCGCCGCGGCCGATGCCTCCGACCGACCGCAGGCCTTCAAGGAGGCCAAGCGCGAGACCGCCCGCTTCTACTTCGCGCGGATCCTGCCGCGCACGCTGGCGCACAAGGCGGCGATCGAGTCTGGCGCGGCCAGCCTGATGACGATGCCCGACGCCGGCTTCGGCGCCTGAGTCGCCACGCCCGCGCGCCCGAGCGGCGCGCGGGTGGGTCGGCGCGCAAGCGGTACACAAATCGTCATCGAAGGCGTATAAGCTGGTTTCCCCATGGGAACCGCGAGCGCAACGCTTCGCCCGGTCCATGCCGGACCCCGACCCGCGACGGGCCAAGCGGACGGCCCCCTGCCCCCCGAATTCCAGCCCGGCGCCAGCGTCTCGCGCCTGCCCGGCTTGCGCCTGCTCGCGCTGGATGCGCATGGCCGCGCGCTCGACTGGATGAGCTGGCAGGACGCGACCTGCCTGTATGCGCGCGGTGCGGTGGCCTGGACATTGGGCGAGCCCTGCATCGAAGTGCATGGCGGGACCAACCGCCGCAGCGGCCAGCGCAGCGTGCTGCACCTGCACCCGATCGTCGCGGCGCGCGGCCACGCTCGCCCGCAGGCCCTGGACCCCACGCCCGCACTGACCAACCAGGCGCTGTTCGCCCGCGACCAGCACCTGTGCCTGTACTGCGGCCGCGAGTTCCACCGCGGCTCGCTCACCCGCGACCACGTGCATCCGGTGTCGAAGGGCGGGCTGGACCTGTGGGAGAACGTGGTCTCCGCCTGCTTCCACTGCAATTCGCGCAAGGGCAACCGCACCCCGCAGCAGGCCGGGATGCCCCTGCTGGCGGTTCCCTACCGCCCGAGCTGGATCGAGCACCTGATCCTCTCGAACCGCAACATCCTCGCCGACCAGATGGCCTTCCTGCGTGCGCAACTGCCGCGCACGCCACGCTCGCTGATCGCCTGAACACCGGCTCGGATGCCCGGCCCGCGCGGCGCGCGGGCGCTCGCACGGCCGCCATCGGCCGGATGCCGATGGCAAGCGGCCGTCCTCGCCCTCGCCGACCAGATGGCTTTCCTGCGCGCGCAACTGCCGCGCACGCCACGCTCGCTGATCGCCTGAACACCGGCTCGGATGCCCGGCCCGCGCGGCGCGCGGGCGCTCGCACGGCCGCCATCGGCCGGATGCCGATGGCAAGCGGCCGTCCTCG
>JAFLEB010000180.1 GCA_017302075.1 Lysobacterales bacterium
GATGTTGCCGAGCTTGATCGTGTTCGGCACCGGCGAATCCAGCACGATGCTGCGGATCGCGTCGGGGTGGTGCATCGCGTACTGCTGGGCGACGCGGGTGCCGTAGCTCACGCCCATCAGGTTGACCCGGTCGGCGCCGATCGCCTTGCGCACCGCCTCCAGGTCCGCCACCGCGTCGGTGGTGGTGTAGAAGCGCAGGTCCGCGTGCTTCGACAGGTCGGCCACGCAGGCCGCGGCCTGGGTGCGCATGGCCTCGGCGGACGGTTCGACGGCCGCGTCCGGCGCATCGTCGCCGGGCTTGCACGCGAGCTTGTTCGACTTGCCGGTGCCGCGCTGGTCGACCAGCACGATGTGCCGGCGCTTGCGCACTTCGCGCAGCAGCGGATCCATCGCCGGGAAGGTCTCGACCGCCGCCTGGCCGGGACCGCCGGCGAGCATGAACAGCGGGTCGGGGGTGGCGTCGGCCTCGTTCGTGGCCGGCAGCCAGGCGATGTTGAGCGCGATCTTGCGGCCGCCCGGCCTGGCGTGGTCCTCGGGCACCTCGAAGGTCGCGCATTGCGCCTCCAGGCTGTCGCGGCTCATGAACGAGCGCAGCGTGCAGGGGGTGAAGGCGATGGCGCCGTACATGCGCGGCTTCGCCGGGGCGATCGCGGTCGCCACGGCGGGCTTGCGCTTGCCGTCCGCCGGGGCGTCGTCGGACTTGCGCTGCAGGACCTTCTGGCCGAGCAGCACGACCACCACGGCAGCGATGATGGAAACGCGGGTCTTGCGGGACATCATGTGGACAACCCCTCGTGGTGGTTGCGGTGGAAAAGCGGGCGGGCGGTTCAGGCCTGGTCGGGCAGGAACACGTCCTCGATGCGGGTCCCGAACAGGCGGGCGATGCGGAAGGCCAGCGGCAGCGACGGATCGTACTTGCCGGTCTCCAGGGCGTTGATGGTCTGCCGCGAGACCTCCAGCCGCAGCGCCAGCTCGCCCTGCGACAGGCCCTCGCGTTCGCGCAGTTCGCGCAGGCGGTTGTTCACCGGGCCGGCCTCACAGGTAGCGCCGGGCCAGGACCATCTTGGCGATGCCGTAGGCGGCGCACAGCAGCGGGAACACCCAGATCATCGCCATCGCGGCATCCAGGTCGACCACCTTCGCCTTCTGCAGCAGGCCGCCGGCGAAATACAGCAGCGCCACCAGCAGGCTGGCGATGCCGATCGCCTCGGTCTCGATCCGCCGCTGCAACTCGTCGATCTCGCGCAGGTAGCGCAGCCCGGCGCCCATCATCAGCGCGATCGGCAGCACCGGCAGCACCGCGACCACCGCCCGCAGCGGCACCGAGGCGATGCCCTGCTTGATCAGCCAGATGGAGGCGAACAACGCCAGCGAATAGGCGACCAGCGCCGGCCACAGCACGCGCAGGTAACGGCGGCCGGCCGGCTGCGCGTACATGTCATCGCAATGCTGGCGCCACCAGCGCGGGGTCAGCAGGAACAGCAGCGCGCCCAGCAGGTAGCCGGCGCCGATGCCGGCCCACATCCCGACCATGTTGTCCGGCCAGGCCAGCACGAAGCGGCCGAGCAGCGCCAGCGCGAAGGCGCCGACGGCGATCGCCACGAAGATCCACATGAAGCGGCGCAGGGTCATCTCAGCCGTCCTGCCGCGACTTGCCCAGGAACACCACGCCGAGGGCGATGAAGGCCGCGCCGACACCTGTGAAGGCGGCCTGGTCGGCCGCCAGCGCGCCGACGAAGAACGCGACACCCGCGCCGAGGAAGGCGATGCCGGCGCCGCGGAGCTGCTTGGGGTCCTGCGTCTTCATGTTCTGCCCGTGTCAAGGTTGCTTGACAACACGATACGGAGGTCACGAAACACTTGTCAAGCGTCCTTGACACTCGTCCGCACGAACGCCATGCGCCGATGCGCATGGCCGGGGATCCGCCCGTGGCTATTTGTTGCGGACGTACTTCTCGCGGCGGGTGAGGGCGGACGCTGGCGCGGCACTGCCGCGCGTCCGCACGAACGCCATGCGCCGATGCGCATGGCCGGGCATCCGCCCGTGACTATTTGTTGCTGACGTACTTCTCGCGGCGGATCTGCGGGATCGGCAGGCCGGCCGCCTTCAGGGCCTCGAAGCAGGCATCGACCATGTGCGGGTTGCCGCACAGGTAGGCGATGTCGCCGGCGGGATCGGGGCCGAGTTCGGCCAGCGCGTTCTGCACGTAGCCGTGGCGGACGTCGGGGTGCGCTTGCGGGCTGCCGGCGGATGGCAGGGTGCGCGAGAAGCAGGGCAGGTAGCGGAAACCGGGTTGGGCCTCGGCGAAGGCGCGGAATTCATCGCCGTAGAGCAGCTCGTCCGGCGTGCGCGCGCCCTGCAGCAGGACCACCTCCAGCCCGCGCGACGCCATCAGCGCCGCGAGCTGCGGCAGCATCGCGCGGTACGGGGTGATGCCGGTGCCGGTGCCGATCAGCAGGTAGCGGCGGTTGGCATCCTGGGGCAGCAGGCAGAAGCGCCCGAACGGCCCGCTGCCATCCACCGTGCCGCCAAGCGGCATGCCCTCGAACAGCGCGGTCGCCGCGCCTCCGGGGACGTAGCTCACCGCGATCTCCACCGCGTCGCCGGCCGCGAGCGGGCGTTCGTGGCGGGTCGCCAGCGAGTAGCTGCGGCGCGCCTGGGTGCCGTCGGCCAGCGGGAAATGCACCTGCAGGAACTGGCCGGGGATGAAGTCCAGCGGCAGCCCGTCGTCGCGCACGAAGGACAGGTGGGCGACGGTCGGCGCCACCATCCGGCGGGCGACCAGCTTCAGCGGGAAATGGACGATGGCCAAGCGATGCTCTGTTCGGTGGGTGCAACGCCGCGGCGCGGGGCGGCGCGGGGCGGGCGCCTATACTACCCGCACCGATCTTCCCCCTTCCCCGGCATCGCCGCGACCGCGCGGCGGCGGAGCGTCCGATGGACCACACCCCCGCGCCGGCGCTGAGCATCAGCGACCTGCGCAAGACCTACGACAACGGCGTCGAAGCCCTCAAGGGCGTCAGCCTCGACGTCGCGCCCGGCGACTTCTACGCCCTGCTCGGCCCCAACGGCGCCGGCAAGAGCACCCTGATCGGCATCGTCAGCTCGCTGGTCAACAAGACCGCGGGCACGGTGCGCGTGTCGGGCATCGACCTCGACGCCGACCGCGACGCGGCGATGCGCCAGATCGGGCTGGTGCCGCAGGAACTGAACTTCAACATGTTCGAGAAGCCGCTGGACATCTGCGTGAACTACGCGGGGTTCTACGGCATCCCCCGGCGCGAGGCGCTGGCGCGCGCCGAAGCGGTGCTGAAGGACGCGCACCTCTGGGACAAGGCCGACAAGATGAGCCGCACGCTGTCGGGCGGCATGAAGCGCCGGCTGATGATCGCCCGCGCGATGATGACCGCGCCGCGCCTGCTGATCCTCGACGAGCCCACCGCCGGCGTGGACATCGAGATCCGCCGCGGGATGTGGAAGACGCTGAAGGAGATCAACGCCGCCGGCACCACGATCATCCTCACCACGCATTACCTGGAGGAAGCGGAAAGCCTGTGCCGCAACCTCGCCATCATCGACCGCGGCACCATCGTCGAGCAGGGGCCGATGAAGTCGCTGCTGGCCAAGCTCGACGTCGAGGGCTTCCTGTTCGACATCGACGGCGCGCTGCCGGCGGTGCTGCCGGCGATCGAGGGCGCCACCCTGCTCGCCACCGACGACCACACCCTGGACCTCGACATGCCGCGCGCGATGGACCTGAACCGGGTGTTCGCCGCGCTCGACGCCGCCGGCATCCGGGTGCGCTCGATGCGCACCAAGACCAACCGCCTCGAGGAACTGTTCGTGCGCATGACCAGCAAGCCGGGGGCCGCCGCATGAGCGCCGCCACGCCGAACCCGAACCTGGTCGC
>JAFLEB010000181.1 GCA_017302075.1 Lysobacterales bacterium
GCCTGCCAGATCGTGCGTGCGGCCAGCAGGCCTTCGAGGGCAACCACCGCACCCATCTCAGCCCAGCCGCACCAGGCCGCAGTACACGCCTTCGATCGCGAAGTCCTGGCCGCGCTGGACCTCGATCGGGGCATGCGCGGGATTGCGTGGCAGCAGGCGCAGCCGGCGGGCGCTGCGTTGCAGGCGCTTGATCGTCAATTCACCGTCGATGCGGGCGACCACGGTCTGCCCGTCGCGGGCGTCGGCGGCGCGCTGCACCGCGACCAGGTCGCCGTCGAGGATGCCGTCCTCGACCATCGAGTCGCCCTGCACCTTCAGCAGGTAGTCCGGGCGCGGCGAGAACATCCTGCGGTCCAGCCACAACGGCTCCGCGGCCTCCGCCCCCAGCCCGAGGTCGGCGCCGATCGGCGTGCCCGCGGCGACCCGGCCCAGCACCGGCAGGGCGAGCAACGCGGCGGGGCCGCCCGGCAGGCGCAGGCCGCGGCTGCGGCCGCCGGCCTGCTCGACCAGCCCGGCTTCGACCAGCGCCTGCACATGCTTCTGCGCGGCGTTGCGCGAGGCGAAGCCGAACGCCTCGGCGATCTCGGCGAGGCTGGGTGCGCGGCCGGCGGCGAGTTCCGCGCGCAGGTAGGCGAGGATCTCGGCGCGCCGCGGTGGCAGGTCGATGGGGTCCATGGGTGTACATTTGTACACCCTTCGGTCTCGCCAGGCGAGACCGATGCCGGCGAACCCGGCGCAGTCGCGTCCCGCCTCAGCCCGGCGCGCGCGCCGGGTTGGGCAGCAGGCCGCCGGGGTACTTGCGGCGCAGCATCACCGTCTGCAGCACCAGCAGCGCGGCGATGCCCAGCGCCACCCAGGCCGCGACCTGCGCGCCAGGCAGGCCGCTGCCGGACTGCTTCACGTACACCGCGACCAGCGCCCACAAGGCGGCGATCACGTAGTCGATGTTGCCGCGCATGCGCAGGTTGAGCATCAGCAACATCAGCGCGGCCAGCCCGAACAGCACCAGGCTCCACGGCAGCATATCGGTGGTGGAGGCCAGCTCGTAGGCGACGATGACCTGCGCCAGGTTGAGGAACGCGGCCAGCGACAGCCAGCCGGCGTGCAGCGACAGCGGCAGCCACGCCCACATCCACTGGCCCTCCTGCGGGGTGCGGTCGTGCGAAAGGATCAGCGCGCAGCGCACCAGGCAGGCCATCGCGCCGAAGATCACCAGCAGGCACAGCCAGAACAGGCCCATCGAGAACAGCGGCATCCAGGTCGCGGTCAGCGCGAAGCCCGCGGCCGCCCACGGCGCCACGTGGGCCAGGGTGTCGTCGCGCTTGCGCTCGCCGGTGGCCTGCCAGGCCGCGTAGGCGAGGTCGAGCAGGAAGATCAGGCCCCAGATCGCGAAGGCGTAGCCGGCGGCGACCAGCAGGGTGGGGTAGCGGTCGGACATGGTCCCGTTGTCGGGGCCGAAGGTGCCGTTGTTAGAGAACCACGCCACCAGCGGCATGGCGATGGCGGTCAGCAGGACGAGCAGGCGCATGGACGGGGCCCTCGGGTCGGGAGCAGGTGGCGGCGACTCTGGCGGTACACGCGTGATGCCCGGGTGGATGCGCTCAGGGCCGCGGCAGGGCGCGGCGCGCGTCCTCCACCGCGGCGCGCACGTGGCAGTCGTGCTGGTGGTCGTTGACCAGGCCCATCGCCTGCATGAAGGCGTACATCGTGGTCGGGCCGACGAACTTCCAGCCGCGCTTCTTGAGGTCCTTGGACAGCGCGATCGCCTCGGGCGCGGTGGTGAAGGTGCGAAGCACCTCGACGGTGAGCTTCTTCGGACGCTTGCTGATGTCCACTTCAAACTGCCAGAAGTAGTGCGCCAGCGACCCGAACTCGCGCTGCAGCTCGATCGCGCGGCCCGCGTTGTGGATCACCGCCTCGATCTTGCCGCGGTGGCGGACGATGCCGGCATCGCCCAGCAGGCGCTGCACGTCGGCCGCGGTATAGGCCGCGACCTTGCGGACATCGAAGCCGTCGAAGCCGGCGCGGAAGGCCTCGCGCTTCTTGAGGATGGTGATCCAGCTCAGCCCGGCCTGGAAGCCTTCCAGGCTGATCTTCTCGAACAGGCGGATGTCGTCCACCACCGGCCAGCCCCATTCGCGGTCGTGGTAGCCGTCGTACAGCGGCGAGCCATCGGACCAGAAGCAGCGTTGCAACGGTTGCGCGTCCCGGGGCATCCCATGTCACCAAGGCGGCGGGACAGGGTAGCTGAATGAATCCCTGCCGAATCGCCCCGCGGCCGCCAGGCGTGACTTCCTGCCCATGCGGCCTTTGTTCTGGTGTTTTACATTACCAACACACCAATACAGGAGACGTTCATGTTCCTCGCCAAGTCCCCCAGCCCGATGACCTACGTCGAGCGCCGCATGACCCCGCGCCGCGGGGACGGCGGAGCCAACGCCACCGCCCGCATCCACCGCCAGCGCGACTTCGGCGTGGGGTACGGCAACAGCTCCGGCTACGGCAGCAACCGCCATTACGCCGCCCCGGCCGCTTCCTATTTCCGTTGCCGTTGATCCTGTTCGAAGGACTCCGGCCGGGTCGCGTCCTCCCCGCGCGATCCGGTCGGTAGCCCCCCCTTCGACCAGGGTTCCTCGTCGTGCGGGTGCGGGTCGGACCCCTTGCCGACCCGCATCCGTGCGGCACTTTCGATGAGGTCCGGGAAGAACCCGGCGAACGCGGCCTCGACCGCGGCCTCCTCCGCCCGCAACACCTCCAGGCAGTCCACCAGCTTGTCGCCGTTGCGCGACAACCGGGTGGCGATGCCGCGCACCGCGTGGTCCACCGCTTCGCGCCGCGCATACGATCCCAGCCAGTCGTGCGCGGCCATCCGTGGCGCCACCGCCTGCAGCCGTGGCGGCAGGGTGGCGTGGCGTTCGCGCAGGATGCGGTAGACCCGCGCGGTGAACGCCGCCAGCGGCGCGTCGTCCCAATGCCGCCAGTCGCGCGCCAGGCAATCGTCGAAGTACACGTCGAGCACGATGCCCGCGTAACGGCGCAGCGGGCCGAAGCGCGTGCGTGCCGCGACCACCGCCGGATGGTCGTCGGTGTAACGGTCGATGCGGCGGTGGCGGACGATCTCCGCGCGGATCGGTTCCGGCCAGTCCTGCAGCGCCGATTGCCCGAACACGAAGTCGCCCAGCAGCCCGCCGAGCAGCGCGTCGTCGGAATGCCGCGCCAGCCAGGCATGCGCGAGGTAGTTCATGCACCGATGGTAACGGCGCGCGAACGTGGCGCCGGGCTCAGGGCGTGGCGACGTCCCGTGGCGGCTTGCAGTCCGGGCCGAGCGTGCCGGCGTCGAGCCCCACGCACACCCGGAACCCGTCCAGCCCGGCGATCTGCCGGCTGTCGCCGCGGGCCACGCTGAAGCGCCGCAACGGTGCCTGCGTGCAGCCGCTGCCGCTGCCGGCATCGCATGCGCCGGCATACAGCGTGTAGTGGCACCAGCCGCTGTCGCTGGCCTCGCAGTCGAAGCGCGCCACCCCATCCTGCAGGCGCGCCTCGCTGGCCAGCACGTCGTGGCCGTCCTGGCTGATGCGGTGGGTGTAGGTGGTGCCGCCCATCGCGCAACCGCCGAGGGCGAGCAGGAACTGGAGCAGGGCCGCGAACTTCGGCATCGGGGGTCCCCTTGGCTGGGTGGGCGCGACGGGCGTCGCGCCGCGGTCACATGTGCTTGAACAGGGCCATGAACGGCTGGCTGACGGTGAGCGTCTCGCTGCGCTGGCGCAGGCGTACCGTGCCGCGCCCGCTGTCGTCGCGGACGATGCCGGCGATCGCCTTCAGGTTGACGATGGTGGAGCGGTGGATCTGCTTGAACGTGTTCGGGTCCAGCCGCGGCAGCAGTTCGCGCAGCGAGGTGCGCA
>JAFLEB010000182.1 GCA_017302075.1 Lysobacterales bacterium
GCGCCCGCGTGCAGCCGCCCGCGCTTGCCCTTAGAATGCGCATTTCCAGCAGCGTGCTGCCGCCATGACCTCCCCTGCACCCCAGACCCCGCTCGTCTTCGTCACCGGAGGCGTGGTGTCCTCGCTTGGCAAGGGCATCGCCGCCGCGTCCCTCGCCGCGATCCTCGAAGCGCGTGGCCTGAAGGTCACGATGATGAAGCTGGATCCGTACCTGAACGTGGACCCGGGCACGATGAGCCCGTTCCAGCACGGCGAGGTCTACGTCACCGACGACGGCGCGGAGACCGACCTCGACCTCGGACACTACGAGCGCTTCGTCAATACCCGCCTGTCGGGCCTGAACTCGATCACCACCGGCAAGATCTACGAGGCGGTGATCCGCAAGGAACGCCGCGGCGACTACCTCGGCGGCACCGTGCAGGTCATCCCGCACGTCACCGACGAGATCAAGCGTTGCATCGACGCGGCCACCGCAGGCTACGACGTCGCCCTGGTCGAGATCGGCGGCACCGTCGGCGACATCGAGTCGCTGCCGTTCCTGGAGGCGATCCGCCAGGTCCGCATCGAGCGCGGGCCGGACAAGGCGATGTTCATGCACCTGACCCTGGTGCCCTACATCGCCGCGGCCGGCGAGCTGAAGACCAAGCCGACCCAGCACTCGGTGAAGGAACTGCGCGGCATCGGCATCCAGCCCGACGTGCTGATGTGCCGCAGCGAGAAGCCGCTGCCGGACGGCGAGCGCCGCAAGATCGCGCTGTTCACCAACGTCCCCGAGAAGGCGGTGATCTCGGCGATTGACCTCGACAACATCCACAAGATCCCGCGCTGGCTGCACGGCCAGGGCCTGGATCAGCTGGTGGTCGACCAGTTGCGCCTGCACGGCAAGGCCGGCGACGCCGACCTGTCCGAATGGGACGCGGTGGTCGATGCCGCCGAACACCCGATCGACGAGGTGACCATCGCGGTGGTCGGCAAGTACGTCGACCACAAGGACGCCTACAAGTCGGTCGGCGAGGCGCTCAAGCACGGCGGCATCCGCCAGCGCACCCGGGTCAACCTGGCCTGGCTCGAAGCGGAAGACGTGGAGCGCGAGGGCGCCGAGGCACTGCTGGGCGCGGTGGACGGGATCCTGGTGCCCGGGGGCTTCGGCGACCGCGGCTTCGAAGGCAAGGTGATGACCGCGCGCTACGCCCGCGAGACCGGGATGCCGTACTTCGGCATCTGCTACGGCATGCAGGCGGCGGTGGTCGACGTCGCCCGCAACGTCGCCGGGCTGGCCGGCGCCAACAGCACCGAGAACGACCGCGCCAGCGCGCACCCGGTGATCGGGCTGATCACCGAATGGCGCACGCAGAGCGGCGAAGTCGAACGCCGCAGCGAGGACTCCGACCTCGGCGGCACCATGCGCCTGGGCCTGCAGGAGCAGCGGCTCAAGCCCGGCACGCTGTCGCACCGGCTGTACGGCCGCGACGTCGTCGGCGAACGCCATCGCCACCGCTACGAATTCAACAACCGCTACCGCACCCAGCTCGAGGACGCCGGCCTGGTGATCTCGGCGAAGTCGATGGACGACCTGCTGGTGGAGATGGTCGAGCTGCCGCAGCCCGCGCATCCGTGGTTCCTGGCCTGCCAAGCCCATCCCGAGTTCCTGTCCACCCCGCGCCACGGGCATCCGCTGTTCGTCGGCTTCATCCGCGCCGCGCGCGAGCGCAAGGCCGGCGGCAAGCTGCTGAAGGAGGCCAGCGCATGAAGCTGTGCGGCTTCGAGGTCGGCCTCGACCAGCCCCTGTTCCTGATCGCCGGGCCCTGCGTGATCGAGTCCGAGCAGCTGCAGCTGGATGTCGCCGGCCAGCTCAAGGAGATCACCGCGGCGCTGGGCATCAACTTCATCTTCAAGTCGAGCTTCGACAAGGCCAACCGCACCTCCGGCACCAGCTTCCGCGGCCCCGGCATGGAAGAGGGCCTGCGCGTGCTGGCCGAGGTCAAGCGGCAGCTCGGGGTGCCGGTGCTGACCGATGTCCACGAATACACGCCGATGCAGGAAGTGGCCTCGGTGGTGGACGTGCTGCAGACGCCGGCGTTCCTGGTGCGGCAGACGGACTTCATCCGAAACGTGTGCAGCGCCGGCAAGCCGGTGAACATCAAGAAGGGCCAGTTCCTGTCGCCGTGGGACATGAAGCCCGTGGTCGACAAGGCGAAGTCCACCGGCAACAGCCAGATCATGGTCTGCGAGCGCGGCGCCTCGTTCGGCTACAACAACCTGGTCAGCGACATGCGCAGCCTCGCGGTGATGCGCGAGACCGGCTGCCCGGTGGTGTTCGACGCCACCCATTCGGTGCAGCTGCCGGGCGGGCAGGGCAGCAGCAGCGGCGGCCAGCGCGAGTTCGTGCCGGTGCTTGCGCGTGCCGCGGTCGCGGTCGGCGTGTCCGGCCTGTTCATGGAAACCCACCCCGATCCCGCCAACGCGCTCTCCGACGGCCCCAACGCGGTCCCGCTGGGGCGCATGCGCGCCCTGCTCGAGACCCTGCTCGAGCTCGACGCGGTGACCAAGCGCAACGGCTTCCTCGAAACCTCCTTCTGACTGCAGACGTCCCACACGATGACCACGATCGCCTCCATCCACGCCCGCGAGATCCTCGACAGCCGCGGCAATCCCACCCTCGAAGCCGATGTCGTGCTGGCGGACGGCGCATTCGGCCGCGCGATGGTGCCCTCGGGCGCATCGACCGGCACCAAGGAAGCGGTGGAGCTGCGCGACGGCGACAAGACCCGCTACCTCGGCAAGGGCGTGCAGCAGGCGGTGGCGAACGTGAACGGCCCGATCGCCGACATGCTGCGCGGCCAGGATGCCGCCGACCAGCGCGGCCTCGACCAGCGTTTGGTCGACCTCGACGGCACCGAGAACAAGGGGCGCCTGGGCGCGAACGCGCTGCTGGCGGTGTCGATGGCGAACGCGCACGCGATGGCGGCCTCGCGCCGGCAGCCGCTGTGGCAGTACCTGGCCTCGATCAGCCAGCACCCGCCCGGCTGGCGGCCCAGCCTGCCGGTGCCGATGATGAACATCATCAACGGCGGTGCGCATGCCGACAACAACGTCGACCTGCAGGAGTTCATGGTGCTGCCGGTGGGCGTGGGCAGCTTCGCCGAGGCGCTGCGCGCCGGTGCCGAGGTCTTCCATGCACTGAAGTCGGTGCTCAAGGGCCGTGGCCTGTCCACCGCGGTCGGCGACGAAGGCGGCTTCGCGCCCGACCTGCGCAGCAACGAGGAAGCGCTGGAGACCATCCTCGAGGCGATCGGCAAGGCCGGCTACAAGGCCGGCGAGGACATCGTGCTCGGCCTCGACGTCGCCTCCAGCGAGTTCTTCGAGAACGGCAAGTACAACCTCACCGGCGAGGGCAAGCGCCTGGCGCCGGAGCAATTCGTCGAGTTCCTCGCCGGCTGGTGCGACCAGTACCCGATCGTGACCATCGAGGACGGCATGGCCGAGCACGACTGGGCGGGCTGGAAGCAGCTCACCGACCGCCTCGGCAAGCGCGTGCAACTGGTCGGCGACGACCTGTTCGTGACCAACCCGCGGATATTCCGCGACGGCATCGCGCAGGGCGTGGCCAATGCGATCCTGATCAAGGTCAACCAGATCGGCACCCTCAGCGAGACGCTCGAGGCGATCGCGATGGCCGATGCCGCCCGCTACGCGGCGATCGTCTCGC
Organism: Lysobacterales bacterium; assembly: GCA_017302075.1. Taxonomy (GTDB): domain Bacteria; phylum Pseudomonadota; class Gammaproteobacteria; order Xanthomonadales; family Xanthomonadaceae; genus Thermomonas; species Thermomonas mangrovi. The sequence continues at coordinate 3,710 of JAFLEB010000182.1, forward strand.
ACCGCTCGGGCGAGACCGAGGACACCACCATCGCCGACATCGCGGTCGCGACCACCGCGACCCAGATCAAGACCGGCTCGCTGTGCCGCAGCGACCGCGTGGCCAAGTACAACCAGCTGCTGCGCATCGAGCAGCA
>JAFLEB010000183.1 GCA_017302075.1 Lysobacterales bacterium
ATCACCACCCGCGCCGCCCCCGCGTCGAGGATGCGCCGCACGTCGGCCTCGTCGCGCACGCCACCGCCGGTTTGCACGGCGAGTCGCCTGTCCGCGGCCAGGGCCTGCAGCAGCGGGGCCAGCGTGTAGCCGCCCGCGCGCGCGGCGTCGAGGTCGACCAGGTGCAGCACCGACGCGCCGGCATCGGCATAGGCCAGCGCCAGCGCCAGCGGATCGCCGGAGTAGCGGGTCTCGCGCGCGTAGTCGCCCTGCGCGAGGCGCACCACGCGGCCATCGCGCACGTCGATCGCGGGAATCGGGAGGATGCTCACGCCGGTGTCCATGCCAGGAAATTGCGCAGGAAGCGCGCGCCGACCTCGCCCGAACGTTCCGGATGGAATTGCGCGCCGGCGACATGGCCACGCGCGACCGCCGCGCAGAAGGGTTGCCCGTGGGTGCAGGTGGCGATCGCGTCGTCGCTGGCGGCGACGCCGTAGGAATGCACGAAGTACGCCTGCGCGCCGGCCTCGATGCCGGCCAGCAACGGTGAATCGCCCACCGGTTGCAACGCGTTCCAGCCCATGTGCGGCAGGCGCACGCCGGGGCCGGCCGGCAACCGCCGCACCGTTCCCGCGAGCAGGCCAAGGCCGCCGACATCGCCCTCCTCGCTGCGCTCGAACAGCACCTGCATGCCGATGCAGACGCCCAGCAGCGGCGTGCGCGACGCGCGCAGCAGAACGTCCAGGCCGGTCTCGCGCAGGATCGCCATCACCGGGCCGGCCGCGCCGACGCCGGGCAGGACCAGGCGCGAGGCCGCGGCGATGCGCGCCGGGTCGCGGCTGAGCTCGGGCGCCACCCCAAGCCGGGTGAACGCGGCACGCACCGACCCGAGGTTGGCGCCGCCGGCATCGATGATGACCAGGCCGCTCATCGCCGCCTCACAGCACGCCCTTGCTGCTGGGCAGCGCGTCGCCCTCGCGGCGCAGCGCCATCCGCAAGGCGCGCGCCACCGCCTTGAAGCAGGCCTCGACCTGGTGGTGGGCGTTGTCGCCGCGCACCGCGAGGTGCAGGGTCATGCCGCCGGCCTGGCAGAGCGAGTGAAAGAAGTGCGCGACCAGTTCGGTGGGCAGGTCGCCGACGCGTTCGCGCGCGAAGGTGCCCTCGAACACGAAGTACGGACGCCCCGACAGGTCCAGCGTGGCGGTGGCCTGCGCCTCGTCCATCGGCAGCACGAAGCCGTAGCGGGCGATCCCGCGCTTGCCGCCCAGCGCCTCGCGCAGGGCCTGGCCCAACGCCAGCGCGCAGTCCTCGACGGTGTGGTGTTCGTCGATGTGCAGGTCGCCGCTGCAACGCAGGCGCAGGCCGAAGCCGCCGTGGGTGCCGAGCTGCTCCAGCATGTGGTCGAAGAAGCCCAGCCCGGTCGCGACCTCCGGCTTCGGCGATGCATCGAGGTCGACCTCGACCACGATGTCGGTCTCGTGGGTCCTGCGCGCCACCCGCGCGGTGCGCGGCGCGTCCACCAGCGCATGCGCGATGTCGGCCCAGGACACGCCATCGCCGAACTGCGGGCTGCGCAGCTTGAAGCCGCGGATGCCGAGGTTTTCGGCGAAAGCGATGTCGGTCTCGCGGTCGCCGACCATCGCGCTGCGCGCCCAGTCGATGCCGCGATCGCGCAGCAGGTGGGTCACCAGCCCGGTCGCCGGCTTGCGGGTCGGCGCCTTGTCGGCGGGGAAACTGGTGTCGACCAGCACCTCGCGGAAGCGGATGCCCTGGCTCTCGAACACCTGCAGCATCAGCGCATGCGGGCCTTCGAACGCGTCGCGCGGGTAGGTCTCGGTACCCAGCCCGTCCTGGTTGGTGACCATCACGAACTGCCAGCCCGCGTCGCGCAACCGCAGCATCGCCGGGATCACGCCGTCGACGAAGCGCAGCTTCGCATAGGCATCGACCTGGAAATCCTCCGGCTCGGCGATCAGGGTGCCATCGCGATCGACGAACAGCACCGGCACCGGCGCGCTCATGCCGCCCTCCGCATGGCCGACAGGGCCGCGAGCACGCGATCGTTCTGCAATGGCGTGCCGATGCTGATGCGCAGGGCATCGCCGAGCGCCGGCGTGGCGCGCATGTCGCGCACCACCACGCCCGTCGCGAGCAGCGCGTCGTAGGCGGCTTGCGCATCGTCGAACCTGACCAGCAGGAAATTGCCCTGCGAGGGATACGTGGCGCGCACGCCGGGCAGGCACGCCAGTGCGGCCCCTAGGCGCGCGCGCTCCGCCCGCACCTGCACCACGCCCTCCGCGACCTGCGCCAGCGACGACGGCGCCAGTGCCGCGAGCGCCGCCGCGACCGCCGGTTGCGCGAGCGGATACGGCGCCTGGCAACGCTGCAGCAGGCGCACGATCTCCGGCGAGGCGATCACGCTGCCGATCCGGGCCGCGGCCAACGCATGCGCCTTCGACAGGGTGCGCAACAGCACGAGGTTGTCGTGCGCGTCCAGCAACGCGGGGTCCAGCACCTCGTCGGCGAATTCGGCATAGGCGCCGTCGACCACGACCAGCGCGCGCCCGGCGAGCCGCGCGGCGAGCGCCTCGATCGCGGCGGCCGGCACCGCTTCGCCGGTGGGGTTGCCCGGATTGCAGACGAACACCAGGCCGGCACCCGAGGCTTCGGCTGCGCCCGCCATCGCATCGAGGTCGCTGCGCCAGTCATCGCCGGCATCCACGGCGGGCACTTCGACCACCTGCGCGCCGTGCAGGCGCGCGCACACCGCGTACATCCCGAACACCGGCGGCGCGATCACGATGGCGCCGCGCCCCGGCGCACAGAACGCGCGCAGCAGCAGGTCGATGCCCTCGTCGCTGCCGCGGGTGGCCAACAGTGCGTCGACCGGGACGCGGTAGAGCCGCGCGAGGGCGCTGCGCAGCGCCTGCGGCTGCGGATCCGGGTAGCGCCGCAGCGCGCCATCGGGATCCGCGGCGGAGGGCAGCGCCGACTCGTTCGCGTTCAACCAGACCTCGCCCTGCACCGCGTGCGAGCGCGCCGAGGCATAGCCGGCGAAATCGCGCAGGTCCTCGCGCAGCAGGCAGGACGCGGTGCTCATGCGCCGGCCGCCAGTCGCAGTTGCACCGCGCGGGCGTGCGCCTGCAGGCCCTCGGCTTCGGCCAGGGTCACCGCGCACGGGCCGATCGCGCCGAGCCCGGCACGGGTGGCGTGCTGCACGGTCAGCGACTTCATGAAGCTGGACACCGACAGCCCGCTCCACGCGCGCGCCGCGCCACCGGTGGGCAGCACGTGGTTGCTGCCGCTGCAGTAGTCGCCGAGCGACTCCGGCGTCCAGTCGCCGAGGAACACCGTGCCGGCGTTGCGCACGTCGTCCAGCCAGCGTTCCGGCTCGCGTACCGACAGGATCAGGTGTTCCGGCGCGTAGTCGTTGCTGATCGCGATCGCCTCGGCGATGTCGCCCACTCGGATCAGCCGCGAATGCGCCAGCGCCTTGCGCGCGATGTCGGCGCGCGGCAGCGCCGCGACCTGGCGCTCAACCTCGACCGCCACCGCGTCGAGCAGGCCCGCATCGTCGCTGAGCAGGATCACCTGCGAATCCGGCCCGTGCTCGGCCTGCGACAGCAGGTCGGCGGCGACGAACACCGGGTTGGCGCGGGTGTCGGCGACGACCAGCACTTCCGACGGCCCCGCCGGCATGTCGATCGCCGGCCCGTCCGGACGTTCGGACGCCTGCCGCTTGGCCTCGTCGACCCAGGCATTGCCCGGGCCGAACAGCTTCTCGCAACGCGGCACGCTGGCCGTGCCCAGGCTCATCGCGGCGATCGCCTGCGCCCCGCCGAGCTTGAAGA
>JAFLEB010000184.1 GCA_017302075.1 Lysobacterales bacterium
CTGTTCCGCGAGAAGCAGGCGGTGGTCGCCACCGGGCGCATGCAGGACGGCGTGTTCGTCGCCGAGGAAGTGCTGGCCAAGCACGACGAGACCTACATGCCGAAGGAAGTCGCCGACAAGATGGGCGTCGCGCACAAGAAGCACGACGTCCCCGACGCCGCGGCGGCCGCACCCTGATGCCGCTCGCAGGACTGCTTCCCGAACTCGGCCAGGTCGCGCTGGCGCTGGCCCTGCTGGTCGCGCTGGTGCAGGCGTTCCTGCCGTTGCTGGGGGCGCAGCGCGGGCTGGCCCCGCTGATGGCGGTCGCGCGGCCCGCGGCCTACCTGCAGCTGGCGCTGGTCGGCCTCGCCTTCGTCATCCTCAGCCGCGCGTTCGCGGCGGGCGACTTCTCGCTGCGCTACGTCGCCGAGAACAGCAATTCGCTGCTGCCGATGGTGTATCGCTACACCGCGGTCTGGGGCGCGCACGAAGGCTCGCTGCTGCTGTGGGCGCTGGTGCTGGCGCTGTGGACCGCGGCGGTGGCGGCGTTCTCGCGAGCCCTGCCGCTGCCGGTGGTCGCGCGCGTGCTGGGGGTGATGGGCGTGGTCGCGGTCGGCTTCCTCGCGTTCCTGATCTTCACCAGCAACCCGTTCGAGCGCCTGCTGCCGGCGGCCGCGGAAGGGCGCGACCTCAACCCGCTGCTGCAGGACCCGGGCCTGATCGTGCATCCGCCGATGCTGTACGCCGGCTACGTCGGCTTCGCGGTGCCGTTCGCGTTCGCGATCGCCGCATTGCTGGAGGGCCGCATCGACGCGCAATGGCTGCGCTGGACGCGGCCGTGGACCAACGTGGCCTGGGCGTTCCTGACCATCGGCATCGCCCTGGGCAGCTGGTGGGCGTACTACGAACTCGGCTGGGGCGGCTGGTGGTTCTGGGACCCTGTGGAGAATGCGAGCTTCATGCCGTGGCTGGCCGGCGCGGCCCTGCTGCATTCGCAGGCGGTGACCGAGAAGCGCGGCAGCTTCGGCGGCTGGACCCTGCTGCTGGCGATAGCGGCGTTCTCGCTGTCGCTGCTGGGCACCTTCCTGGTGCGTTCCGGCGTGCTGACCTCGGTGCACGCATTCGCCGCCGACCCCACCCGCGGCCTGTTCGTGCTGGTCTTCCTCGGCATCGTGATCGGCGGTTCGCTGCTGCTGTACGCACTGCGCGCACCGGATGCCGATGCCAACGCGAAGCCGTTCGCCGCGGCCTCGCGCGAGACCCTGCTGCTGGTCAACAACCTGCTGCTGGCGACCGCCTGTGCGATGGTGCTGCTCGGCACCCTCTACCCGATGCTGGCCGACGCCCTCGACCTCGGCAAGATCTCGGTCGGCCCGCCCTACTTCGCGATGATGTTCCTGTTGCTGATGGCGCCGCTGGTGGCGCTGGTGCCGTTCGGGCCGCTGACCCGCTGGCAGCGCGAGGACGTCGGCACGCCCCTGCGCATGCTGGCGCCGTGGGCACTGCTGGCGGCGGTGGCCGGGATCGCCGCCTTCGTGCTGGCCCCACAGGGCGGCTGGAAGACCGCCGCGGGCGTGCTCGGCGCCGCGTGGGTCGGCTTCGGCACCCTGCGTTTCCTGGTGACGCGATGGACGCAGCCCGGCGCGCGGCTGACCCGCGAGATGCTGGGCATGAGCCTGGCCCACTTCGGCATCGCGGTGTTCCTGGTCGGCGCCCTGCTGGTCGAGGGCCTCAACCAGCAACGCGAGACCGCGGTCAAGCCGGGCGGCCAGGTGGCGATCGGAGGCGACTGCTTCGTACTGCGCGGCATCGAGCACCATGAAGGCCCCAACTACACCAGCGACCGCGCCACCGTGGACGTGCTCGCCGGCTGCCGCGACAAGGTCGCGACCCTGCATCCCGAGAAGCGTCGTTACGCCGCCGGGGGCCAGGTGATGACCGAAGTCGGGCTGCTGCCCGGCGTCACCCGCGACCTCTACGTCGCGCTGGGCGAGCCGCTCGGCGACGATGCCTGGGCGTTGCGCGTCCACGTCAAGCCGTTCGTGCGCTGGATCTGGGCCGGCGCCCTGCTGATGGCGCTGGGCGGCCTGGTCACCGCGACCGACCGCCGGTTCCGCCAGCCCGCGCGCGCCGCGCGCCAGGAGGCCGCATGAAGACCTCACGCTGGCTGCCGCTGGCGGTGTTCGCCGCGCTCGCCGTGCTGCTCGCCGCCGGCGTGTGGATGAGCCGCAAGCCGGATCGCGACGCCCTGCCGTCGCCGCTGATCGGCAAGCCGGCTCCCGCGTTCGCGTTGCCGGTGTTGCACGAACCCGCGCGCAGCGTGCGCCTGCAGGACCTGCGCGGGCAGCCGTTCCTGCTCAACGTCTGGGGCAGCTGGTGCGTGGAATGCCGGGTCGAGCACCCGGTGCTGACCCGCTTCGCCGAGACCCGGCGCGTGCGCGTGGTCGGCTACAACTGGAAGGACGAACCCGCCGACGCCTTGCGCTGGCTGGCCCAGTTCGGCAACCCGTACTGGGTCGTGCTCAGCGACGTCGAGGGCCGCGCGGCGATCGACTGGGGCATCTACGGCGCGCCGGAAACCTTCCTGGTCGATGCCGACGGGATCATCCGCTGGAAGCACGTGGGCCCGCTCGACGACGGGGTGATCGCCGACGAACTGGAACCGCTGCTGCGCGGGATGCGGGGCGTGCCGTGAACGCGCGGCTGGCCGCCGGCCTCCTGTCCGCCGTGCTCGCGCTGGGCGCGGGGACGGATGTACATGCACAGGCCAACCAGCAGGCCGATGCCGCGCCGCTGCGCTTCACTGATCCGGCGGAAGAGGCACGCTTCCACGCGCTGGCCGCCGAGCTGCGTTGCGTGATGTGCCAGAACCAGTCGCTGGCCGATTCCAATGCGCTGATCGCGCTGAACCTGCGTCGCGAAGTGCTGGCCCTGATGCGGCAGGGCCGCAGCGACGCCGAAATCAAGGACTTCCTGGTCGCGCGTTACGGCGAATTCGTGCTGTACAAGCCGCGCATGGAAGGCCGCACCTGGCTGCTGTGGGCAGGCCCCGCCCTGCTGCTGCTGGCCGGTGCCGGCGTGGTGGCCGTGGTCGTGCGCCGGCGCAAGCCCGCCGATCGCGTGGTGGCGCCCGACGAGGAGCAGGAATGGTGAACATCGGCTTCCTCGCGGTCGCGCTGGCGCTGGCATTGGCCGTGCTTGCGGTGCTGCTGCGGCCGCTCTGGCGCGAGGCGCGCGGCGTCGCCCTCGCCATCGGCGCCTTGGTGCTGGTCTCCACCGGCTTGCTCTACCGGATCGTCGGCACGCCCGACGCGCTGGATCCCGCCGCGCTGCGCGCGCCGGAAACCATCGGCGAAGCGATCGCCCAGCTCGAGCGATCGCTGGCGCGCGATCCCGGCCAAAAAGAAGGCTGGATGCTGCTGGGCATGGCCTACCAGCGCCAGGGTGAGCTCGCCAAGTCGCGCGATGCCTACGCACGCGCGGCGCGCCTCGCGCCGGCCGATCCCGACGCCCTCACCGAGGCAGCGCAGTCGCGCGCCCTCGCCGCGCCGGATCGCCGCTTCGACGCCGAGGCGGTGGCCATGCTGCAGGCCGCGCTCAAGACCAGCCCCGACCACCAACGCGCACGCTGGTTCCTCGGCGTCGCGCAGCGCCAGGCCGGCGACGATGCCGCTGCGGCCGCCACCTGGGAACCCCTGCTCGGCGCGCTGCAGGGCGGCACCGCCGACACCCTGCGCAGCGAATGCTTTGCATTTTTCCAGTCCATCGGCGAAGTCCGCGTCGACACCATCATCCCAATTCTGCGCCACATCTTCGAGCAGCAACTCTGCTCTGTCGCCGTCCTCTCG
>JAFLEB010000185.1 GCA_017302075.1 Lysobacterales bacterium
GCAACGCGGTGTTCATGGCCCGCGCGTTCAAGCTCGACATGAGCAACCGCGACTTGCAGGCGCCGAACCAGGCCTACGCCGACTTCAGCACCGTTGCCACCCGCTACCCGAACAGCCGCTACGCCGCGGATGCCCGCCAGCGCATGGTGTTCCTGCGCAACGAGTTCGCCCGCTTCGAGCGCAACACCGCGCTGTACTACCTGCGCCGCGGCGCCTGGATCGCCGCCAACGAGCGCGCGACCTACCTGCTGGAAACCTACCCGCAGAGCGAGTACCAGAACGATGCCGTGGCCCTGCTCGGCGAGTCCTACGCGCGCATGGGCAACGACAAGCTGGCCGCGGACGCCCGCCGCGTGCTGGAGGCCAACGACCCGCAGCACCCCTGGCTGACCGGCAAGTGGCCGCACGACAGCCGCTTCTACAACCGCCTGAACCCGTTCGCCGGCGACCTCTGACCCGTCGCCATCGGCAACACGCAAGCAGGGGGCCATCGGCCCCCTGTTTCGTTGCGGGCGATGCGCGTCAGCCCTCGCGATACCCGTTGCTGATCGGATAGCGCCGCTCGCGCCCGAACGCACGCCGGCTGACCTTGGGCCCGGGCGCGGCCTGGTGCCGCTTCCATTCGCCGATCCGCACCAGCTTCAGTACCTTGTCGACGGTGGCCGCGTCGAAACCCGCGGCGACGATCTCCCCGCGTGACTGCTCCTGGTCCACGTGCCGCAGCAGGATCGCGTCGAGCACGTCGTAGGGCGGCAGCGAGTCCTCGTCCTTCTGGTCCGGGCGCAGCTCCGCCGACGGCGGGCGGTCGATCACCGCCTGCGGCACCACCGGGTCGCCGACCGTGTTCCGCCAGCGCGCCAGCGCGAACACCTCGGTCTTGTACAGGTCCTTGATCGGCGCGTAGCCGCCGCACATGTCGCCGTAGATGGTGGCGTAGCCCACCGCGTACTCGCTCTTGTTGCCGGTGGTCAGCAGCAGCCCGCCGAACTTGTTGCTCAGCGCCATCAGCAGCGCGCCACGGGTGCGCGACTGCAGGTTCTCCTCGGTGGTGTCGGCGGGCAGGCCGGCGAACGTCTCGGCGAGCGCATCAAGGTAGCCCTGGAACGGCTTCTCGATCGGCAGCGCGATCAGCTTCACCCCCATCGCGTCGCATTGTTCCCGGGCGAGGTCGTTGGACAGGCCGGTGGTGTAGCGCGAGGGCATGCGCACCGCGGTGACGTTCTCCGGGCCCAGCGCATCGGCGGCGATCGCCAGCACCAGCGAGGAGTCGATGCCGCCGCTCAGGCCGAGCCAGGCGCTCTTGAAGCCGTTCTTGGCGCAGTAGTCGCGGGTGCCGCGCACCACCGCGCGCCAGGCCAGCGCATCGCGGCTCTCGTCGCCATCCTCGATCCACTGCACCGGCGCAAAGCGGCGGCTGGCGGCGTCGTAGTCCACCACCAGCCACTGGTCGGTGAACGCGGCCGCGGCCGGATGCACGCTGCCGTCGCCGTCGGCGACCACGCTGGCGCCATCGAACACCAGCGCATCCTGGCCACCGACCAGGTTGAGGTAGGCGATCGCCGCGCCGGTCTCGCGCACCCGCTGCGCCAGCAGCGCATCGCGCTGGGCATGCTTGTCGCGCTCGAACGGCGAGGCATTCGGCACCAGCACCAGCTGCGCGCCCCGGGCCACGGTCGAGGCGATCGGCTCGGCGAACCACAGGTCCTCGCAGATCACCAGGCCGAGCGGCACGCCCGCGACCTCGAACACGCAATCCTCGCGGTCCGGGTCGACGTCGAAATAGCGGCGCTCGTCGAATACCGCGTAGTTCGGCAGCTCGCGCTTGCGGTAGGTCTGGGCGATGCCGCCGTCGCGCAGCACGCTGGCCGCGTTGTAGACCACCGCCCCCGCCGCCTGCGGCCAGCCGACGATGGCGACGATGCCGGTGGCCGCGGCCGCGATGCGCGCCATCGCCGCCTCGCAGTCGCGCAGGAACGACGGGCGGTACAGCAGGTCCTCCGGCGGGTAGCCGGACAGCGCCAGCTCCGGGAACAGCACCACGTCGGCGTCGTAGGCGTCGCGCGCCTCGGCGATCATGGCGGCGATGCGCGTGGCATTGCCGGCAACGTCGCCGACCGGGAAATCGAACTGCGCCATCGCGATGCGTAGGGTCATGCGCGCAGTCTAGCCGCGACCGCCGCGCCGGTCATTTGCTGCGCCGGCGCAGCAGCTTGAGCGCCAGCGCTTCCCACTGCCGTGGTCCGCGCACGCCGTTGGACGCACGCGCCAGCCATCCGCTTTCCCATGCCGCATAGACGCGCGGGTCGATGTAGGACTTGCGGCAGACCGCGGGCGTATTGCCGAGCTGGCGGGCGACCTCGGACTCGACCGACTTGCGCATCGACGCCATCGCCCGCTGGCTGGCGCCGGCCTCGTCCCACGGCATCTCGGCGAGCAGGCGGATCGCCGCCAGGGTGCCGCCCCAGGTGCGGAAGTCCTTGGCGGTGAAGGCCTCGCCCATCGCCTCGCGCAGGTAGTCGTTGACCAGGCCGGAGTCGACCGGCTGCACGGCGCCGTCGTCGTCGCGGTACTGGAACAGGTGTTGCCCCGGCAGTTGCTGGCAATGCCGGAGCAGCCCCGCCAGCCGGCGGTCGTCCAGCGCGATGTCGTGGTCGACGCCGCCCTTGCCCCGGAACTGCAGGCGCGCGCGGCCATCGCGCAGGAACCGCACGTGGCGGTTGCGCAGCGTGGTCAGCCCGTACGAGCGGTTCTCGCGGGCGTAGCCGGCGTTGCCGATGCGGACCAGGGTGTCGGCCATCACCGCGACCACCATCGCCGCCACCTTGCGGCGCGGGAAGCCCGCCAGGGCGAGGTCCTTGCGCAGGCGCCGGCGCAGCCGCGGCAAGGCGGCACCGAAGGCCTCGATGCGGCCGAACTTCTCGAGGTCGCGGACCTCGCGCCAGCGCGGGTGGTAGCGGTACTGCTTGCGCCCGCGCGCATCCCGTCCGGTCGCCTGCAGGTGGCCCTTCGGCGAGGCGCAGATCCACACGTCGCGGTAGGCCGGCGGGATCGCCAGCGCGCGCACCCGCTGCAGGGTGGCGGCGTCGCGCACCGGTCGCCCCTGCGCGTCGACGTAGCGGAAATGCGCGCCCACCTTGCGCCGGGCCAGGCCCGGCTGGTCGTCGCTCACGTAGACCAGGCCGCCATCGCGGGCGGAGGCGACTTCGGGGGTGGCGGCGGGCTTGGCAGGCGGCATCGGCGCACCATGCCGATCCCGGCGTCAACGCCGCGCAACGTCGCTGAACGACGAAGCCGCCCGGAGGCGGCTTCGTCCTGTTGCATGTGAGAACGACCTGGCCTGCGAGAGGCCGTCAGCGAGACGCGGGGAAGGCGCGGAGGGGGCGTGGCGTACGCGAGTACGCGAGCCCCCGAGCACCCATCACGCGAGCCCGATCACGCCTTCGCAGCCGCTCCCAGGCGCTTGGCGATGGCGGCGCCCAGGTCACCGGGGCTCTTCACCGTGGTCACGCCCGCGGCTTCCATCGCTGCGAACTTGCCCTCGGCCGTTCCCGAGCCACCCGAGGCGATCGCACCGGCATGGCCCATGCGCTTGCCCTTCGGCGCGGAGGCGCCGGCGATGAAGCCGACCACCGGCTTGGTCACGTACTGCTTGATGAACTCGGCCGCCTCTTCCTCGGCGGAGCCGCCGATCTCGCCGACCATGATGATGCCCTCGGTCTGCGGGTCGTCCTGGA
>JAFLEB010000186.1 GCA_017302075.1 Lysobacterales bacterium
CCGGACCCGCCGCTGCGGGCGCGGGTCCAGGCCCAGGCCGCCAGCGCCAGCGCGATCGCGGCCAGCGACCACCACCACACCGCATCCGCGCCGCGCAAGGCGGCCAGCACGAACAGCAGCCAGGCTGCGGTGGCGTACAGCGGGAATGCGAGGAACTGCTTGAAGGTCTCCATCCACGCGCCGGGCTTCGGCAGCAGGCGGGCCAGCGCGGGCACGAAGCCGATCAGCAGGAACGGCAGGGCCAGGCCCAGGCCAAGCGCCAGGAACACCAGCAGACCGCCGAGCGCCGGGCCGGTGAAAGCATAGGCCAGGGCCGCGCCCATGAAAGGCGCCGTGCATGGTGTCGCCAGCACGACCGCGAGCACGCCGGTGAAGAAGTCGCCGGCCATGCCTTCGCGCTGGAGGAGGGCGCCGGTGCGCGCGCCGAGCGCGACGTTGGCATGCCACAGGCCGGACAGGCTCAGGCCCAGCGCGAACACCACCAGGCCCAGCCCGGCCACCACCAGCGGTTGCTGCAACTGGAAGCCCCAGCCCAGCGCCAGCCCAGCCTTGCGCAAGGCCAGTGCCAGCGCACCCAGTGCGAGGAAGCTGGCGAGCACGCCGGCGGTGTAGGCCAGCGCGTGCCGGCGCGCGCGCTGCCGGCTTTCGCCGCTCTGCGCCAGCGACAGCCCCTTCAGCGCCAGCACCGGCAACACGCAGGGCATCAGGTTGAGGATCAGGCCGCCGAGCAGCGCCAGCAGCAGGGAGCCGAGCAGTCCGGCATGGCCTTGGGTCGGGGGCGCCTGGCGCGATGCGTCGGCGGTCGAGGTGGCATCGGGCCGCGCGATGGCCGGATCCGCGGGCGCGGCATCGACGGCGGCGACGGCGGTTGGCTCCGATGCCGGCGCTGGCGACGGGGCGTCGTTGGTGGACGCGGCAGGCGCGGCCGCGAGGCGGCCGGCGGGCAGCGTGACCGGCAACCGACGCGTCATCGGCGGATAGCAGATGCCGCCGTCCTGGCAGCCCTGCAGTCCGAGCACGAGTGTGCCGGTGGCAGCGGCTTCGGTGCTGCGCGACACCGGCAGCGGGATCTCGACCTGGTCGAAGTACACCGCCACGTCGCCGAAGTGTTCGTCGTGGTAGGCCCGCGCGGCCGGCATCCTCGCCTTCGGCGGCAGCGCGGCGGCCAGCCCCTTGCCGGCCTGCAACGAGACGCTGAGCTTGTCGCGGTAGAGGTAGTAGCCCGGCGCCGGGGTCAGGCGCAGCAGCAGGGTATTGCCGTCGAGGGCGATCACCTCGCTGGCGTAGGCCTGCTCCGGCGGCAGCGGGGCCGCATCGGACTGGACGGCATCGCCGCCGCTGAACAGGCCGCCGCGCTTGCCTCCGAGCCCGAACGCGCCGGTCGCCGCGGCCTGCGGCAACGCGACCTTCAGCGTGCGGGTCTGCGGCGGATAGCAGATCCCGGCATCGGCGCAACCCTGGTACTTCACGGTCAGGGTGGTCGTGGTGGCGCCCGCCACGGGGGTCCCATCAACGGTCCCGACCAGCGCCTGCCGGTAGGTCTCGACGTCGCCGAAGAATTCGTCGCGGTGCTTGTCGCCATCGGGCAGGGCCAGTCGCGCCTCGCCGAACGTCGCATCCGCCTTCACCGAAGTGCGGTGGCGGTACAGGTAATAGCCGTCGGCGATCTTCCAGCGGACCTCGATGCGGTCGGGCGCGGTGGCCTGCGCGGACAGCACGAAAACCTGGTCGACGGGCGGCAGGGCGACATCCGCAGCGGACGCCGGGACGCCGGCGAGCAGGGCGAGCGCGGCCAGCCAGCGGCGCAGGCGGTGGAGGGGTCGGGTCATCGGGTCAGTCTAGCGGACGGGTTTCGGCGGTTACCCACTGCAGGTACGCGGGCAGGCCGGCGGCGGATTCGACCGCGACCAGCTCCGGCAGTTCATACGGATGCAGCGCGGGCAGCCGGGCCTCGAGCGCGGGATAGCGGGCGCGGGTGGTCTTGAGCAGCACCAGCACCTCGTCCGCCTGTTCGATCGCACCCTGCCAGCGGTAGATCGACCGCGCCGCGGGCAGCAGGGTCGCGCAGGCGACCAGCCGCTCCTCGACCAGGGCGCTGGCCAGGCGCTCGGCGCTGGCGTGGTCGGGGCAAGTGCAGAAGCAGAGCAGCAGGTCCATGCGGCCTAGGGTACGGGATGCCGCCTGCCCCCTTGAAAGCCCGCGGCGGCCCCCCATCTCCCGCGCATCCCGGATGCGGGATGTTCGCGTCCCGCGCCTTGGCACTCGCCAGCCGAGACTGCTAAGATTTCCGGGTTTTTCCACTCCAATCAACCATTTGCAGAGGTTGCCATGTCCAACATCAAGCCGCTGTACGACCGCGTGGTCATCAAGCGCATGGAAGAAGAGAAGCTGTCCGCGGGCGGCATCGTGATCCCCGACAGCGCCACCGAGAAGCCGATCAAGGGCGAAGTCGTCGCCGTCGGCACCGGCAAGGTGCTGGACAACGGCCAGGTCCGCGCCCCGCAGGTGAAGGTGGGCGACAAGGTCCTGTTCGGCAAGTACAGCGGCACCGAGGTGAAGCTGGACGGCGCCGAGCTGCTGGTGGTGAAGGAAGACGACCTGTTCGCGATCCTCGGTTGATCGCGCGTCGTCGCTGCACATCCCTACTCATTGAATTGAATTCGAGGTAATCGCAATGGCTGCCAAGGACATCCGTTTCGGCGAGGACGCGCGCTCCAAGATGGTGCGCGGCGTCAACGTGCTCGCCAATGCCGTCAAGGCCACCCTCGGCCCGAAGGGCCGCAACGTCGTGCTGCAGAAGAGCTTCGGCGCGCCGACCATCACCAAGGACGGCGTCTCCGTCGCCAAGGAAATCGAGCTGGCCGACGCGTTCGAGAACATGGGCGCGCAGATGGTGAAGGAAGTCGCCTCCAAGACCTCCGACAACGCCGGTGACGGCACCACCACCGCCACCGTGCTGGCGCAGGCGTTCATCCGCGAGGGCATGAAGGCGGTCGCCGCCGGCATGAACCCGATGGACCTGAAGCGCGGCATCGACAAGGCCGTGACCGCGGCCGTGGGCGAGCTGAAGAACCTCAGCAAGCCGTCGTCGACCAGCAAGGAGATCGCCCAGGTCGGCACCATCTCCGCGAACAGCGACGCCAACATCGGCGACCTGATCGCGCAGGCGATGGACAAGGTCGGCAAGGAAGGCGTGATCACCGTCGAGGACGGCTCGGGCCTGGAGAACGAGCTGGACGTGGTCGAGGGCATGCAGTTCGACCGCGGCTACCTGTCGCCGTACTTCATCAACAACCAGCAGTCGATGCAGGCCGAGCTGGACGACCCGTTCATCCTGCTGCACGACAAGAAGATCTCCAACGTGCGCGACCTGCTGCCCGTCCTCGAGGGCGTGGCCAAGGCCGGCAAGCCGCTGCTGATCGTGGCGGAAGAGGTCGAGGGCGAAGCGCTGGCGACCCTGGTGGTCAACACCATCCGCGGCATCGTCAAGGTTTGCGCCGTGAAGGCCCCGGGCTTCGGCGACCGCCGCAAGGCGATGCTGGAGGACATGGCGATCCTGACCGGCGGCACCGTGATCTCCGAGGAAGTGGGCCTGTCGCTCGAGAAGGCGACGATCAAGGACCTCGGCCGCGCCAAGAAGGTGCAGGTCAGCAAGGAGAACACCACCATCATCGACGGCGCCGGCGACGGCGCGGGCATCGAGGCGCGCATCAAGCAGATCAAGGCGCAG
>JAFLEB010000187.1 GCA_017302075.1 Lysobacterales bacterium
GCTCGCGTTCGCCACCGTGCGCGCGGCCGGCGCCACGATCGAGCGCGGCGAGGCGCTCGCCGCCCGCAACGAGCGCATGCGCGCCGTGTCCATGTTCCTGCGCCAGCGCATCGGCGGTGCGCAGGGCATGGTGTTCGAGCTGGATTCGGCCACCGGCCAGGCCAGGCGCTTCCAGGGCGATGCGCGACGCATGCGCTTCGTGTCCGACCTGCCGGATTACCTGGGGCGTGGCGGCCCGCACCTGCACGACCTGACGGCGACCGGCGCCAGCCTGCAGGTGGATTTCCGCATGGTGATGGGCGGGCAGACCGTGGCCGAGCAGCGGGCGCGCCCGCCGGAACCGTTGGCCGACGGGTTGCGCCGGGTGGAGTTCGCGTATCGCGGCCCGGGCAAGGACGGCATGCCCGGCGAATGGCGCGGCGCGTGGGAAGACGTGCAGGCGCTGCCGTTGCAAGTGCGGGTGCGGATCGCCGATGCCGCCGGGCCGTGGCCTGAACTCGTGGTCGGGCTCCCGATGGCCGCCAGCTACGGCGTGGGGAGCGGCCGATGACCGCCCACGCGCGTGGCGCCGCGTTGCTGATGGTGATGTGGCTGGTGCTCCTGCTGAGCGCCCTGGTGGCGGGCTACGCCTTGTCGGCCCGGATCGAGTCCATGCAGGGCAACGGCAACGCGCGCGCGCTGGTCGCCACCGAAGCGGCGCGGGCAGGGGTCGAGTACGCGGTGTCGCGGATGCTCGATCCGGACCCGGCGCGCCGCTGGGCTGCCGACGGCCGGCGCAACGCGTGGTCGTTCGCGGGGGTCGAGGTCGAGGTCGAGGTCCGCGACGAAGCGGCCAAGATCGACCTCAATGCAGCCTCCGCCGAGTTGCTGGGGACGTTCTTCGTGCGTCTCGGCCAGCCCCGCGATGCGGCGACCCGACTGGCCGGGGCGATCCTGGATTGGCGCGATGGCGACCCCCTCACCCAGCCCGCGGGCGGCGCGGAGGATGCCGACTATGCCGCGGCCGGCCTGGCGTGGGGCGCGAAGGACGCCCCGTTCGAGACGGTCTCCGAACTGGCGCAAGTCCTCGGCATGACGCCGGCGCTGCAGGCAGCGGCGGCCCCGCACCTGACCGTCCACACGGGTGCGCCGCTGCCCGACGCGCGCTTCGCCGATCCGCTGGTGCTGGCGGCGATGGGCGCGCCACCGCGCGCGCCCGTCGATCCCCGGGCGGTGCCGCCGGGTGGCAGCGGCACGTATAGTATCGACAGCCGTGCACGACTCGCCGATGGTCGCCGTGCGCACCTTTCGGTCGTCGTCCGAGTGGGGGGAAACGGATTGCCGGGATCGACATACACGCCCCTGCGTTGGCAGGACGGAGCGCTGGCGCCATGAGCACGGTGCCGGCCACGCGCATGCGCCTGCAGGATGCGGGGCGCGGCATGCGCGGTTTCCTCGCGTGGTGGGCCCGGGGCCTGTCCGCGTGGCTGCCCGCGGCTTGGCGCGGCGCGCTGGCGGCATCCTCCGATCGGCTCCTGCTGCAGCTGGCCGACGACGACCTGCTGCTGCTTCGCCACCAGGGCGCGGATGGCATCCGCGACATCGCCGCGTTGCCGGTGCCGCCGCCCCGGTCGAACAGCGCGGACCCGTTCGCCACGCTGTTGTCCGATGCCGGGCGCGCGTTGCCGCGCTGGGTCCTGCTGCCGGCGGAGGCCGGGTTGCGGCGCACGCTGGTCCTGCCGGCCGCCGCGCGCGAACGCTTGCGCGATGTGCTGGGCTTCGAGATCGAGCGGCAGACGCCGTTCGCGGCCGCCGACGTGGTGTACGACGGCCGGCTGCTGCGTACCCGCGAAGACGGCCAGCTGGAGACCGAACTGGTGGTCGTGCCGCGCAGCCGCTTCGATGCCGCCCTGGGGCGCCTGCCCGGCGTGGCAGACGGGCTTGCGGGGGTCGAGCTCGCCGCTGCGGATGGTCGGCCGCTCGGCGTCAACCTGCTCGCGCCGGCCTCGCGCCACCGCACGCGGCGCGTCGGCTGGGCCTGGTCGTTGGCGTTCGCCGGGGTGGGGGTGTTGGCCCTGGTCTTGGCCCTGGCCCAGGTGCTGGACAACCGCCGCGCGGCCTCCGAGGCGCTCGAGCGCGAGGTGGCGCAGCGCAGTGCCCAGGCTCGCGGCGTCGCCCAGCAACGCCAGCGGCTGGTGGATGCGGTCGAGGGCGGCGCCTACCTGCAAGGGCTCCGCAATGCGCGTCCATCGGTGGCCGAGGTGATGGATGAACTGGCGCGTCGGCTGCCCGATGGCACCTATCTCGAAAAGTTGTCGGTCGACGGTGACCAGCTCACCCTGGTCGGCCTGTCGAACCAGGCGGCCGCCCTCGTCGGCAAATTGGAAGGCGCGCGCCAATGGCGTGCGCCCGCGCTGAGCGGCGCCCTGCAACAGGATCCGCGAACCCGCAGCGATCGCTTCACCCTGGATGCCAAGCTCAGCGACGCCGCGACCCCGGAGGAACGCCCCCGTGCAGCGCGCTGATCGCGATCGTTGGCTGGCGTTGGGGCTGCTCGCGGCGGTCGTGGCCCTCCTGTACCTGGCCGTGGTGCACCCGATGTTCACCCGACCGCTGCAGGAGGCGGATGCGCGGATCGAGGCCTTGCGCGAGCGTGATGCGCGCGTGCGTGGCCTGCTGGCGCAGCAACCGCAGATCGAGCAGCGGCTTGCCCAGGTCGATGCGCGCGGCGTCGCTGGCGGGTTCCTTGCCGAACCCACCACCGAATTGGCGACGGCCGCGTTGATCCAGCGCCTGGAGCGGGTGATCGGCGAGGTCAGCCCCGGCGAACGCGGGTGCGCCATCACCAACCGTGCCCCGATCCAGGACGAGTCAACGACGGGTCGTTACCGACAGGTCGCGGTGGCGGTGCGCCTGCGCTGCGGCAATGCGGAGACCCTGGCGGTCCTGCATGCCCTCGAGTCCGCCCGTCCCTACCTGTTCGTCGACGCGCTGGGGATCACCGCGCAGCGCTACATCGCGATCCCCGGGAATGCGTTGCCGCAGGAAGGCGGCCTCGACGTCAGCTTCAACTTGTACGGCTACCTGCGACCAGCCGTCGCGGCTGGCGAAGGCGAGGTGCCGCGTGGCTGAGCGCACCCTGCCGCAGCGCCTGGAACGGGCGGGGCCGTTGGCCTGGTTGCTGGCGGCGTTCGCGGGTTGGGCGATCCTTGCGTGGGTGGCCGCGCTCGCCGGGATGGGGGGACACATCGCCCCCGCGCAGGCGGACCCACCGGGCGCACTGCCGGTGTCCAAGCCCGCCGTGCCCGACCGGATCGGGCCGCTGTCGCAGTACGGCGAGGCCGCTGCACGGCCGTTGTTCACCACCGACCGTCGCCCGCGCGCGTTCCTCGCCACCTCGCCGGAAGGCAGCGACGGCGCGGCACCGGCGCAGTCGCTGGATTTCGTGCTCACCGGCGTGTTGATCAGCCCGCAGGTGCAGCTCGCCATCCTGCAGCCGACCGGTGGCGGCGAGTCGCAGCGGGTCCAGGTAGGCAAGTCGCCCGAGGGCGTGGCCGGGTGGCGCCTGGTGGAGGTGCAGCCCCGCCGCGCGGTGTTCGAAGGCGGCAGCGGACAGAGCACCCTGGAGTTGCGCACCTTCGGCGCCTCCGACGCCGACCGCGAGGCGATCGCGCGGGCCGCGCCGGGCGCGCGACCACCGCCGGCC